>CAUEYX010000002.1 GCA_959022495.1 uncultured Lachnospiraceae bacterium | reverse complement strand
TTCTGTTTTTAGCATGTTATCGGATTTCGTTATTTTTCTTGTTCCATGGAGCGGAACCGAAGCCACCCACACATCCATGCAGAATACGTCTTCGATAATTCGCTCCGAAGTTTTCGTCCGATTTGCCATCAACCAGTATGGGTCTCCCCGGCAAATCCAGATTTGTACAGTATTCTGCAGCGGCTCTTTGGGGATTCCTGCAATTTTATTGTAATAAAGCGTTAAAACGGTGAAATAATGAAACTTATCATTGACAATTATTTATATACCTTATAAAATGGACGAGTAGGCAAAGGCGCCGCAAAACTCCAAGGGGGATTTGCGCGTCCATATTTATTTTAGGAGGTAGTTTAAGATGTCATACGTTGATGAAGTGATCGATCTGGTCGTAAAGAAAAACCCGGCAGAGCCGGAATTCCACCAGGCAGTGAAAGAAGTTCTGGAGTCCCTTCGCGTTGTGATCGAGGCGAATGAGGAGAAGTTCCGCAAAGAGGCTCTTCTTGAGAGACTGACAGAGCCGGAGAGACAGTTTAAATTCCGCGTGCCGTGGGTAGATGATAAAGGGCAGGTACATGTAAATACAGGATACCGCGTACAGTTCAACAGTGCGATCGGACCGTACAAGGGAGGACTCCGCCTTCACCCGTCCGTAAACCTTGGTATCATCAAGTTCCTTGGATTTGAGCAGATCTTCAAGAACTCTCTGACAGGCCTTCCGATCGGTGGAGGAAAAGGTGGCTCAGACTTTGATCCGAAGGGCAAATCTGACAGGGAAGTTATGGCATTCTGCCAGAGCTTTATGACAGAGCTCTGCAAATATATTGGCGCTGATACAGACGTTCCGGCAGGAGATATCGGAACAGGCGCAAGAGAGATCGGATATATGTTCGGTCAGTACAAGAGAATCCGCGGACTTTACGAAGGAGTCCTGACAGGAAAAGGCTTAAGCTACGGTGGATCACTTGTCCGTACAGAGGCGACCGGATACGGTCTGCTTTATCTGACTGAAGAGATGCTGAAACTGAACGGACAGGATATCGCAGGAAAGACGGTTGCCGTATCCGGTTCAGGAAACGTGGCAATCTACGCGACAGAGAAGGCACAGCAGCTGGGCGCTAAGGTTGTAACAGTGAGCGATTCTACAGGATGGGTATATGATCCGGAAGGAATCGATGTGGCGGCGCTCAAAGAGATCAAGGAAGTCAACCGTGCAAGACTGACAGAGTACAAGAAATACCGTCCGAATTCAGAATACCATGAGGGCAGAGGTGTCTGGTCTGTCAAAGTGGATATCGCGCTTCCGTGCGCAACACAGAATGAGCTCCATCTTGAAGACGCAAAGATGCTCGTAGAGAACGGATGTATGGCAGTTGCGGAAGGCGCAAACATGCCGACCACAATGGAGGCAACAGAGTACCTCCAGCAGCATGGCGTTCTGTTCGCTCCAGGAAAAGCAGCGAACGCAGGCGGTGTTGCTACATCTGCGCTTGAGATGTCACAGAACAGCGAGCGCCTGAGCTGGACATTCGAGGAAGTGGATGCGAAACTTCAGAATATTATGGTAAATATCTGCCACAATATGGCGGATGCTGCTGAGAAGTACGGTTTCAAGGGCAACTACGTGGTAGGCGCGAACATTGCCGGGTTTGAGAAGGTCGTTGAGGCCATGACGGCACAGGGAATCGTATAAGGATTTCGTCTATAAAAGTACATGGATCTGCAGTCACAGGGAGAGGGATTTTGTATCAGGAGTTCAGCCTGAATAAGGCGGCCCCCTGACGCGAAATTTTATCCTGTGACTGCAGATTTTTTGTTTTCGATATACAAATCGAGACTTCTATTATGTGAAAATATTGTCAAATCGACTCATTTAGGAATTGAAATTCCCATACCGCTGATATATACTAAAATAGGCAGAAATTTTGGTTTAATTTAAACAAATTTAATAAATGGAGGGCTAGAATATGAGCTACAATGCAACAGGAAACTCAGCAAGCAGACGAATTGCCACATTGCTTGATGAGGGCAGTTTCGTTGAGATCGGTGGTGCTGTAACTGCCAGAAGTACAGATTTCAACCTGCAGGAAAAAGAAACTCCATCAGACGGTGTTATTACCGGATATGGAGTGATCGATGGCAATCTCGTCTACGTATACAGCCAGGATGCGTCGGTCCTGGGCGGGGCAATCGGAGAGATGCACGCCAAGAAGATCGGGAACATCTATGACATGGCGATGAAGATGGGCGCGCCGGTGATCGGACTGATCGACTGCGCGGGCTTAAGGCTTCAGGAGGCCACAGACGCACTGGAAGCGTTCGGCGGTCTTTACTACAAGCAGACAATGGCTTCCGGCGTGGTGCCGCAGATTGCCGCGATTTTCGGTATGTGCGGAGGGGGGCTCGCGTTGGTTCCCGGGCTTGCGGACTTTACGTTTATGGAGGGGAAAGAAGGAAAACTTTTTGTGAATTCTCCGAACGCCCTGGATGGAAATGAGATCTCCAGATGTGACACCTCAAGCGCGCAGTATCAGAGCGCGGAGGCAGGGCTTGTGGACGGGATCGGCTCAGAGGATGAGATCCTGGGACAGATCCGTTCGCTTGTATGTATGATTCCCGCGAATTATGAGGATGATCTTTTGTATGAGGAATGTACAGACGATCTGAACCGTGTATGTACAGATATTGCCAGCGCGATGGAGGATACGGCCATTGTCCTGTCCCAGATCGCGGATGACCAGGTCTTCTTTGAAATGAAGAAAGACTATGCAAAAGAAATGGTGACCGGCTTTATCCGCCTCAACGGAATGACGGTTGGCGCTGTTGCAAACCGCACAAAAGTATACGGGGCGGACGGCAGCGAGGAAGCTGCCTTCGATTGCGCGCTGACAGTGGATGGATGCAAGAAAGCCATTGATTTTGTAAACTTCTGTGATGCGTTTTCTATTCCGGTCCTGACGCTGACAAATGTGGCAGGGTTTGCGGCGACAATGGAGTCCGAGAAAAATATGGCAAGGGCAGCCGCGAGGATGACCTATACGTTTGCCAATGCGACCGTACCCAAAGTGAATGTAATCGTGGGCAGGGCATACGGAAGCGCGTATACTGCCATGAACAGCAAATCCATTGGCGCTGACATGGTCTATGCGTGGCCGTCAGCTGAGATCGGCATGATGGACGCGGATCTCGCGGCGAAGATTATGTACGCGGACGCGGATGCGGACACACAGAAAGAGAAGGCGGCAGAATACAGAGAGCTTCAGTCCAGCCCGAAATCAGCGGCAGGAAGAGGGTATGTAGACGCGATCATCAAGCCGGCTGATACAAGAAAATATGTGATCGGCGCGTTTGAGATGCTGTTCACGAAGAGAGAGGACCGTCCGGACAAAAAACACGGAACGGTTTAGTGAGGTGAGGCGAAGTGAAGAAGAAAATCAGTTTATTGGGACTTGTCCTCGTCCTTGTGCTTAGCTTTACGGGATGCAGCAAGTCGGACACAACAGAATATGATCAGGCACAGCTGGAACAGTATGCTGACTTTATCCTCCAGAACTTCAGTGCAATGTCCGAGACGGATATGGAGAGTTTTCAGGACATGTCAGAGATGGAACTGGACCTGACTCTGCTCAACACGGGAGTCCCGATCACGGGAGAAAATTTCCTGACCATGATGAATGCATGGAACTCAGGCGTGGATGAGTGCGGGACATTCATGGACCGGGGCGATTACACAATGGAAGTGGCAAACGACGGTGCCAGCCTGACAACAGAAGCGAATTTTGGGGACCGAGACGCGACAATCGAATTTGTGTTTGATGAAAAATCAAATATGGAAAGCCTTACAGTGAGCGCTGATTATACCATAGGCGAAATCCTTCAGAAAGCTGCGCTCAATACAGTCCTTGGAATGGGAACAGTGTTTGTCGTGTTAATCTTTCTTTCATTTATTATCTGGCTTCTGAAGTTCATTCCGGATCTTGAGAAAAAATTCCGGAAGAACCCGCAGGGAACAGCGGCAGCTGAAGTGCCGAAGGCAGTGGCTGCACCGGACCCGGCGGAGGAGACAGATGTGACGGATGACACAGAACTGGCGGCAGTGATTGCCGCGGCAGTCGCGGCGTCTGAGGGAGCTTCCCCTGACGGATTTATTGTGAGATCAATCAAGAGAAGAAAAACAAATAGATGGAATTAGTGAGCAGGAGGATTCAAAAATGAAAAATTATACGATTACAGTAAATGGAAATGTATATGATGTGACGGTAGAAGAGAAGGGCGCGGGCGCAGCACCGGCACCGGCGGCAGTACCGAAAGCGGCACCGGCACCAAAGGCAGCACCGGCACCGGCGGCACCGAAAGCGGCGGGCACTGGGAAAATTCAGGTGAAAGCAGGCGCGGCAGGCAAAGTATATCAGATCCCGACAGCAGTGGGACAGAGTGTTCAGGCTGGAGACGCGGTTGTTATTATTGAAGCGATGAAGATGGAGATTCCGGTTGTTGCCCCGGAAGCGGGAACCATTGCCAGCATTGATGTGGCAGTAGGCGACGCCATAGAGGCAGGAGCAGTGCTCGCTACATTAAACTAGTTACTTCACCAGGAGGTTTGACAAATGGAATATATTTCAAATACACTGGGGAACCTGGTAGAGCAGACCGCATTCATGAATCTTACGGTGGGAAACCTTATCATGATCGGTGTTGCCTGCATCTTCCTCTATCTGGCAATCAGGCACGGCTTTGAGCCGCTTTTACTCGTCCCGATCGCCTTCGGTATGCTTCTTGTTAATATCTATCCGGATATTATGATCCATCCTGAAGACGCGTCCAACGGGACAGGCGGACTTTTGTATTACTTCTATGTACTTGACGAGTGGTCCATCCTCCCGTCGCTGATCTTCCTTGGGGTCGGCGCGATGACAGACTTCGGGCCGCTGATCGCGAACCCCAAGAGCTTCCTCCTCGGCGCGGCGGCACAGTTTGGTATTTTTGCCGCATATCTGGGAGCCATGGCCATGGGATTCTCCGATAAAGCCGCGGCAGCGATTTCGATCATCGGAGGCGCGGACGGACCGACATCTATCTTCCTAGCGGGAAAGCTTCAGCAGACAGCGATCCTGGGACCGATCGCAGTGGCGGCGTACTCGTATATGTCACTGGTGCCGATCATCCAGCCGCCGATCATGAAGCTTCTTACCACAGAGAAAGAGCGTAAGATAAAGATGGAGCAGCTCCGCCCGGTATCGAAACTTGAGAGGATTCTGTTCCCGATTATCATTACGATAGTTGTCTGCGTGATTCTGCCTACGACAGCTCCGCTGGTAGGTATGCTCATGCTCGGAAACCTGTTCAAAGAGTCTGGCGTTGTCAGACAGCTGACAGATACAGCTGCGAATGCTCTGATGTATATTGTTGTTATCCTTCTCGGCACATCCGTGGGAGCAACGACAAGTGCGGAGGCATTCTTGAATATGGATACAATTAAGATCGTAATTCTTGGTCTGATCGCGTTTGCGTTCGGTACGGCTGCAGGTGTTCTGTTTGGAAAATTGATGTGCTGGGCGTCGGGTGGAAAAGTCAACCCGTTGATCGGTTCCGCAGGCGTATCTGCAGTGCCTATGGCTGCCCGTGTATCGCAGAAAGTAGGAGCTGAGGCAGATCCGACCAACTTCCTTCTGATGCATGCCATGGGACCGAACGTTGCAGGTGTTATCGGAACCGCGGTTGCAGCAGGAACATTCATGGCGATCTTTGGCGTTAAGTAATAGATTTGGAGGACAAATAAATGGCAGAAATGGAAAAGAAACCAGTTAAGATTACAGAAACGATTCTGCGTGACGCACATCAGTCCCTGATCGCCACCAGAATGACAACAGAGCAGATGATGCCCATCGTTGAGAAGATGGACAAAGTCGGATACCATGCAGTAGAGTGCTGGGGCGGAGCTACATTCGACGCTTCCCTGCGTTTCCTGAAAGAAGATCCATGGGAGCGGCTGAGAAAATTCCGCGATGGCTTTAAGAACACGAAACTGCAGATGCTCTTCCGTGGACAGAACATTCTCGGATATCGTCCGTACGCTGACGATGTGGTAGAGTATTTCGTACAGAAATCCGCTGCGAACGGAATCGATATCATTCGTATTTTTGACTGTCTGAACGATATTCGCAACCTTCAGACAGCAGTTACAGCAGCGAATAAGGAAAAGGCGCACGCGCAGGTCGCAATGTCCTATACACTGGGTGACGCTTACACCCTGGAATATTGGGTAGATCTGGCGAAGCGGATTGAAGATATGGGTGCGAACTCAATCTGCGTAAAGGATATGGCAGGACTTCTCTGCCCATATCAGGCGACAGAACTTGTGACAGCGCTGAAAGACGCAGTTAATATCCCGATCGAGATGCATACGCACTATACATCCGGTGTTGCGGCTATGACTTATATGAAATCTGTTGAGGCGGGCGCTGATATCATCGACACAGCGATATCACCGTTCGCTCTGGGGACTTCCCAGCCGGCAACAGAGGTGATGGTTGAGACATTTAAGGGAACACCGTATGATACAGGGCTGGATCAGGGACTTCTCTCTGAGATCGCGGATTATTTCCGTCCGATCCGTGACGAGGCGCTTGAGAGCGGTCTGCTGAACCCGAAGAACCTGGGTGTCAATATTAAGACACTGCTCTATCAGGTGCCGGGTGGTATGCTCTCCAACCTGACATCCCAGCTGAAAGAACAGGGCGCGGAGGATAAGTTCTATGAGGTGCTTGAAGAAGTTCCGCGGGTCCGCAAGGATCTCGGCGAACCGCCGCTTGTCACACCGTCTTCACAGATCGTGGGAACACAGGCTGTGTTTAACGTGCTGATGGGCGAGCGCTATAAGATGGCTACAAAAGAGACAAAGGACATCCTCGCAGGAAAATATGGGGCAACAGTGAAACCGGTTAACCCGGAACTTCAGAAGAAGATCCTCGGGGAAGACGCAGAGATCATCACCTGCCGCCCGGCGGACCTGATTCCGAACGAGCTGGATACACTCCGCAAAGAGTGCGGACAGTGGATACAGCAGGATGAGGATGTGCTCACATATGCACTCTTCCCGCAGGTGGCTGTGGACTTCTTCAAATACAGACAGGCACAGCAGACAAAAGTGGATGCCACAGTGGCGGACACAGAGAACGGCGCATATCCTGTATAGGGAAGAGCTTAGGGCGTGGAGCACTGTTATTTCCGCCAGGAGCGGAATGAAAGAAACTGCATGGACAGGACTGGCTGATTGAAAGCTGGTCCTGCTTTTTTCTGTTTTTATTTGTGCAGCCGGATGTTTAGTGGTATGATATATAAGATTTCGGATCAGAACTAAGATGAACTGTTCATGAAATGATGCGTTCTATATAATAGAGATTTTAGTGACAGGAGGAACAGCGATGAAAGCGGCTGAGAGGATAACTGCTCTGCGCGGTGAGATGGCGCGAGAGGGAATTGATATCTGGATCGTTTCTTCTTCAGATTATCATCAGAGCGAATATGTGGGAGATTATTTTAAGACGCGGCAGTTTATCACCGGTTTTACAGGATCTGCGGGCACAGCGGTGTTTACACAGGACAAAGCCTGCCTGTGGACAGACGGGAGATATTTTATACAGGCGGAGAAAGAACTGAAAGGCAGCGGAATCACACTCTGTAAAATGGGAGAGCCGGGATGTGGGACAATTGAGGAGTTCCTTGAAAATGAGCTTCCGGAAGGAGGCACAGCCGGGTTTGATGGGCGGACGATGGGGCTTGATGAGGGGAAGCATTATGAGGCTTCTGTGTCCCGCAGGAACGGAACCGTGAGTTACCATCATGACTTGGTGGGGCGTATCTGGAGGAACAGACCTGCCCTTCCCAAAGAACCGGCATTTCCACTGGATATAAAATATGCGGGAGAGACTGCGGCTTCCAAGCTTGCCCGGGTCAGGGCAGAAATGAAAGAAAAGAGGGCCGATGTCCATCTCCTTTCCAGCCTGGACGACATCGCCTGGCTTCTGAATATCCGGGGAAATGATGTGGCATATTGTCCGCTGGTCCTCAGTTATCTGATCCTATATCCAGACCATGGGGAGCTTTTTGCGGATGAGGAGAAGTTCTCTGCCGGGATGCTGTCAGATCTCGCGCAGAATGGGATCACGCTCAGACCGTATGATGAGATCGGGGAAGCGGTGTCAATCCTGCCGCCATCATCTACTATACTGCTGGATGCGGAGCGGGTGAGTTATGCACTGTACCGCAGGCTTCCTGAGGGGATCGCGGTCAGAGAGGCGGAGAACCCGGAGGTCGGGATGAAATGCAGGAAAAATGATACAGAAGTTGAAAATATAAAAAGGGCGCACCTGAAAGACGCGGCGGCGCATACCAAATTTATGTACTGGCTCAAAATGAATGCGGGAAAATCTGAGATTACAGAAATTTCTGCGGCTGAGAAGCTGGAAGCACTGCGCATGGAGCAGGAGGGATACCTGGAAGCAAGCTTTGAGCCAATCAGCGCATTTGCGGAGCATGGGGCGATTGTGCATTATAGTGCTTCAGAAGAAAGTAATGTACAACTGACAGAAGGGAAACTGCTTCTGACTGACACTGGCGGCCATTATATGGAAGGGTCCACGGATATTACCAGAACTGTGGCTGTCGGGGAGGTCCCCCGCAGAGAAAAGGAAGACTTTACCCTTGTGGCCAGGGCAATGCTGCGCCTGATGAACGCGGTCTTTCTCCATGGATGTACAGGAACCAGCCTGGACTGTATTGCCAGGGAAGTGTTCTGGCAGAGAGGAAAGAATTTTAACCACGGTACCGGACATGGAGTAGGATATCTGCTCAATGTCCATGAGCCTCCTATCAATTTCCGGTGGAGGGAAGGAAAGACGCCTGCGCCGGTTCTGGAGAAAAATATGGTGATTACAGATGAGCCGGGATTATATATTGAAGGATCACACGGAATCCGGCTTGAGAATGAGCTTCTGGTATGCGAGGGAGAGAAAAATGAGTACGGCCAGTTCCTGTATTTTGAGCCGCTGACTTTTGTGCCCATCGACCTGGACGCCCTGCTTCCCGGGGAGATGACAGAAGAAGAGCGAAAGATGCTCAACTTGTATCATGAGATGGTCTATGAGAAGGTATCCCCCAGCCTGAACAAGGAAGAGAGATCCTGGCTGAGAGAATACACAAGACCGGTTTGAGAGCGTTATACCAGCGCCGGGACAGAGAAAAGGATAGGTTTACCATCCCGGAGGCGGCTGAGGACCTGGAAGGAAATAGGGAAGAGTAAAAAAGTAAGGATAGATTTTGATTATGATAGAAACAACAGAAAACACAACAAATGAACTGATCCTCAGGATGGAAGGCAGATATGCGATGATGAGCAAAGGACAGCGCAGGCTTGCGGATTATGTGCGGGCGAATTATGACAAAGCGGTATTCCTCACAGCGGCAAAGCTTGGTGAGACGGTGGGTGTCAGTGAATCTACTGTGGTGCGCTTTGCCATTCAGCTCGGATATAAGGGGTACCCGGATTTCCAGAAAGCACTGGAAGAACTGGTTAAGAATAAGCTGAATTCCATCCAGAGAATGGAGGTCACATACGGCAGGATCAGCCAGAGTGAGATCCTGGAGACGGTTCTTGAGTCTGACATTGACAAGATTAAGCAGACCCTTGCCGTGATTGACCATAAGGCTTTTAACCTTGCAATTAACACCATACTCAGCGCAAAGAAAATTTATGTGATCGGCATCAGGAGCTGTGCTCCGCTGGCGTCTTTTTTTGGATTTTATCTTAATTTGATCTGTGAGGATGTGACGGTTGTGGATACCAACAGTTCCAGCGAAATCTTTGAGCAGCTGATTCGGATCAGTGAGAAGGATGTGATTATCGGAATCAGTTTTCCGAGGTATTCGATGCGTACCCTGAAAGCGCTGGAATTTGCCAGCAACCGGAAAGCAAAGGTGATTACCCTGACCGACAGCATTCACTCTCCCATGAATCTGTACTCTTCCTGCAATTTGATTGCCCGCAGCGATATGGCGTCCATCGTGGATTCTCTCGCGGCGCCTCTGAGCGTGATCAATGCCCTTGTTGTAGCTCTGTGTATGGAGAAGCAGGATGAGGTGGTGTCAACGCTGGAAACACTGGAGGAGATCTGGGGAGAATACCAGGTGTACAGCGGGGATGAACTGAACCCCGTAAGCGGTTCTTTCTCTGTGAAAGATAGGAACATAAGTTCCAGTGCAGGAAGAGCTGCAGGAGCAGCCGCGGATGCCGGCAGGGCGGCGGGAACTGCTGAGCGTCAGGGCTATAGAAAGGCAGGGCAGGAGGATGCATAAGGTGCTGATAGCCGGCGGCGGCGCGGCAGGGATGATGGCAGCGGTGACGGCAGCGCGAAACGGCCGCAAGGTCTGCCTGCTGGAAAAGAATGAAAAGCTGGGGAAAAAGCTGTTCATTACAGGAAAAGGGCGGTGCAATATTACGAATGCTGCGGATATAGAGGATCTTTTTTCCGCGGTTGTCAGCAATCCGAAATTTCTATACAGCAGTTTTTACTGCCTGACCAATGCCCAGGTGATCGATTTTTTTGAAGAGCTGGGTGTGAAGACAAAAGTTGAGCGGGGCGGGAGGGTCTTTCCGGAATCTGATCATTCTTCAGATGTGATCCACGCGCTGGAGCAGGAGATGAGACGCCTGGGCGTGGAAATCCGGCTCAGATCCGAGGTAAAAGAAGTGCTGATTTCTGACAGACGTGCGGCAGGTGTGCTTCTGTCTTCCGGAAAGAAACTGTATGGGGATGGGGTGGTGATAGCCACCGGAGGGATTTCCTATCCGTCCACCGGGTCTACGGGGGACGGATATCGGTTTGCCCGGACCTGTGGACACAAAGTCACAGAACTGTCTCCGTCCCTTGTGCCAATGGAAGTGAAAGAATGGTATGCGAAGGAACTGATGGGATTGTCCCTTCGTAATATTGAAATCAAAGTTACCGCGGAGAACAAAAAGCTGTATGAAGAATTCGGGGAGATGCTTTTCACCCATTATGGCGTGACGGGTCCCGTGATCCTGAGCGCCAGCAGTATTGTGGGAAAACGGCTGAAGGAGCAGGAACTGACCCTGCACATCGACCTGAAACCTGCTCTGACAGAAGAACAGCTTGACAGAAGGGTTCTGCGCGAATTCGAGGCGAACCAGAACCGCCAGTTTAAAAATGCGGTGGACAGCCTCTTTCCGGCAAAACTAAGACCCGTAATTGTAGAGCTCTCCGGCATCTCAGAAGAGAAAAAGGTAAATGAAATTACAAAAGAAGAACGGATACGCTTTGTACGCCTGATCAAAGATTTTACGATGACGCTTACAAGCCTGCGGGGATACAGCGAGGCAATCATTACAAAAGGCGGCGTGTCTGTCAAAGAGATTGATCCCGGCACCATGGAGTCCAAACTTGTAAAAGGCTTGTACTTTGCAGGGGAAGTGCTTGATTTGGACGCGGTGACCGGAGGATATAATCTCCAGATCGCGTGGAGTACGGGATACCTGGCGGGGCTGTCCGCAGGAGATTAAATCTGGATTTGCCGGGGGAGACTCGGAGGGGCGGCGGCAAATCGGACGAAAACTTTGGAGCGGGTTGTTGAAGACGTATTCTGCGCGGGGGTATGGGTGGCTTCGGCTCCGCTCCACAGGGCAGGAAAAACTACAAAATCAGAGGACATGCTAAATACAAAGTTTGGCAATGGGCAACTCCCTTCGGTCAGACAATCCCATTGCCAAACTTAACGCATATCCTCTGATTTTTACTTTTTCCAAGCCCTGTTCCGAAGTCACCTCAGCCACCCACACCCCCGCGCAGAAAGGCGTTCGAAAAGGCGCTCCGCTGTTTTCTAGGATTTTCGCAGGCCGGGAAGAGTCTTCCCGGCAGATGCAGGATTTCAAAAGAAGGCGGAAGGGGCACGTAACCGGAGAAAAGGAGCTGTACCGGGTCCGGAAGGCAATGGAATTGGAGGAAGCCGGAACTGCCGCCTGCTCAGCGGCCGGCGCGGTTCTGGTCATCTCCAACAGCGCTCCCTTTTCGACCTTCTTTGAAATCTGCATTTGTCTGCGGGGAGGCGCTTCCCTTTGGATGCGCACAGAAAACAGCACCTATTTAGATTTTCCCGGATTGCGGAACCGGAGCCAAATCCACGCCCCCATTCTCCACGAATACGTCCTCAAATAATCCCGCTGTTTTCGGACCCATCCTCCAAAATCGTCTCCACCACAAATCCAGATTTTCACACTTTTCGGATTCCCTGTTTGTATTCGTTCTGGAATGCGGTCTTGAATTTGTCTGTCACCACGGACATGTACAGGTTGGAGGCGAGTATGTCATTTCTGAGCATTTTCTGCCCGGCCGGGGGCAGGGCGCCAGTCTCTGACAGCCTTGCAAGCAGCGGAAGAGGGCTCTCTTTTGCGATGTGGTTTAACAGCTTTGTACGATCTTTTCGGCAGCCAAGCAGGCGGGCGTAGAAGTGATACCCATTTTCCATGTACTCTGTCATGTCTTCCGTTTTCAGGTCCAGCATGATATGGAGGAGCGCGCGGTTGATACGTGTCTGGGTGATCCCGCGTGTCTTTAAAAGCTCGGCGAACTGCTTATAGTTAAAGAAGTTGTTCAGCTGCGCGCAGATCCGGTTTGCCAGTTCTTCAGATACGTCCTGGCAGCAGATCAGGTTTTCAGGATGCTTGTTGATCAGTTTATATTTGAGAATGAGAGAAAAATCATTCTGATAGACCGGATACTGTACTCGGTGATAATCCTTGAGCAGCTCCAGGCAGCAAGACGGCACCTGTTCTTCCAGTTCTCCCAGGATTGAGGAGAAGGAGGTGTTTTCAAACGTCCCGCCGGCGTGTTCTGTGCGCAGCGTGGAACCGGAGTAGGCAAGCAGGGAACGGATAGCGGACGCGGAGCTGAATCGGTCAGAGGAAAGATTCTGGTCGTGATAGTGCGAGCCCTCTCTTCGGATCGTGAGGGGAACCATGCGGCTGTTCAGCTTTTTCAAAGCCTTAAGATATTCGATCCCCAGGATGTTATTGGGGTCGTTCAAAAGTGCCGCGTATGCGGGGACCCGCGTGTACTCCAGCAGGGCGTCGTGCCGGGCGGAAGGAAAGGAGACGCCTTTTTTCAAATTTTTTTTCAGAAGGGTGCGATAATCATCAGGCTCCCGGGAAAGAATATCCGCCACGTGGGAGAGTGCTTCCAGATCATTGCATTCACTGCCGAAACAGAGGGAATCCACAACTCCCAGGCTGTCTAACAGGGATACCGCTCCCATGGCAAAATATTCCGCGCTTCCAGTGGCGTAGCATACGGGAAGTTCGAAGACTGCAGAGGCTCCGCACTTTAGAGCCATCTCTGTGCGGAGGCGTTTTGGCATGATGGCAGGCACGCCGCGCTGGACATAATCTCCGCTCATTACAACAATGACCGCGTCGGCGCCGGCGGCACGGCGGGCTTCATTTATATGATGAAGATGTCCGTTGTGAAATGGATTGTATTCTGTGATCAGTCCGACAATTTTCATAAGAATCTCCTTGTATATCGATTTCTACCATATTATACTATAAAATGATGGCTGTTTATAGGGAAAAAATATGGCAGATGAACTCACTCACATACCAGGCTGGTAATTTGGTGTGGCCGGGTCTGCCGGATATGAAAAATATACGGGCAGTGAATACAGATGACAAGGGATTGAGAACATAATGGATACACCGCAGCTCTTTGGCAGGCAGAAGAAGGAACCGCGGACAGAAGAACAGGAAGGGGTATGGCATGGATCAGGGAAACAGACTGGATGTAGAGCAGATCATTGCTCTTCTGGAAAAACATGATTTTAAAGAATTGAAGGAAGAACTGGAAACCATGCATCCTGTTGACATCGTGGAGTGTCTGGAGGAGCTTGATAAAAAGCAGCGTACCCTTGTGTTCCGTCTTCTTGCAAAAGAAGAGGCGGCAGAAGTGTTTACGGACATGAACAGTGAGATGCGCGAGGACCTCATCAATGCCCTGACGGACTCCGAGCTGGAAGAGGTCATGGAAGAGATGTATGTGGATGACACGGTGGATGTCCTTGAGGAAATGCCGGCGAACGTTGTGGACCGTCTGCTGGCGGCGACGGATGAGGAGACCCGTCAGAAGATCAACAGTCTTCTCCAGTATCCCGAAGACAGCGCCGGAAGCATTATGAATATCGAATATATCAGCCTGCGCCGGGAGATGACCGTGGCGGACGCGATATTAAAGATCCGTCAGGTCGGCATTAACAAAGAGACGATCTATACCTGCTATGTCACGGAAAAGAAGAAGCTGATCGGAATGGTGGATGTAAAGGACCTTCTGACAGCCGGCGAATCGCGTCTGATCGGAGATATCATGGATGAAAACGTGCTTTATGCCAGGACACTGGATGACCAGGAGCATGTGGCCAATATGATTAATAAATACGGTCTCGTGGCGATCCCCATTATTGACCATGAGAACTGCCTTGTGGGAATCGTGACGGTTGACGATGCGATGCTGGTTCTGCAGGACGAGACAACGGAAGATATCAGCATCATGGCCGGTGTCAGCCCCAATGAGGATTCCTACTTCGAGACGTCTGTGTTTCAGCAGGCGAAGAACCGCACTCCATGGCTGATGCTTCTGATGCTTTCCGCGACAGTGACAGGGGAAATCCTGGGATATTATGAGAATGCCATGGCGGCGATGCCAGTGCTGATTACGTTTATCCCCATGCTCATGGGAACCGGAGGAAACTGCGGGTCTCAGAGTTCCACGCTGGTTATCCGCGGGCTTGCGGTGGGGGAGATTGAGTTTTCTGACATTTTCAAGGTAATATTTAAGGAAATCCGAGTGGCGCTGATTGTGGGGGCCCTGCTGGCGTTTGTCAATGGAATCCGTATCTGCATTATGTATGACCGGAATGTGATGCTGGCGGCAGCGCTGGGCGTAACTATGATGGCGGTGGTGGCAATGGCGAAATGCATTGGGTGTATCCTGCCGCTTGTGGCGAAGAAAATCGGGCTTGATCCGGCGATCATGGCGGCGCCTCTGATCACGACCATACTGGATACCTGTACCATCCTTGTGTATTTCAATATCGTGACAGCGGTATTTAAGATCTGAGATTGTTATTTTTGTGACAATCATATAAACTCATGGATGAGAAATAATCGATTGTACTTAAAAATGCACATAAAATCCCTTGTATACAAAAAACCTTTGCGTTATAATAATCTTATATGTGATAAAAAATGAAAGGTGGCTTTTAATTCATGGGATTTATTGATGAGATCAAGGCAAGGGCGAAAGCACAGAAGAAGACAATCGTCCTTCCCGAGACAGAGGACGAAAGAACTTATAAGGCTGCGGAGGCAGTCTTAAAAGAGGGGATCGCTGACCTGATCCTCGTTGGAAGTAAAGAGGAGATTGAGAAGAACAAAGGTACATACGATATCTCCGGGGCAGTGATCGTTGATCCGGCCCGGAATGATAAGACAGAGAGCTACATTGCGAAGCTGGTTGAATTAAGGCAGAAAAAGGGAATGACAGAAGAGCAGGCGAGAGAACTTCTCCTCAACAATTACCTGTACTATGGTGTTATGATGGTGAAGATGGGAGACGCGGACGGAATGGTATCCGGAGCGTGCCACTCCACAGCAGATACGCTCCGTCCCTGTCTGCAGATTTTAAAGACAAAACCGGGAACAAAACTGGTATCCGCATTTTTCCTTATGGTTGTGCCGGACTGTGATATGGGCGCGGACGGGACATTTATCTTTGGAGACGCAGGGCTTGAGCAGAATCCGGACCCGGAGAAGCTGGCGTATATCGCGCTTTCTTCCGCAGAGTCCTTCCAGACGCTGACGGGAAAAGAGCCCATTGTTGCCATGCTTTCCCATTCCACAAAGGGCAGCGCAAAACACGCGGATGTGGAGAAGGTTGTGGAGGCGACACGCCTCGCGCACGAGTTCGCGCCGGAACTGAAACTCGACGGAGAATTGCAGCTTGACGCAGCCATCGTTCCGGAAGTCGGCGCTTCGAAAGCTCCCGGCAGTGAGGTGGCAGGACATGCCAATGTGCTGATCTTCCCGGATCTGGACGCAGGAAACATCGGTTACAAGCTGGTGCAGAGACTTGGAAAGGCAGAGGCATACGGCCCTCTGACACAGGGAATCGCGGCGCCGGTCAACGATCTGTCACGCGGATGCAGCGCGGAGGATATCGTGGGCGTTGTAGCGATCACTGCCGTACAGGCACAGGCAATGTAAGAAAAACAGGGCGCGCGTCCTGTACAAAATAGAATCAAGCGTTTGGGAGGAAAGAAAATGAACGTATTAGTAATCAACTGTGGAAGTTCTTCACTGAAATTCCAGCTTATCAATGCAGAGTCTGAGGAAGTGCTGGCAAAGGGGCTCTGTGAGAGGATCGGCATCGACGGCAGGCTCACATACCAGCCGGAGGGCGGAGAGAAAGAGAAGTATGAAAAACCGATGCCTACTCATACAGAAGCGATCCAGTATGTAATCGAAGCACTGACGAATCCTGAGACCGGGGTAGTGAAGGACCTGCATGAGATCGGGGCAGTCGGCCACCGCATGGTGCATGGCGGAGAGAAATTTGCTTCTTCTGTCATTATCACAGAGGAAGTGAAAAAAGCAGTGGAAGAGTGCAATGAACTGGCGCCCCTCCACAATCCGGCAAACCTCATCGGTGTGGACGCGTGCGAGAAGCTCATGCCCGGAACACCTATGGCCGCAGTATTTGACACCGCTTTCCACCAGACGATGCCGGAGAAGGCCTATATGTACGGTCTTCCCTATGAATATTATGAGAAATATAAGGTGAGACGTTACGGATTCCATGGGACAAGCCACAGTTTTGTATCCAAGAAGGCTGCTGAAGTAATGGAAAGGCCTTATGAGGATCTCAAGACAATTGTATGCCATCTTGGCAATGGTTCCAGCGTAACGGCAGTTATGAATGGGAAATCGGTTGATACTTCCATGGGCCTGACCCCCCTTGAGGGTCTTGTGATGGGCACCCGCTCCGGTGATATCGACCCGGCGATCATGGAGTTTATCGCACAGAAGGAAAACCTTGATATTGCGGGAGTGATGAATGTCCTGAATAAGAAATCCGGAGTGTTCGGACTTTCAGGCGGTCTTTCCAGCGATTTCCGCGATCTTACGGACGCGATGAACGCGGGTGATAAAAAGGCGAAAATTGCCATGGATGTATTCTCATATAAAGTTGCAAAATATATCGGTTCCTACGCGGCGGCAATGAACGGTGTAGATGATATTGTATTTACAGCGGGAATCGGTGAGAATGATGATTACGTAAGAGAGCAGGTATGCAGCTATCTCGGCTATCTCGGCGTAGATTTTGACAAAGAGGTAAATGACGGGCTGAGAGGTAAGCAGGCTGAGCTCACAAAGCCGGGGTCAAAGGTAAGAGTATTTGTTATCCCGACGAACGAGGAACTTGCGATTGCGCGTGAAACACTGGCACTTTTAAAATAAGAAACGCGCTTTTGGTTTTGGGATTGGGACAGGACAGGGATGCCTCAGAAATGGGGCAGAACCTGTCCGTCTTTTTGAAAAAAATATAGTTGACAAACCTAATTTACATGATATAATGGTCTAGGTACGAATAGGAGTAATAACTATGTTAATTAACCTATCAGACGTTTTGTCAGACCAGCATAAGACAGTTGAAGAGACTGTACCGCTGACAATGGATGTAATCCGAATGAAGTCCGGAGAATACCCTGTTGCCGGCAGCAGTCCAGTGCATGTCCGTGTGGAACATATCAAGGGAAAAGAACTGCTGATTCATGCAGAGACAATCCTCACTCTGGTGATTCCGTGCGACAGATGCCTGGAGGATGTCAGACATGAATTTGTGTTGAACAGCACGAAGCATGTGGATGTAGGTCTCTCCGACGCAGAACTGACAGAGGAGCTGGATGAATCAAACTTTATAGACGGATATCATCTTGACGTGGACAAATTACTCTACAATGAGATTTTGTCGGAGTGGCCGGAGAAAGTGCTGTGCAGGGATGACTGCAGAGGTCTCTGCGGGGTGTGCGGCCAGAACCTGAATACGGGGTCCTGTGACTGTGAGGAACCGGGACTTGATCCTAGGATGTCAGTTGTCCGTGATTTATTTAAGAACTTTAAGGAGGTGTAACCTATGTCAATCTGTCCAAAGAATAAATCTTCAAAAGCAAGAAGAGACAAAAGAAGAGCAAACTGGAAGATGAGCGCTCCGAATCTTGTGAAATGCAGCAAGTGCGGCGAGCTTATGATGCCCCACCGTGTATGCAAAGCATGCGGATCATACAACAAGCGTGAGATCATTTCTGTTGACTAATTATTAATAAGGAAAAAGGACGTAAAAACTTTGTGTTTTGCGTCTTTTTTTTGTTGATTTTTATAGGGTTTTCCAGTAGAATATTTTCAGTAGTGTTAGGAGGAAGGAAGATGTCTGATATTACGAGAGTAGCGCTCGACGCGATGGGCGGTGATAACGCACCGGCTGAGATTGTGAAGGGTGCAGTAGAAGCAGTCCAGCAGAGGAATGACATTCAGATTCTGCTGACAGGGCGGGAAAACGTGATAAAAGAAGAGCTGGCAAAATATACTTATCCGGCAGAACAGATCCGTATCGTCAACGCTGAGGAAGTGATAGAGACAGCAGAGCCCCCTGTGAAAGCGATCCGCGGCAAAAAAAATTCTTCGATTGTAGTCGCGATGAAGCTTGTCAAGGACGGTGAGGCGGATGCTTTTGTATCAGCGGGAAGCACAGGAGCGGTCCTTGTCGGAGGACAGGTGCTTGTCGGAAGGATCAAAGGAGTGGAGAGACCGCCGCTTGCGCCGCTGTTCCCGACTCTGAAGGGTGTATCCCTGTTGATTGACTGCGGGGCCAATGTGGATGCCAGGCCGTCTCATCTTGTACAGTTTGCCAAGATGGGCTCCATTTATATGGAGAGCGTACTGGGAAAGAAGAATCCCACGGTCGGCATTGTGAATATCGGCGCGGAGGAGGAAAAGGGAAATGCCCTTGTCAAAGAGACATTTCCGCTTCTGAAAGCGTGTAAGGACATCAATTTTGTCGGAAGCGTCGAAGCGCGGGAGATTCCATACGGGAATGTGGATGTGATCGTCTGCGAAGCTTTTGTGGGGAATGTGATCCTTAAACTCTACGAAGGTGTGGGCGGTGCCCTGGTGAAGAAGATAACGGCGGGGATGATGTCAAGCCTGCGCAGTAAAATCGGCGCGCTTCTCGTCAAGCCTGCGCTGAAGGCCACGTTAAAGGACTTTGATGCCAGCGAGTACGGCGGAGCGCCGCTGCTGGGGCTGAAAGGCCTGGTAGTGAAGACACACGGAAGTTCCAATTCCAAAGAAGTGTGCAATTCGATTATCCAGTGCGTCACATTTAAAGAGCAGAAAATAAATGAAAAGATAAAAGCAGCCATTCAGGAGACGCAGGACGAAAAAAGAGAAAATGAGTGAAGTTAAGGAGGAGTCAGTTATGGAATTTGAAAAACTTCAGGAGATTATCGCGGATGTTCTCAATGTACAGAAAGATGAGATCAGGCCGGAAACTACATTCGTAGACGATCTGGGCGCGGATTCGCTGGATATTTTCCAGATCATCATGGGGATCGAGGAAGAGTTTGATATCGAGATCGACAATGAAGAGGCAGAGAAAATAGCAACCGTGCAGGACGCAGTTGACCAGATCAAAAAAGCAGTGGAATAAGCAATGGATCATTTAAACGAAAAAGCCCCTGTGGGCTTTTTCGTTTTCATAGAGGAAAAGACAGATGGTGAAAAAATTAAAAGAACTAGAGCAGAAGATTGGTTATACGTTTCGGGATTTTTCCCTGCTTGAGCGGGCGATGATGCACAGCTCCTATACAAATGAGAAGCACCTTCCCAAATACCAGTGCAATGAGCGGCTGGAGTTTCTGGGGGACGCGGTCCTGGAGCTGGTATCCAGTGAATTCCTTTTCCGGGAATCGCCCAAGATGCCGGAAGGGACATTGACAAAGACAAGGGCAAGCATGGTGTGCGAGCCGTCCCTGGCGCTCTGCGCGCGGGATATTGACCTGGGGAGCTATCTACTCCTGGGAAAAGGAGAGGAAGCGACAGGGGGAAGAAACAGGGATTCCGTCACGTCGGACGCGCTGGAAGCACTGATCGGCGCCGTGTATCTGGATGGTGGTTTTACTAATGCAAAAGAGTTCATTCATAAATTCATACTTACAGATCTGGAAGATAAGAAACTCTTTTATGATAGTAAAACTATCCTTCAGGAGATGGTACAGGCGGACAAGGCTGGAACCATTACCTATCATCTTATAAAGGCGGAGGGACCCGACCACAATAAGTCTTTCCATGTGGAAGTCCTGATCGGAGGACATTTATCGGGAAAAGGCGTGGGAAGGACAAAAAAGGCGGCGGAGCAGCAGGCCGCATATGAGGCGATCCTGCGTCTTCGGAAACAGAAATAAAGCAGGTGTTGTATGTATTTAAAAAACATTGAAGTACAGGGATTTAAATCCTTTGCAAATAAAATCAAATTTGATTTCCATAATGGGATCACCGGAATTGTCGGACCTAACGGAAGCGGCAAAAGCAACGTGGCTGATGCCGTGCGCTGGGTGCTGGGCGAGCAGAGGGTGAAACAGCTCCGAGGGGGCAGTATGCAGGACGTGATTTTCTCCGGCACAGAGAACCGCAGGCCCTTAAGCTATGCCTCCGTGGCCATTACGCTGGACAATTCGGATCATCAGCTGCCGGTAGATTATGAGGAAGTGACAGTGACCCGCAAATTATACCGTTCCGGTGAGAGCGAGTACCTAATTAACGGGACCGGATGCCGTTTGAAGGATATCAATGAGATGTTCTATGATACGGGAATTGGAAAAGAAGGGTATTCCATTATCGGGCAGGGACAGATCGATAAGATCCTGAGCGGAAAGCCGGAGGAGCGC
This sequence comes from uncultured Lachnospiraceae bacterium, assembly GCA_959022495.1. GTDB lineage: Bacteria > Bacillota > Clostridia > Lachnospirales > Lachnospiraceae > Mediterraneibacter. The sequence continues at coordinate 221,785 of CAUEYX010000002.1, read as the reverse complement.
AGAGAGCTTTTTGACGAGGCTGCGGGAATCGTAAAATTTAAGCGGCGTAAAAACTTATCTGTAAAGAAACTGGAAGAAGAGCGGATGAACCTAACCCGCGTCAACGATATCTTAAAAGAGCTTGAAAAACAGCTGGGACCTCTGGAGAAACAGTCTGAGACAGCAAGAGAATATCTTAAGAAGAAGGAAGAGCTGAAGACATACGATATCAATATGTTCCTTCTGGAGGAAGAACGTATCCGGGAGCGGTTGAAAGAGGTTGAGGAGAACTATGAGACTGCCGCTTCTGAGATGGAAGACTCGAACCGCCGTTATGAGGAGATGAAAGCGGAGTATGAGGCCATTGAGGACGAGGTGGAAGAGATTGACCTTGCCATTGAGACTGCGAAAAACCAGCTCAATGAGACGAACCTTTTAAAACAGCAGCTGGAAGGGCAGATCAATGTCCTGAAAGAGCAGATCAACGCGGTCCGCATGAACGACGAACATTATGGCAGCCGTTCCAACGCGGTCCACAGCGAAGTGGAGACGAGAGAAGAACAGAAGGACGCCCTGCTGAAAGAAAAGCAGGAAGTGCAGGACAGATTGAATGAGGCTGCCGCCCAGGATGCAGAGGCGAAGGAGCGCCTGATTGAAGTGCAGACGCAGATCGCGGAGCACACTGCTGAGGCCGAAGGCAGAAAGCAGGAGATCATGGATATCCTCGGGAACCGGGCTTCCACGAAGGCCAAGATCCAGCACTATGACACGACAAAGGAGCAGATTGCCGCGCGCAGGGCTGTGCTGGCAAGAAATATCCTGGAAGTGTCCGCGGAGGGAGAGCGGCAGTCAAAGCTTCTGGAAGAGTACGGAGCAGATCTTAGCAGCGTGCGGGAAACGATCCGGGGTTATAATGCCGAGATTGAGAAAAACGAGCAGAGAATCGCGAAGCTCCAGAAGGAGCTTGGTGACAGTCAGGAGAAGCTCAGAATTGGGCAGACAGCGTATCACAGGGAATCTTCCCGGCTGGAGTCTTTAAAAAATATTACCGAGCGTTATGACGGATACGGGAACAGTATCCGGAAGGTTATGTCCAATAAAGACCGGGAAAAGGGTCTGATCGGCGTGGTGGCCGATATTATCAAGGTGGACAAAGAATATGAGATCGCCATTGAGACGGCACTGGGAGGAAGCATCCAGAATATTGTCACAGATAACGAGGACACGGCAAAGCGGATGATCGCGTTTCTCAAGAACAATAAATACGGACGGGCTACGTTTCTCCCCCTTACCAGCATGCGGGGAAGCGCGGGTCTTAAGAATGAGGAAGCGCTGAAGGAAAAGGGCGTAATCGGCCTGGCCAATACTCTGGTGCATGTGGAGAAGCGGTTTGAAGGGCTCTCAGCACAGCTTCTTGGGCGGACGATTGTGGTGCGGACGATTGACGACGGTATTGCCATCGCCAGGAAATACCGTCAGTCGCTGCGTCTGGTCACCCTGGAAGGTGAGCTGATCAATCCGGGCGGCTCTATGACTGGAGGCGCGTTTAAAAATTCCAGCAACCTTTTAAGCAGGCGCAGGGAGATTGAGGAGTTTGAAAAGACGGTGTCCATGCTCAAGGCAGATATGGATGCCATGGAACAGGAAGTCAGCCGTGTGAAAGCGGAGCGCGGCGGATGCTATAATGCCATTGACGAAATACAGCAGGAACTCAGAAAGGCATCCGTCCTTGAGAATACGGCAGTGATGAACGTGGAACAGACCCGGCTGCGCATGGAAGAGGCGGAGCAGCGCTGCAGCGGATATCTTGCGGAACAGCAGAAGCTGGAACAGGAGCTTCAGGAGATCCAGGATAATGAAGAGTCCATTCAGATGGAGCTGGAGACTTCTGAGAACCTGGAACAGGAGCTGAACGCGAGGATAGAAGAACTTCAGAAACTGCTGGAGGGAGAAAAGGAGGCGGAAAGCCTTCAGCTGAAGCAGTCTGAGGATGCACATCTCTCACTCGCGGCGCTGGAACAGCAGAATGTCTTTATTTTAGAGAATTTATCGCGTATTGAGGAAGAGATCGGAAAATTTGAGGCCGAGTTAAAGGAGCTTGAGTCCAATAAGGATCATGCCTCAGAGGAGATCCGGGAGAAAGAAGAGAAGATCAGGGAACTGAAAGGCACGATTGAAGACTCAAAGGAACTTTTCGACGAGATCGGGAAGGAGATTCAGGAACAGACAGCGAAACGGGATGAGCTGAACCAGAAACACAAAGATTTTCTGCGTATGAGAGAGGATCTGGCGAAGCATATATCCGGGCTTGACAAAGAGTGCTTCAGGCTGAACAGCCAGAAAGAGTCCTACGAGGCGGCTTCTGAGAAGCAGATGAATTATATGTGGGAGGAATACGAGCTTACCTATAACCGTGCCATGGAGCTCAGGGATAAGAACTTGACGGATCTTGCCTATATGAAACGCCAGATCCAGACGCTGAGAAATGAGATCCGGAAGCTGGGGACAGTCAATGTAAATGCCATTGAGGATTTCAAAAATGTGTCTGAGCGGTATCAGTTCCTCAAAGGGCAGCATGATGATCTTGTGGAGGCCGAGGCGACCCTTGTACAGATCATTGAGGAGCTGGATGGCGCCATGCGGAAACAGTTCGCCGAGCAGTTCGCGCGGATCGCGGAAGAGTTCAACAGTGTGTTCAAGCAGCTCTTTGGCGGCGGAAAAGGGACGCTTCAGCTGATGGAAGACGAGGATATCCTGGAGGCAGGCATCCGCATTATCGCCCAGCCGCCGGGGAAGAAACTGCAGAATATGATGCAGCTCTCGGGAGGAGAGAAGGCGCTTACCGCCATTTCGCTTTTGTTTGCCATCCAGAACTTAAAACCGTCCCCGTTCTGCCTGCTGGACGAGATCGAAGCGGCTCTGGACGATAATAATGTAACCCGGTTTGCGCAGTATCTGCACAAACTGACGAAAAATACCCAGTTTATTGTGATCACCCACAGGAGGGGGACCATGACATCAGCGGACCGCCTGTATGGAATTACCATGCAGGAGAAAGGCGTGTCCACCCTGGTATCTGTGGACCTGCTGGAGGGTGAACTGGATAAATAGAGAGCAAGGGAGGCAGCAGAATGGGAGAAAAAAAGGGATTCTTTAAACGTCTTGTCTCAGGGCTTACAAAGACGAGAGATAATATTGTATCCGGGATGGACAGCATTTTCCATGGGTTCTCCAAGATTGACGAGGAGTTCTATGAGGAGCTGGAGGAGACGCTCATTATGGGGGATCTCGGGGTACACGCCACGATGAAAATCCTGGATGATTTAAGGGAAAAAGTACGCGCGCAGCATCTGAAAGAGCCGATGGAGTGCAGGCAGCTTTTGATTGACAGTATCAAAGAACAGATGGATGTGGGAGAGACGGCCTACGAGTTCGAGGAGCGCACATCTGTGGTCTTTGTAATCGGTGTGAACGGCGTGGGAAAGACAACCACCATCGGAAAGCTGGCGGGGAAACTCAAAGACCAGGGAAAGAAGGTTATTCTGGCGGCAGCGGATACTTTTCGCGCGGCGGCGGGGGAGCAGTTAAGAGAATGGGCCGCCCGGGCAGGTGTTGAAATGATCGGCGGTCAGGAAGGGGCTGATCCGGCCTCTGTCATCTACGACGCGGCGGCTGCCGCGAAGGCGAGGAAAGCGGACGTGCTCTTGTGCGACACCGCCGGCCGGCTGCACAATAAGAAAAATCTGATGGAAGAGTTAAAGAAGATCAACCGTGTGATTGACCGGGAGTACCCCGAGGCATTCCGAGAGACGCTGGTTGTGCTGGATGCGTCGACCGGGCAGAATGCCCTGGCGCAGGCAAGGGAATTTAATGAAGCGGCGGACATTACAGGCGTGATTCTGACAAAGATGGACGGGACGGCAAAAGGCGGGATCGCGGTTGCCATTCAGGCAGAGCTGGGGATTCCCGTGAAGTATATCGGAGTCGGGGAGACCATTGACGATCTCCAGAAATTTGACTCGGATGAGTTTGTAAACGCACTGTTTTACCGGGAGGAAGAGGCGCAGGAAACAGAAGCATAAAGGCTGGAGCAGAAAGAAGGAAAAGAAAATGATGACTTTGGAAAAATTCGAGGAAGCAAGTGAACTGGTGAAGAGGGTGACCAATCCCACAAAGCTGATATACAGCGATTATCTAAGCGAGGCGAGCGGGGCAAAGGTCTACTTAAAGCCGGAAAATATGCAGCACACAGGGGCGTACAAGATCCGTGGGGCATACTACAAGATCAGCACGCTCACAGAAGAGGAGCGCAGAAGGGGACTGATCACCGCGTCAGCCGGAAACCATGCGCAGGGAGTTGCCTTTGCCGCGAAGCAGTTTGGATGCCGGGCGGTGATCGTCATGCCCACAGTCACACCTCTGATTAAAGTGAACCGCACAAAAAGCTATGGCGCGGAGGTTGTGCTCTATGGGGACGTGTATGACGATGCCTATGAGTATGCGTGCCAGCTTGCCGAGAAGGAAGGATATACGTTTGTCCATCCGTTTAATGATCTGGACGTTGCGGCGGGCCAGGGATCGATCGCGATGGAGATTGTGCAGGAACTGCCCACGGTGGATTATATTCTTGTGCCCATCGGCGGAGGCGGACTGATATCCGGAGTGTCCACCCTGGCGAAGATGCTCAATCCCAAGATCAAAGTGATCGGCGTGGAGCCGGCCGAGGCGGCCAGCATGACCGCCGCGCTTAAGGCGGGGGAAGTGGTTGAGCTCGAGAGCGCCAATACCATTGCCGATGGGACTGCCGTAAAGGCGGTGGGTGATCAGGTGCTTCCGTATGTGCGGGAAAATGTGGACGACATCCTCCTGGTAGAGGATGATGAGCTGATCGGCGCGTTCCTGGATATGGTGGAGAACCACAAAATGATCGTGGAGAACTCGGGACTTCTCTCTGTGGCTGCATTAAAGCAGTTAGACTGCAGGGGCAGGAAAGTTGTCTGTATCTTAAGCGGCGGCAACATGGACGTGATCACCATGTCCTCCATCGTCCAGCACGGCCTTATCCAGAGAGACCGTATCTTCTCTGTATCTGTCCTGCTTCCGGATAAGCCGGGTGAACTGGTGCAGGTGGCGAAGACGATCGCGGATGAACAGGGGAACGTAATTAAACTGGAACACAATCAGTTTGTAAGCACGAACCGGAATGCGGCCGTAGAGCTTCGAATCACAATGGAGGCATTTGGCACAGAGCACAAGAACCGGATACTGGACGCATTGGAACAGAAAGGATTCCGTCCGAAACTTATCAGCGCGAAATTATACTGATAGGGGCCTGACCCCTTTCCAAAGGGGTCAGGCCCCTTCGGGGTGAATATTTAGATATTTCAGGGAAGGAGCTGTGTATGGAAAGAAGAATTCCGAAAACTGGAGATATTTACAGGCATTTCAAGGGGAAGAGGTATAAGATTCTTTATATTGCAACCTGCACAGAGACGGGGGAAGATATGGTCATTTTTGAAACGGCGGAAGGGACGCGCAAGGTTTACGCAAGCGTTCTCGAGGCTTTTTTAAGCCCGCTTGATGCGGGGAAATATCCAGAGGCCGACCAGAAGTACCGTTTTGAATTGTGCCGGGATGTGAGAGAAGGCCCTGCGGCGGAACTGAGACGGCAGGGAAGTACGACGGCCCTGATCTTGAAATTTCTGGAGCTGGAGGATAATGGGGACCGCATCCAGTTCCTTCAGCGCCATCAGACGCAGATAGACGGCCGTTTCCTGACGGCCGCGGCTGAGAGCCTGGAGTTTGCGGAGAATGGAGAATCTGTGGAGGAAAGACTCGCGGCATTGATGCGGTTTCTCAGGACAAAGATGAAATATGAGGGACGCAGGCTCCGATAGAAAATAGAACGATGAAAAGAAAGCCGGGAACACGCGATTTGGTGTTCCCGGTTTTTTCGGAAAATCTGGATTTTATATTTTCTCTCCGCGGGCTCTTTTCTCCAGCAGGGTGTGAATTTTATCTGTTGGATTGAGCACGGAACCGATGGTAGTGTCATGGTTCAGGGAATCGATGATCAGTGCGAGGAACTTACTCATATCCGCCTGGACAAAATAGGGTTTCTCGTAGAGTTCCGGCGGCAGGTAGGTCAGGTTCGTGGTGATCACCTTATTGATGAGGCCCTTTTCATAGTATTCGTCAAACTTTTCAAATCCGTCTGTGAAGAGCCCGAAGGTTGTGCAGACAAAGACACGCCCTGCATTTCTGCTCTTCAGCTGTCTGGCAACATCCAGCATGCTTCCCCCTGAAGAAATCATATCATCCACAATGATGACGTCTTTTCCGTTTACGTCATCCCCGAGGAATTCGTGGGCCACAATCGGATTCTTGCCGTTTACGATTGTGGAATAATCACGCCTTTTGTAAAACATTCCCATATCAACGCCGAGGACGTTCGAGAAGTATACTGCGCGGTGCATGGCGCCTTCGTCCGGGCTGATAATCATGAGATGGTCCTTATCCGGCACCAGGTCAGGCACTGCGCGGAAAAGTGCTTTCATGAACTGATACGGGGGATTGAAGCTGTCAAATCCGCTCAGCGGGATGGAATTCTGGACCCGCGGGTCATGGGCATCAAATGTAATAATATTCGTTACGCCCATATCCGTCAGTTCCTGAAGTGCCAGCGCGCAGTCCAGAGATTCTCTTTTTGTGCGTTTGTGCTGACGGCTCTCATAGAGGAAGGGCATAATAACATTGATGCGGTGCGCCTTGCCTGTGGCAGCGGAGATGATTCTCTTTAAATCCTGAAAATGGTCATCCGGGGACATATGGTTTTTATAGCCGCTTACACTGTAAGTCAGGCTGTAATTGCAGACATCTGTCATGATAAACAGATCCGTGCCGCGGATGCTCTCCCTGAGCATGCCTTTTGCCTCTCCTGTACCAAAGCGTGGGCAGCAGCAGTCCACGAGATAATTGTTCGATTTGTAGTTGACGTACAGAGAGGATTGGGATGCTTCACTGATCGTATTTTCGCGGAAAGAAACGATGTAATCATTGACTTTCTCTCCCAGTTTCCGGCAGCTCTCCATTGCTACAATCTTTAATGGGGCGACCGGAAGAGTTTTTTCTAAGAGTTCAATATTAGACATGATTTTCTCCTGTTGATAAATGATGTTCTGTTTTTTTACATATCATTTATACCATCTTTTTCCGGGAAATTCAAGTTCGGCATGGGAATTCCAGAGAAGTGGCCGGAATTCATGTCCCGAGGGGACGGATTCTGTGTGAACACCGGGAAATATGCTTTGCGCAGGGCGGGAAGTATGCTATACTGGATACGGTCATAGAGGAAGGCGGGGATGCTTTTCTCTAATCCGGAGGATGAAAAATAAGGAGTTTTCGCATATATGAAGAAGCATGAACATACCGTGTCAGGTGTGCTGCCGGGCAGCATCGCGGAAGAGATGGGGATTGAACCGGGAGATAAGCTCCTGTCGGTGGACGGGCACGAGATTGAAGATATCTTTGATTATCAGTTTTATGTGGAGGATGAGGAGATCCTGCTGCTGATTGAGAAACCGGACGGGGAACAGTGGGAGCTGGAGATCGAAAAGGACGCGGATGAAGGGCTGGGGATTGAGTTTGGGCAGGGGCTTATGGATGAGTACCGTTCCTGCTATAATAAATGTATTTTCTGCTTTATCGACCAGATGCCGGAAGGAATGCGGGACACGCTGTATTTTAAAGACGATGATTCCCGACTTTCGTTCCTCCAGGGGAATTATGTTACGCTTACGAATATGAGTGCCCATGACATTGAACGGATCATCCGGTACCGCCTGGAACCGATCAATATCTCGTTTCACACTACAAATCCGGAGCTTCGCTGTAAGATGCTGCATAACCGATTCGCGGGGGAAGCGCTGAAAAAAGTGGATATGCTCTATCAGGGCGGGATTGAGATGAACGGGCAGATCGTACTGTGCAAGGGCGTAAATGATGGGGAAGAGCTGGAGCGCTCCATCCGGGAACTAACCGCTTATCTTCCTCTGTTAAAGAGTGTGTCCGTGGTGCCGGCAGGGCTTACGAAGTTTCGGGGCGGTCTGTATCCGCTGGAACCGTTTACAAAAGAAGACGCAGCAGAGGTTCTGAGAATGATCCACAGATGGCAGGAGAAGATTTACCGGGAATACGGGCTTCATTTTATCCATGCCGGAGATGAATGGTATCTTCTGGCCGGTGAGGAAGTGCCCGAGGAGGAGCGGTATGACGGGTATCTGCAGCTGGAAAACGGAGTAGGGATGCTCCGGCTTTTGTTTCATGAGTTCGCGCAGGGATATGAACCCCTTTCCGGGGATGGGAGAAGGGAGGAACTCTCCATAGCGACGGGAAAGCTGGCTTACCCGTATATTCGGAAGATGGCGGATAAAATGACGGAAAAGTTCCCGGGGATGAAGATCCATGTATACTGCATCCGCAATGATTTCTTCGGAGAGAGGATCACAGTGTCCGGCCTGATTACCGGACAGGACCTGGAGGCACAGCTAAAAGACAGGGAATTGGGCCAAAGGCTCCTGCTCCCCTGTAATATGCTGAAAGCAGATGAAGATGTATTCTTGGATGACGTTACCACAGGACAGCTGTCTGATGCTTTACAAGTGCAGATTGATATTGTAAAATCAAGCGGACAGGACTTCATTGACGCGATACTGGGCGGCTGCCCGGCGGAATGAATGAGAAACTTAGAAATTGGAATAAAATTAAGTAAGAAAAGAAAGGCTGAATAATAAGATGAGCAAACCAGTAGTGGCCATTGTCGGACGCCCGAATGTGGGAAAGTCGACACTTTTTAACGCGCTGGCGGGCGAAAAGATCGCGATTGTAAAGGATACGCCCGGCGTGACAAGGGACCGGATCTATGCGGACGTAACATGGCTGGATAAAGAATTTACTCTGATTGACACAGGAGGTATTGAACCGGACAGCAGAGATATCATTCTCTCCCAGATGAGGGAACAGGCACAGATCGCCATGGATACAGCGGATGTGATTCTCTTTATTACGGATGTAAAGCAGGGACTTGTGGATGCGGATTCGAAAGTGGCGGATATGCTGAGAAGGTCCGGAAAACCGGTGGTCCTGGTGGTGAATAAAGTCGATCATTTTGAGAAATATATGCCGGATGTGTATGAATTCTATAATCTGGGCATCGGGGACCCGGTGCCGATCTCGGCGTCATCCAGGCTGGGACTGGGGGACATGCTCGATGTGGTGACAGGGTATTTCCCGGAGGGGAGCGCTCAGGAGGAAGAGGATGACCGTCCGCGTATCGCGATTGTGGGAAAACCCAATGTGGGAAAATCTTCGATTATCAACCGCCTTCTCGGCGAGAACCGTGTGATTGTCTCTGACGTGGCAGGGACCACGAGAGACGCAGTAGACACGGAGATCGTACACAATGGAAAAGAATATATTTTTATTGATACGGCAGGGCTTCGCAGAAAAAGCAGAATCAAGGAAGAACTGGAACGGTACAGCATTATACGGACTGTGACCGCGGTGGAGCGGGCGGATGTGGTACTCATGGTCATTGACGCTGCGGAAGGAGTGACCGAGCAGGACGCGAAAATCGCCGGTATTGCCCACGAGAGAGGGAAGGGAATCATCATTGTTGTAAACAAGTGGGATGCCATTGAGAAGAACGACCGTACCATGAAAGAGTATGAGAATGATATCCGGCAGGTGCTCTCATTTATGCCCTACGCAGAAATCATGTATGTGTCTGCGCTGACCGGACAGAGGCTGGTCAAGCTGTACGATATGATTGACATGGTGATTGAGAACCAGACACTGCGCATCGCGACAGGTGTCCTCAATGAGATTATGACAGAGGCGGTGGCAATGCAGCAGCCTCCATCTGATAAGGGAAAAAGGCTGAAACTGTATTATATTACTCAGGTATCGGTGAAGCCGCCCACTTTCGTGATTTTTGTAAATGACAGAGAACTGATGCATTTTTCATATACAAGGTATCTGGAGAATAAGATCCGGGAAGCATTCGGCTTCCGCGGGACTTCGCTGAAGTTTTTTATAAGGGAGAGAAAGGAAAAGGAGCAGTAGAGGTATGGAACGTTTGATCTGTCTTGCGGTTGGGTATGTGTGCGGGCTCTTCCAGACTGGGTATCTGGTGGGGAAGATGAATCATATGGATATCAGGAAAAAGGGCAGTGGAAATGCAGGAACCACAAACGCACTCAGAGTGCTGGGCTGGAAAGCCGGGGCTATTACATTTTTCGGCGATGTGCTAAAATGTGTGGCCGCGTTTCTGGTCACGTATTTTATGTACCGGGGAAGCGACAGGATGCCGCTGCTTGCCATGTATGCGGGAGCTGGAGTGACGCTGGGTCACAATTTTCCATTTTATATGAATTTCAAAGGAGGAAAGGGGATCGCTGTCATGGCGGGACTTGTGGTGGTCAACAGTTTCTGGCACCTGCCCCAGAGTCTTCTGCTGATCCCGGCCACACTGGCGTTTTTTCTTGTGCCGGTGGTGTTGACACGGTACATATCCGTCGGTTCTCTTGCGGCTTATACGGTTTTCTGGATTGAGATGGTGATCGCCGGACAGATCGGATGGTTCCAGATGGAGGCGGCAGGGTGCTTTGAACTTTACGCGGTACTCTTCCTGCTGACGGCGCTTGCATGGTACCGGCACAGAGAGAATCTGAAGCGGCTTGCGAAAGGGACGGAGAATAAATTTGGAGCAAAGAAAAAAGAGTGACAGAAAAAGGAGTAATGTATCATGGCAAATGTAGGTGTGCTTGGCGCCGGGAGCTGGGGGACGGCGCTGTCAGTCCTTCTTCACGATAACGGGCATCGCGTGACCGTCTGGTCCATCGATGCGAATGAAGTGGAGATGCTGGATGAAAAAAGAGAACACGAACTGAAACTGCCGGGGGTAAAACTGGCGGAAGATATGGTCATTACCGGCGACCTGGAAACAGCGGTCCGTGGGAAAGATTTCCTTGTGCTGGCGGTTCCCTCCCCATTTACCAGGGCAACGGCGAAGAAAATGAAACCCTGCGTGGCTGACGGACAGATCATTGTGGATGTGGCAAAGGGGATAGAGGAGTCCACGCTCATGACTCTTTCCCGTCAGATCGAGGAGGAGATTCCGCAGGCGGATGTGGCGGTTCTCTCAGGCCCAAGCCACGCGGAGGAAGTGGGGCGCAGGCTGCCCACAACCTGTGTGATCGGGGCGAAGACCCGCGAAACAGCGGAGTACCTTCAGTCCATGTTTATCAACCGTGTGTTCCGCGTGTATACAAGTCCGGACATCCTCGGCATCGAGCTGGGCGGCTCCCTGAAAAATGTGATCGCCCTGGCAGCGGGGATTGCGGATGGGCTGGGATACGGAGATAATACGAAAGCGGCTCTGATTACCAGAGGGATCGCGGAAATCGCCCGACTGGGAGTGAAAATGGGCGGGAAGATCGAGACCTTCTCCGGGCTGACCGGCATCGGGGACCTGATCGTGACCTGTGCCAGTGTGCACAGCCGCAACCGGAAGGCCGGATACCTGATCGGAAAGGGCGAGTCTGTCCAGGAGGCAATGGATGAAGTCAAAATGGTCGTAGAAGGCGTGTATTCTGCGAAAGCGGCGGCAGAGCTGGCGAAAAAATACGACGTGTCCATGCCGATTGTAGAAGAAGTAAACAAAGTCCTCTTTGAAGAGAAGTCTCCCGCGCAGGCGGTAGACGATCTGATGCAGAGAGAATCCCGCAGCGAAAATCGCTCGCTTACCTGGGAAGAATAAAACTGTCATACCCCCTTGCGTGTCTGCATACATTGTAACAGCAGAACAAGGGGGTATTTTTATGGATTCATTTCAGGTATACAGAGATATGAAAGCCAGAACAAACGGGGAGATCTATATCGGCGTGGTAGGTCCGGTGCGGACAGGCAAATCCACGTTCATCAAGCGGTTCATGGATCTGCTTGTCCTTCCCAATATGACGGACGAACATGCGAGAGAGAGGAGCCGGGACGAACTTCCCCAGTCCGCGTCCGGCACGACGATCATGACAACAGAACCGAAATTTGTACCCAAAGAGGCAGCGTCTGTCAGGCTCTCTGACGATGTGGAGGTAAAGATACGGCTCATTGACTGTGTGGGATATATGGTGGAGGGGGCTTCCGGGCATACGGAAAATGATGAGGAACGGCAGGTCAGAACCCCCTGGTTTGAGTATGAGATCCCATTTACCAAGGCAGCGGCCGTCGGCACGCAGAAAGTAATCCATGACCACGCGACGATCGGCCTTGTGGTGACCACGGACGGCAGTGTGACCGGACTTCCCCGGGAGAATTATATTCCGGCGGAGGAGAAAACAGTCAAAGAGCTGAAGTCCATTGGGAAACCCTTCCTCATTCTCTTAAACTGTCAGAAGCCCTACACAGAGGAGGCAAAAGAATTAAAGGAAGAGCTGGAGCAGAAATATGGGGCGTCTGTGGTACCGGTCAACTGTGAACAGTTAAAAACGGAGGATATCCATGAGATTATGAAACAGGTGCTCTTCGAGTTCCCCATCACGGAGGTAGAATTTTATGTGCCGAAATGGGTGGAGATGCTCTCAAGGGACCACCGGATTAAGCAGGACCTGCTGGGCTGTGTCCGCGCTGTCATGGAAGGGATGGACGACGTCCGCAGTATTGCCTCGCGCGCCATAGAGACCGAAAGCCCATACATAGACAGCATCCAGGTGGATCAGATCGAAATGGATACCGGGAGAGTGCGGATACGGGTTGGATTTGAGCAGAAGTATTATTATGAAGTCCTAAGTGAACTGACCGGCGCAGATATAAAGGGAGAATATGAGCTGATCTCCACGGTCAAGGAACTTGCCTCCATGAAAGATGAACTGAGCAGGGTAAGGGATGCTTTCGCCGATGTCAAAATGAAGGGGTACGGAGTAGTCAGCCCGTCCAGAGAGGATATCCGGCTTGAGGAGCCTGTGATTATCAAGCAGGGCAGCAAGTATGGGGTGAAGATCCGTTCCGAGGCTCCGTCCATCCATATGATCCGGGCAAATATTGAAACCGAGATCGCTCCCATTGTGGGAAATGAGCAGCAGGCGGAAGACCTGGTGGAATATATTAAGAAGGAGAGTGAGACACCAGAGGGCGTGTGGGGGACCAATATATTTGGCAAGTCCGTGGAAGAACTGGTAATGGACGGAATGCGGAATAAAATATCCATGATCAATGACGAAAGCCAGGTGAAGCTGCAGGATTCCATGCAGAAGATTGTCAACGACTCCAATGGAGGAATGGTGTGCATTATTATTTGAATCTGGATTTGTGGGGGAGACGACTTTGAAAGAATGAGTCCGAAAACAGCAATGCTTTCGAGAACGTATTCGTAGAGAGGAGCGGGACGGTCAGGTTCCGTTCCATGATTTGGGAAAGATCTAAAAGGAAGGACACACAGCTAAAAGCAATTGACCGGCAGAAGATTCGGCTTACACCTCAGGCATCCGCCGGTCAATTAACGCTGCGCGTCCTTCCTTTAAGACTTTCCGGCAAATCATTCCAAGTCGCCTGATCCACCCCGCCCCTCTCCACGAGCAGATCCAATTTCATTACCTTCCGGTTCCAGTACAGCTCTTTTTCTCCAGTAACGCTCCCTCCTCATCCTCTTTTGAAATCCTGCATATGCCGGGAAGACTCTTCCCGGTCTGAACAAAACGAGAAAACAGCGGAGCCGAAGCCACCCACACACCCGCGCAGAATACGGCTTCAAAAATCCGCTCCGAGGTTTTCGCCCGATTTGCCGATGCCCCCACGAGTCTCCCCGGCAAATCCAGATTTTGCTTTAGATGAATTGTGGACAGCAGTCCATCTGCTCGGGATCTAGAATACAAACTGTACCAGGAGCATGTAGCATATGGTTCCCCCCGCGATAGAGAGCAGCATCTGCCGTTTCCACAGATGGAGAGCGATTACGAGCACAATGGCGATCAGTTCCGGGATACCGTGGCTGCCGGTAAAAATGCTTACGTTTTTCAGACAATAAATGATAAGCAGCCCGAATACGGCAGAGGGCAGCACTTTTCCAAGGTACTGGATATATTTTGGTGTGGGCCGGCCTTCGGGAAATAGAACGAAGGGCAGAAAGCGGGTCAGCATGGTGGCGAGAACAACCATCGCCACGGTTATGATCTGCTGTGTGATTGTCATGAAGATTCACCGCCTTTCTCTGTTTCTGGATTATGGAAATCCGTCTGGCTGATCTGTTTCTCCAGAGGCCTGCGGATCACAGTGAGGAAGACCAGGACTGCCAGCATGGACGGAATGATGAAACTGTCTGCGCCAAACGCGGTCAGGCACAGCAGGGAGAGCGCCAGACCGAGCAGGGAGCTTGTATGATTCTTTTCTTTGAGCCACTGTTCGAGGAAGATTACAACAAACATTGCGGTCATAACGAAATCCAGCCCCTCTGTGTCAAAGTGGATCAAAGAGCCGAAAATCCCTCCCAGGGTGGAGCCCGAAAACCAGTAAAAATGATTCAGCAGCGTCACGAAAAACATAAACCAGCCTTTGTCCACATCCTTCGGTATTATGGCTGTGTAGTTGATGGAGAAACTCTCGTCACACATGCCGAAGATCAGATAAAAGGACCGCCAGCCATAGCCCCGGTATTTCTCCAGCATGGAGATGCCGTAGAACAGGTGACGGGCATTGATCATCAGCGCCATGGCAAATGCCTGCAGGGGACTGAAGGCGCCCAGCAGGAGATTTACTGTGACAAATTCTACACTTCCGGCAAAGATTGTGATGCTCATAAGCATGGGGTAAATGAAGGAAAACCCGGATACATTCATATAGATGCCGTATGTAAGCCCCAGGAACCAGAATCCCGCGAATATGGGAATGGTATGGGGAAACGCAGCGCGCAGAGCGCGGCGGATATCTCTGTGTTTTTTCATTTTTATCACATGTTTTGTCATATCGCTCTCCGTTCTGCCGCTGATGCGGCGGCGCAGTCTATTTCCTCTGAAGGGTCAAACCGCATACTTAAATATGATACCATTATGCAGGGCAGAATTCAATAATGCGGCAGATTTGTTTTGCTGTTTTTCTTGTATTCCCAGCATCACATGTAGTAAACTTAAAATTAAATTCTGAATTCAGGAGGGATGACCGGTGGATCTTGATCGTGTAAAAAGAGTTTTTGAAACATATCTGGACGGGTACAACCGGGAGGATGATAAGGTGCGGCTCAAGATCGTCCATACATACGGCGTGGCCGCGCAGAGCGCTGAGATTGCCGGGAGGATGCGCCTTTCACGGGAGGACGCGGAGGTGGCAGAGGGGATTGCCATGCTCCATGATATCGGCCGTTTTGAACAGCTGAGGCGTTTTGACAGTTTTCAGCCGGATACCATGGATCACGCATCCTACGGAGTGAGGCTCCTTTTTGGCAGGGAAAAATTGATCCGCAGTTTCATTCCGGAGGATACGTGGGACGGGATCATCCGCGCGGCCATTGCGCGGCACAGTGACTTTGTGCTGGAGGGAATTGAGGATGAGCGGACGCTTCTGCACGCCAGGATCATCCGGGACGCGGACAAGCTTGACAACTGCCGGGTAAAATTAGAAGATGACTTTGAGACGTTTCTGGGGGCGCCGGCGGAGGAAGTGAGCATCTCAGCGGTAACGCCGAAAGTGAGGGAGGACGCGCTTGCGGGACGCAGCATTCTGTCCGCGGACCGGGAGACACCGATGGATTACTGGGTATCTTATATGGCGTATTTCTATGATCTCAATTTCCGGGAGAGCCTGGATATCGTGGAGGAGAATGATTATGTCCGGCGCCTGATACACAGACTCCCATACCGGAATCCAGAGACCCGGGACATAATGGAAGAGCTGGAAAGACGGCTTGTCCGCTATGTGCACACTGCAAAAAGAGACAGATGAAAGGAGAAAAATAAAATGGAGGCATATCTGGGAGAGAAAATACCGAAGCTGGGATTCGGATTGATGCGTCTTCCCATGGACGGAGGGAAGATTGACGTGGAACGCACGCGGGAAATGGTGGACCGTTTCCTGGACGAAGGGTTCTGCTATTTTGACACTGCGTATGGGTATCATGAGGGGGAATCAGAGGCAGTGGCAAAGAAGGTGCTTGTGGACCGGTATCCGCGGGAACGTTTCCTCCTTGCCACGAAGCTTCCCGCGTGGGCGGGAGCTGAGAGCCGGGAAGAAGCGGAGCAGATGTTTTACACTTCTCTGGAGAGGACGGGAGCAGGGTATTTTGATTTCTATCTCCTCCACAACCTGGGACAGGAACGTACCCATTTCTTTGACGATTATGGTATCTGGGACTTCCTGAAAAAGAGAAAGGAAGAAGGGCTGATCCGGCATCTTGGATTTTCGATGCATGACAAAGCGGACGTCCTGGATCGGATTCTTACAGAGCACCCGGAGATGGAGTTCGTTCAGCTGCAGATTAATTACGCGGACTGGGAAGCCCCGGACATTGAGTCCAGGAAATGCTATGAAACCGCGAGAAAACACGGTAAGCCCATCATCATTATGGAACCGGTGAAAGGAGGCAATCTTGCAGATCCGCCAAAAGAGGTAAAGGAGGTCCTGGAAGCAGCGGATAAGGCGGCCTCTCCTTCCTCGTGGGCGATCCGATTCGCGGCGTCCCTGGACGGGGTCATTACCGTGCTTTCCGGCATGTCCAATATGGAGCAGCTGGAGGACAATCTTTCTTATATGAAAGCGTTTGTCCCTCTGTCGGAAGAGGAGCAGGAGGTCGTAAAAAAGGCGAGAGAAATCTATGGGACGTTCCCGAAGATCCCTTGTACTTCCTGCGCCTACTGCATGAAGGGATGCCCGGAACACATTGCCATCCATGGCATTTTCCAGGCGTATAATCTGTATACCATGTATCAGAATCTGCCAGGGGCAAAAGGGCAGTATCAGTGGAATACCGAAGGGCGCGGCTATGCCAAGGCGTCAGCGTGTATCCGATGTGGAAAATGCGAAAAAGTCTGTCCACAGCATATTCCGATCAGAGAGGAGCTGGCCCGGGCCGCGGAGGCGCTGGAAGGGTGAGCGTGCCCGTAACAGAGAGAGGTTTCACCTGTTTTTGAGAAAAAAGGATTGTAAATCGCCGGCGGAGTGCTATAATTGAGAACGGTCGGAGGGATGAAAATGAAATGGAATAACAGGTCAGAGGTCTGGATGCACTTTATTATGGCAGTGTGCGGCGGCTTTTTCGGCGGCTATGCGATCTTTGGGCGGATGGCGGTGTTTGGGTCCGCGCAGACAGCGAACTTGATCGAGCTGGTTGGAGACATCCTGGGGAAAAATACGGCTGAGGCAGCTCTGCGTTTGGGAGCCCTTGTGCTGTATGTGCTGGCGATGGTGATTTTCGTGATCCTGGGGAAAAAGACTTCCTGGAACCTAAAGTATTCTGCTCTGGCGGTGGATGCAGCTGCCGTGGTAATATCAGGGATGCTGCCAAGGGAGATGAATCCGGTGCTGGCGCTGTATCCGGTGTTCTTTGCCATGTCCTTCCAGTGGTGTGTGTTCAAAGGCGCGGAAGGCTATACGTGCTCCACCATTTTTTCTACAAATAATTTAAAGCAGACTGTGCTTTCCTTGACTGCGTATTTCCTGTCCGGCGGGGAAGATGGAGAAGAACGGCGGAAGAGCCTTAAGAAAGGGCGCTTTTTCGGGGAGACCATACTTTTCTTCCACGCCAGTGTAGGCGCTGCCTATATCGCTCTGCATATGATGGGGCTTTCGGCGGTGTGGCTGGTGATGGTTCCGCTGGCTGCCGGGCTGGTTCTGACAGAGATCAAAGAAGGGGTGATCCGCGGATGGGCGGTAAGGCTGACCGTGGAGAAGACGGCTTAGAAGCGGTCTTCGAAAAAATAGAAAAATAAGTCTCCGTGATCCTGAAGGCTGCAGACAGGGGACGGAGACTGTATTTATTTGGGAGGAGCTGGGGATGACCAATGTCAACAAAAGGCAGGGATTTTTCTCTGGGGTATGATTCTAATTGTGGAATAATTTCCGTGAATTTTCAGATGCTATAGAGTGGAAAGGAACGACAATGATTTGTTTATCTGCCGGGAGGGATTGGATACATGAAAAAGATACTGTTTTTGATCATTGATATGCAGAATGGATTTGTGAATGAGCACACAGAGGGTCTTGCCGGGAAAATACGAGACTTCTGGGCGCAGGTTAAGGATCACTGCATCACTGCGGGGACCCGTTACGTCAATCACGAAAAGACGGCG
Source organism: uncultured Lachnospiraceae bacterium (assembly GCA_959022495.1). Lineage (GTDB taxonomy): Bacteria > Bacillota > Clostridia > Lachnospirales > Lachnospiraceae > Mediterraneibacter. The sequence goes on along the minus strand of CAUEYX010000002.1, from coordinate 203,480 downwards.
TGCTATTTGTTCGAGGGATGGAAAGCCTGCATGGAAGGGTCAGAGGAAGCGGAGATTATCCCGGAACTGCGTCCTGCCATGTCAGCGGTGTTTGATAAAGATAAATACAGCTGCTGGAATGAGGAGCTCAAAGCGTTTGTCCGTGCCCATGCGGTGGAGAAAATTTACTTCGCGGGGGTGAATACCGGATGCTGTGTGCTGCACAGTGTGCTGGACTGTTACAATGATTTGTCTGACTGTGCGGTTATAGAAGACCTCTGCGGCTCTACTTCAGGGAAAAGGGAACATGAGGCCGGTCTTGTTGTCTTAAAGAGCTGCATCACAAAGGAAAGAGTGATTTCGTCGAGGCAGGCAGCTGAGGATATCCTGAACTCGAAAGCCATGGGCGCAAGCTGAGAGAAAGTTCGAAGTTCTGTCGGGAGGAACCAGGTTCCTTCTTGACATACAATGCCATGCTGAGGTAGAATAACCGATGTAAGAAAAAGCGTTGAAGAGGAAAGTAGGCTGCCGGCCATCTCAGAGAGAAATCCGCATGGTGCGAGGGTTTTGGTGTTCCGGCTGACTGAAGACCACCTCGGAGCTGCCCTAATCCGGCACGGTGATTCCGTTATCATCACAGAAATGAAGCAGGTTTTCCATGGAAAACAAGCAGGGTGGAACCGCGGGAATACGATCCCGTCCCTGCATGGAGTGTTTCCGTGCGGACATAGATTCAGAAAGTGAGAGGCATTCCGTGAGGAGTGCCTTTTCTGTTTCTGTATCAGCAGCGGACGGACGATTTCGAGGGAAAGGAAGGAAACGAACATGAAGATCACATTGAAAGACGGATCAAGCAAAGAGTATCAGCAGCCAATGAGCGTCTATGACATCGCCCTGGATATCAGCGAGGGGCTGGCAAGGATGGCGACAGCAGGAGAAGTGGACGGCGAGACCGTTGATTTAAGGACCATAGTTGACCACGACTGTGAACTGAACATCCTCACATTTAATGATGAGAAGGGAAGAGGCGCATTCCGCCACACTGCATCCCATATTATGGCCCAGGCAGTCAAACGCCTGTACCCGGACACAAAGCTGGCGATCGGACCGTCCATTGCGGATGGATTCTACTATGACGTGGACAGAGAAACACCATTTACGGCAGAAGATCTGGAGAAGATCGAGGCGGAGATGAAAAAGATTGTAAAAGAGAATCTTGAGATCAAGCAGTATACAATGCCGAGAAATGAAGCGATTGAATATTTTAAGGACAAGAAAGAGGATTATAAGGTAGAACTGATTGAGGATCTTCCGGAAGACGAGACCATCAGCTTCTACTCACAGGGCGAATTTACCGACCTGTGCGCGGGTCCGCATCTGATGACGACAAAGCCGGTAAAGGCGTTCAAGCTGACCAGCCTCGCGGGCGCGTACTGGCGGGGAGATGAGCACAATAAGATGCTCCAGAGAATCTACGGCACCGCGTTCCCGAAGAAGGCGGAATTGGAAGAGTATCTGACTATGATTGAGGAGGCCAAGAAGCGGGACCACAGGAAACTGGGACGCGAGCTGGGCCTGTTTATGATGCGTGAGGAGGGACCGGGATTCCCCTTCTTCCTTCCCAGCGGAATGGTGCTGAAGAATACGCTCCTTGATTACTGGAGGGAGATCCACCGCAGGGCAGGATATGTGGAGATCAATACACCGATCATGCTCAGCCGCCATCTGTGGGAGACATCCGGACACTGGGACCACTATAAAGAGAATATGTACACAACCGTGATTGACGAGGAGGATTTTGCCATCAAACCGATGAACTGTCCGGGCGGCATTCTCGTATACGAGTCCGAACCCCGCTCTTACCGTGACCTGCCCATCCGCATGGGCGAGCTCGGCCTGGTGCACCGTCATGAGAAATCCGGCCAGCTTCACGGCCTGATGCGCGTGCGCTGCTTCACGCAGGATGATGCACATATTTTCATGATGCCGGAACAGATCAAAGACGAGATCAAGGGGGTTGTGAAACTGATCGACGAAGTGTACAGCCTTTTTGGCTTCAAATACCATGTGGAGCTCTCCACACGTCCGGAGGACAGCATGGGCAGCGACGAGGACTGGGATATGGCCACAGACGCGCTTAGAAGCGCGCTTGAGGATATCGGCCTTCCCTATGTGGTAAACGAGGGGGACGGGGCGTTCTACGGCCCGAAGATCGACTTCCACCTGGAAGATTCTATCGGCAGGACCTGGCAGTGCGGTACCATTCAGCTGGACTTCCAGCTTCCGCTGCGGTTTAATCTTGAATATACCGGAGCGGACGGAGAGAAACATAGACCGATTATGATCCACCGCGTGGTGTTCGGGTCTATTGAGCGTTTCATCGGAATCCTGATCGAGCACTTTGCGGGGGCATTCCCCACATGGCTTGCCCCGGTGCAGGTGAAGGTGCTTCCGATTTCTGACAAACATATGGAGTATGGAATGAAAGTGCTTGAGGCGCTGAAAGATGCAGGCATCCGGGCGGAGATTGACACCCGCGCCGAGAAGATCGGATACAAGATCCGGGAGGCGCAGATGAAGAAGATTCCGTACATGCTTGTCGCGGGAGCCAAGGAAGAAGAAGAGAATCTGGTTTCCGTAAGAAGCCGGTTCGCCGGGGATGAAGGACAGTGCGCACTGGATGCGTTCATTGCGAAGATCACAGAGGAGATCAAAGGGAAGGTCAGCAGGAAGATGGAAAAGGAGCAGGGATGAGCGCGCAGTATGAACGACTTTTAACATGCTATGAGTATTACCGTTCAGTGACGGATTTTGAGCCAAGGGCAGGGCTGATCCTTGGCTCCGGCCTGGGCGGCTATGCCCGGAATATGAAGGTGATAAAGGAGATCCCTTACGGGGATATTCCGGGGTTCCCGGTGTCCACGGTCCAGGGACACGACGGAAAATTCCTTCTGGGGTATATCGGGAATGTGCCCGCGGTGGTTATGAAAGGCAGGGTACATTATTATGAGGGATACACCATGGAAGAAGTTGTGCTTCCGGTCAGACTGATGAAAAAGATGGGGATCGAGGTGCTTTTCCTGACCAATGCCGCAGGAGGGATCAAGGAAGGATTTCAGGTGGGGGACTTTATGATGATTACGGACCACATTTCCAGCTTTGTGCCGTCCCCTCTGATCGGGGAGAATGTATCTGAGCTGGGAGAACGGTTCCCGGATATGACCCATGTTTACGACGGGGAACTGCAGGATTTGATCAGAACTGTGGCACAGGAGGAGCGGATTTCCATTCAGGAGGGCGTGTACCTTCAGACTTCCGGACCGAATTTCGAGACCCCGGCGGAGATCCGGATGTATGCCCGGCTGGGAGCGGACGCCGTGGGAATGAGCACGGCGTGCGAAGCGGCCGCGGCCCGGCATGTCGGAGTGAGGGTCTGCGGGATATCCTGCATTTCCAACATGGCAAGCGGCCTGTCTTCGGAGGCTTTAAGCCATCTGGATGTACAGGCTGTGGCTGACCGTCGGGCGGGGGAGTTCACCCGCCTGGTGACCCGGATTATAGAGAAATATGGAGAAGAATATGAAAACAAGAATTTATAATGCCAGGGTTCTGACTATGGAGCCAGGGAGAGCGATTTTTCACGGAGAGATCGGAATCGAAGACGGGAAGATCCATTATGTTCGAGAAACGCAGCCAGGTGACGGGGGAGATCCTGGGTCCGGCGAAGGATTAAGCGCCTTTCGTGACAGCGCGGGAAACCCGGCCGGAGACTGGGACGAAGAGATTGACGCTCAGGGGAACCTGGTGATGCCGGGATTCAAAAACGCTCACACCCATTCGCCCATGACATTTCTGCGGTCCTACGCGGACGATATGAAACTGCAGGAATGGCTTTTTGACAAAGTATTTCCCGCGGAGGCAGAATTGACTGGGGATGACGTCTACTGGCTGACGAAGCTGGCGGTCATGGAGTATCTGACCAGCGGCATTACGGCGGCGTTCGATATGTATAAGCTGAAAAAGGACAGCGCGCGGGCAGCGCGGGAGTGCGGATTCCGCATAGTATTCTGCGGGGACATGAATGATTTCGGCGGGACTGTGGAAGAGATGAAGCGGGATTATGAAGCTTATAACCGAGATCCGGAGAGCCTGTTATCGTATCAGATCGGTTTCCACGCGGAGTATACCACGAACCGGAAACGCATGGAGCAGATCGCGGCACTTGCTCAGGATTACCAGGCTCCGGTGTGCGTCCACTGTTCAGAGACGAGGCGTGAGGTGGAAGAGTGCAGGGAGCGTTCCGGCATGACCCCGGTGGCGTATATGGATTCCCTGGGACTGTTTGGTCACGGAGGATGCCTGTTCCACGGCGTGCATTTGGACGACGGGGATTTTGACATCATAAAGAAGAGGGGGATCAGCGTTGTGACCAATCCGGCGTCCAATCTGAAGCTGGCCAGCGGTATTGCTCCCATAAAGCGGTATCTGGACATGGGGATTCCCGTGGCAGTTGGCACGGATGGCCCTGCCAGCAATAACTGCCTGGATATGTTCCGGGAGATGTTTCTTGTGACCGGTCTGCAGAAGGCGGTCTGCGATGATCCTGAGGTGGTTCCGGCGATGGATGTGCTTGAGATGGCGACGGTAAACGGAGCCTACGCCATGGGGCTTCACGACTGTGATGTACTGGCGCCCGGGAAACGGGCGGACTTGATTGTCATTGACCTGATGCAGCCCAATATGCAGCCGCTTCACCATATTGAGAAAAATATTGTATACAGCGGGAGTAAGCAGAATGTAAAGATGACCATAATAAATGGAAAGACTGTGTACAAGGACGGGCAGTTCTTGATTGGGGAATCGAAAGAGACGGTCTATCAGAACGCGAACCGGATATCAGAGCGCATCCTGGGGCAGTGACTCGGGGCAGCACACTGCGGACAGAAACGTCTGAATCAATAAAATGCAGAAAAATATTAGAAATAGAAACGAACCACACAGGGGAGAGACAAATTTTGAAAAGAAAGGGGCACCAATGATGAGAGCGGCAATATTTACGATTGACAGTGGGATCTATAAGGCGAAGGCAGAGAGCGCGGCGGCTTCCGCGCTGAAACGGATGCTGCAGCAGGTGGGGTTTGAGGTGAAAGCTGCGGGGGTTCTCCCCCAGGAGCGGGAAGTAGTTTCCACCGTACTGCGGCAGCTTTCGGATTCCGGGTCTGTGGAATTGATCCTGACCACAGGGGCAGTGGGATATCAGGAGGGGGACTGCGCGCCGGAGGCATTAACGGATGTGGCAGAGATACTGCTTCCAGGGATACCGGAGGCATTGCGGGCATACAACCTGAGATACTCCAAGAGCTCCATGATGGACCGGATGATGGCAGGCATCCGGAAGAAGACTCTGATGATCAATCTTCCGGAGAGCGCGAAGACGGCAAAAGTGGATATGGAATATATTCTGATGGAGACTGTGCAGACAGTGGAGAATCTGAACCTATGATGAAGGTAACGTATCTGGGGCACAGTGGGTTTCTGGCGGAGATCGATGACGCTTATTTTCTCTTTGATTATTATAAAGGGAAGATCCCAGACATGGACGGGACGAAAAATCTGTTCGTATTTGTCAGCCATGGCCATTACGACCATTACAGCCGGAGCATTTATGAGCTGCGAAAGCATTTTGAGAACACTTATTATATTCTGTCGTCAGATATCTCCGAGGAGGCAGAGGGGATTTACCCGGTAAAACCCAGTCAGGAGCTGCGCCTCGCGGACTGCCTTGTGCGCACGCTGCGCTCCAACGACGAGGGAGTGGCATTTCTGGTCTCTTATCATGGCAGGACCCTCTGCCATATGGGGGATTTGAACTGGTGGCACTGGGAGGGCGAGCCGGAAGTATACAATACCGGAATGCGCCGCTCATATCAGGCAGAGATTAATAAGCTCCAGAATGTGAAGATTGATGCCGCCTTTGTCCCGGTAGACCCCAGACTGGGGGAACAGTACTGCTGGGGCATTGACTGTTTTATGAAACGCACGCAGACAAGATCTGTATTTCCCATGCATTTCTGGGGTACCTATGAGGTGTATGACAGGCTGATGCTTGAGCAGTGCACCCGGGACTACAGAAAGCGGATCATGAAGATCGAGCAGGAGGGACAGTCCTTCCTGCTGGACGGACCAGAACAATGACAGAGGGAGAGAATGAGATGTTTGTTAAGATCTATACAGACGGCGCGGCCAGAGGGAACCCCGAAGGGCCGGGAGGCTTCGGGACGGTTCTTGAGTATGTGGACCCAAAAGGAACCCTTCATGTAAAGGAGATCTCCCAGGGATATGTAAAGACGACCAACAACCGCATGGAGCTGATGGCGGTGATCGCCGGGCTGGAAGCGCTGAACCGCCCCTGCACCGTGGAAGTTTATTCGGATTCCCAGTATGTGGTGAACGCGTTTAACCAGCACTGGGTGGACGGATGGCTGAAAAAAGGCTGGAAGCGCGGAAAAAATGAACCAGTCAAGAACGTGGATCTCTGGAAGCGGCTTCTTGCCGCGAAGCAGCCCCACAATACCAGTTTCCACTGGGTGAAAGGCCACGATGGGCACCCGCAGAATGAACGCTGTGATGAACTGGCGACCTCCGCGGCGGACGGGGACGCTCTGATTGTGGATGAGGGAGCCGGGCAGAATTAAACTGGTCTGGTAAGAAAAAGCATTTCTGGCTATTTTAAACCAATCCATATTTGATATACTTTTCTAGAAAGATTTTGACAGAGAGGTGTATCAACATGAAACGAATTGTCACAATTCAGGACATATCCTGTATCGGCTGCTGTTCCATTACGGTCGCGCTGCCGATTATATCCGCGATGGGAGTGGAGTGCGGCATTCTGCCCACGGCTGTCCTGTCGAACCATACGATGTTTAAGGATTTTACCTGCAGGGATTTATCCGATCAGATTGAACCCATATCGGATATGTGGGAAAAAGAGAATCTTACATTTGACGGGATCTATACAGGCTATCTTGCATCAAAAGAGCAGTGCGCCCAGGTGATTCGGTTTATTGACCGGTTCGCGGGAAGCGGCACGCTGACCGTGGTGGACCCGGCAATGGCGGATAACGGGAAGCTGTATCCGGCATTTGGCGGGGATTTTCCCCAGGCCATGGCAGAAGTATGCAGGAAAGCGGATGTGATCCTGCCGAATATTACGGAAGCGGCCCTGCTTACCGGCATGCCGTATAAAACCGTCTACGACAGGCAGTATATCCGGGAGATGCTGGAGAAGCTTCTGGAACTTGGATGCGGCACAGCGGTTCTTACCGGGGTCAGCTTTGAGCCGGGCAGGCTCGGAGCAGCTTATCTGGACAGAAACGGGAAGGAATTCACGTACTTTACCAGACGCTGTGATCAGTCCTACCACGGGACAGGGGATATCTTTGCCTCCACTGTGACAGGCGGGCTGATGCGGGGACTTGATCTGGGTGAATCATTGACTCTTGCTGCGGATTATGTAGTGGCCTGCATCGAGGCCACAGCGGCTTCGGAGGAGTCCCGCTGGTACGGGGCAGAGTTTGAAACGGTCATTCCCAGGCTCTGTGAAATGCTGCGGGACCGTCTGAAATCACAGATCTGAGAAAAAACTAAAAACTCCGGGTGAAAATCCAGTCAGAGAAATAGAAAAAGAAAATAGTGGTTTTTTCGATTTATATATAGTATAATCAAATACTGTGTTAAGTAAGACAGGCGATCGCGGCTGCATATGCCGAAAGGCTGCAGACGAGGAAAGTCCGGGCTTCACAGGGCAGGATGCCGGATAACGTCCGGTGGAGGTGACTCCAAGGCCAGTGCAACAGAAATAAACCGCCCGGGCAGAAAACGGAGAAGAAGAACAAACGATTCTTTTCCGTTTTCTGCCCGGGTAAGGGTGGAAAGGCAGTGTAAGAGACTACCGCCTCCCTGGTAACAGGGAGGGCACATGTAAACCCCATCCGAAGCAAGACCGGATAGAAGCGGTGTGGCGGCCCGTCACGCTTCAGGTTGGTCGCTTGAGCACAGCGGCGACGCTGTGCCTAGATAGATGATCGTCCGCGACATAACCCGGCTTATCGTCTTGCTTAACACGTTTTTATTTTATGGATGGATTTTATGAATGGAGGCAAAACAGGACATATGGGAATGAAGATTAACGCAGAACTGCCTCTTCCGGCAGACTTGAAGGCGGAATATCCCCTCTCAGAGGAGATTCTTAGTATAAAGAAGAAAAGGGACGCCCAGATTCAGGAGATTTTTACAGGCAGGTCAGATAAGTTCATTGTCATTGTGGGACCCTGCTCCGCGGATAACGAGGACTCTGTATGCGAATATGTGAGCCGTCTTGCAAAGGTAAATGAGAAGGTATCAGACCGCCTTATGGTCATTCCGCGCATCTACACGAACAAGCCGCGCACCACGGGGGAGGGATATAAAGGCATGCTCCATCAGCCGGAACCGGATCAGGCTCCGGATCTGCTGGCGGGAATCATCGCGATAAGGAAGATGCACACCCGGGCCATCCGGGAGAGCGGCCTGACCGCCGCGGATGAGATGCTCTATCCGGAAAACCGAAGCTATCTGGATGATATTCTCTCCTATGAAGCGATTGGCGCGCGGTCCGTGGAGAACCAGCAGCACCGCCTGACAGCCAGCAGCATGGATATCCCGGTGGGGATGAAGAATCCCACCAGCGGGGACTTCTCCGTGATGCTCAATTCTGTTGTGGCGGCGCAGAGCTCCCACACCTTTATTTACAGGGGCATGGATGTGACGACAGACGGCAACGAACTGGCACATGTGATCCTCAGAGGCGGTGTGGACAAGTACGGCACCTGCATTCCGAACTATCACTATGAAGACTTGGTGCGCCTGCTGGAGATGTATCAGAGGAGAGAGCTGAAGAATCCGGCGGCGGTTGTGGATGCCAACCACTCCAACTCAAACAAACAGTTCCGGGAGCAGATCCGCATTGTAAGCGAAGTGCTTCACAGCAGGAAATATAATCCGGAACTGAAAAACCTGATCAAAGGTGTGATGATCGAGAGTTATCTGGAGGAAGGATGCCAGAAGATCGATGAGAACCGGGTGTACGGAAAGTCCATCACGGACCCCTGCCTTGGCTGGGAAGATACAGAAAGGCTCCTCTACAAGATCGCGGAGGAGTGCTGATCATAAAAGAGCCAGAAAAAAGAAGAGAAGTACCGCAGGCAGCTTATCTGTGCCTGCGGTACTTCTCTTCGCAATATTTGCAGCGGTAAATCTGGTTATCCTCATCAGTGAGGACGAATACGTGGTCCAGTTCCTGCTCGATGGAGGTGATACATCTGGGATTTCTGCACTTGATCACATTGCGGATCTCTTTGGGCAGTGAGAGCGGTTTCTTAGAAATAATCTCTCCGTCCTCAATAATATTGACCGTGATGTTGTGATCAATAAATCCGAGAATATCCAGGTCCATGAAATCAATGGGGCATTCGATCTTCATAATATCTTTTTTTCCCATTTTACTGCTCTTGGCGTTTTTGATGATTGCCACACAGCAGTCCAGTTTGTCAAGGTGAAGATACTTATAGATCTCCATGCTTTTGCCCGCCTCAATGTGGTCGAGCACAAAGCCTTCGGAAATGCGTCCTACATTTAATGTATTTTTTACCATAGTCTTATTCCTCTCTTTTTCGCTGTACTAGTCAACGTGGATATCAAGAAGCGTCAGGATCAGCGCCATGCGCACATAGACACCGTACTGTACCTGGCGGAAATACGCGGCCCGCGGGTCATCGTCCACCTCCACGGAAATCTCATTTACCCTGGGAAGCGGGTGAAGCACATACATATCCTCGGGCGCGAGCTTCATTTTTGCTTTGTCCAGGATATAGAAATCTTTCATGCGCACGTAATCTTCCTCATTAAAAAAACGTTCCTTCTGTACTCTTGTCATGTACAGGATATCCAGGTTCGGCATAGCGTCCTCCAGGCGGACCACCTCTTGGTACGGAATCTGGAGTCGGTCAAGCACATCGTGGCGGATATACTCCGGGAGCCGGAGCTCTTCCGGAGAGATGAGGATGAATCGGATTCCCTCATACCGGACCAGTGCGTTGATCAGTGAGTGGACTGTGCGGCCAAATTTCAGGTCTCCGCAGAGTCCGATGGTCATATTGCCGAGCCGCCCTTTCAGGCTGCGGATGGTCAGCAGGTCTGTCAGGGTCTGTGTGGGATGCTGGTGACCGCCGTCCCCGGCATTGATGACCGGGATCGAGGAGTGCTGGCAGGCGACCATGGGCGCTCCCTCTTTTGGATGTCTCATGGCACAGATATCCGCGTAGCATGAAATGGTGCGGATTGTATCAGATACACTCTCACCTTTCGCGGCAGAGCTGGAGTCCGCGGAAGAAAATCCCATGACGCTTCCGCCTAGATTCAGCATGGCTGCTTCATGGCTTAAACGTGTGCGGGTACTGGGCTCATAGAAGAGAGTAGCCAGCTTTCTGCCGTCGCATGCGTGCGCGTATTTTTCGCGGTGTGCCTCAATATCCTGGGCCAGATCCAGCAGTTTATCAAGTTCCTCCACTGAAAAGTCCAGCGGGCTCATCAAATGTCTCATAAATAACCTCCTTATCAGGGCTGCGTTTCTGTATCAGCCGGGTGTCTATCTGTATTGAAGTAACTGTTCTACAGTTTTGCGCTTCGGAGCGTCCGGTTCGATATCCGGGTATCCCAGGGCAATCAGGGCGCCTAATTGCTGGCCCTGAGGGATGTCAAGCAGCTCTGAAATGCCGTCCTCATCGAAAATTCCCATGATGACCGTGCCCAGACCTTTCTCCCAAGCCGCGAGACAGAAGCTCTGGCAGGAAACCCCCACGTCAAACATCTGCCAGCGGTCTTCCTTTTTTGTAGAGAAAGAACCGTCCCGCTCATAACCGCAGCGGCCTTTGACAAAAGTAACCGCGATCAGAACAGGAGCCTGTCGGATAATATCTGCATTGTAATCCGGGGTATACTTATCCGCGATCTCGGAGAGGATGGCTTGATCCTCGATGGCGATATAGCGGGTGATCTGAGTATTTTTCCATGAGGGAGAGTAAGATGCCGAAGATACGACAGAGTCAATGATAGAATGATCAACAGGTTCCGCCTTGTATCTGCGGATACTTCTGCGGGTTTTTATGCATTCTGTAATATTCATATAGATACCTCCCTGAATTCTCCACATAATCATATACTAAAACGTATTGATTTTCAACATGAATTCAAAGATTCTTGGCGCCTGCGCTGAGAAATACCGGAAAAGGGAAACCTGGGCGCAGCGAAAACATCGAAATGCAAAAATGGTGTTATTTCAGAAGGAAAAGTAGATTTTGCCGGGAAAATGTAATATAATGAGCGGTAAGCGTGAAAACCAGAGAGATCAAAACCGGGAAATTACAGCGGGGCACAGGAGAAGGGAGAAGTACAATGGCATCACTGGAAGAACTCAGAGGAAGGCTGGATGAAATCGACAGCCAGATCACAGAACTTTATGAAAAGAGGATGGAGGTCTGCCGGGAAGTCGGAGAATATAAAGTCAATGCAGGCAGCAAAGTCTTTGACCGGCGCAGAGAGACGGAAAAACTCTCGGATGTGGCGTCAAAGGTGAGCGGTGAATTCAATAAGAAAGGAATCCAGGAACTTTACCAGCAGCTCATGTCAATGAGCAGGAAGCTGCAGTATCAGCAGCTGGTGGAAGCGGGCGCTCTGGGGCGTCTGCCGTTTATCCGCATTGACGGCCTGGATAAAAAGAATGCCCGGGTGGTATTCCAGGGCACAGAAGGGGCGTACAGCCAGGCGGCGATGAAACAGTTCTTCGGGGAAGAGGTGAACAGCTTCCATGTCCAGACTTTCCGGGACGCGATGGGAGCCATCGAGGAGGGGGCAGCGGACTATGCAGTGCTTCCGATCGAGAATTCTACGGCCGGACCGGTGATCGAGATGTATGATCTTCTGGATGAATTTGAGAATTATATTGTGGCAGAGACAATTCTGCCCATTGTGCATACACTCTCAGGACTTCCGGGAGCAGAGCTGTCCAATATCCAGCGGGTATACTCCAAGACAGAAGCGTTGATGCAGACGTCCCGGTTCCTTTACGAACATCCTGACTGGCAGAGAATCAGTGTGGTGAATACTGCGGTCGCTGCCAAGAAGGTGCTCAAGGAGCAGGATATCTCACAGGCGGCAGTGTGCAGCGCCTACGCGGCAGAGGTGCACGGCCTGGAAGTGCTTGTGGATGAGATTAACGATGACGCGGATAATTCCACCCGCTTTATTGTGGTCACGAACCAGAAGGTTTTCCTAAAAAAGGCGTCCAAGATCAGCATCCGCTTTGAGCTCCCCCATCAGAGTGGTTCTCTGTACAGGATTCTTTCGCATTTTATCTACAATGACCTTAATATGTCAAAAATCGAGTCCCGCCCGATTAAGGGCAGACCGTGGGAATACTGTTTCTTTGTGGACTTTGAGGGGAACCTTGAGGACGCGGCAGTCAAAAATGCCATCCGCGGCCTGAGGGAAGAAGCAAAAAATCTGAAAATCCTGGGGAATTATTAAGCATGCCGGATAGAACGGAAGGGGAGAAGCAAAATGCGCACAAATGAACTGATGCTTTATAAAAATATGGACTATGGGGAGCTTTTAGACGATATGACCTTCCTCATGGAAAACCATGGGAATGACTACTATAACGAAGAGGATCTAAGAAGCCTTCTCTTTGCGTCTGTGAACAAGCTGCTGGAACTGTCAGTGAGTCATGGGTTTGAGGGCAATCTATGGCATACATACCTGACATTTCTGCTTGTAAACGATGAGAATGCCTACAGTACGTCCTGTGAGATTGTAGGAGAGATTCAGGGAAGCATAAATGAGATCGCCCTTCATGACTTTACGATTTTTAAAGAACTCTTTGATTATGATTTTACGGCCCTAGAGGCGGATCTCGGAGCCGGATGCATCCAGGTTCTCATGGACTACAGGAATGGAAGCAGTGTGGGGAAAGTCTTCAACCGCCGTGTCAGGGACCGCATCTGCCATCTGGCTGCCGCCCTTGGAAGTGCCGTGGACGCAGAGGATTTCAAAGGGAAGATGACGCAGTTCTACAAGGAGTTCGGCGTGGGCAGACTGGGCCTGCACAAGGCATTCCGCATCGGCCATCCCGAGGGCGGAGAGGTGGAGATCGAGCCGATTACGAATATCGCCCATGTACATCTGGATGATCTTGTAGGATATGAGATCGCGAAGAAAAAGCTGATCGATAACACAGAAGCCTTTGTGCAGGGACGCAGGGCGAACAACTGCCTGCTCTTCGGGGATGCCGGCACAGGGAAGTCCTCCTCCATCAAAGCCATCCTGAATCAGTATTATGACCAGGGACTGCGCATGATCGAGGTGTATAAGCATCAGTTTAAGGACTTAAATGATGTAATCGCCCAGATTAAGAACCGGAACTATAAGTTCATTATCTATATGGACGACCTCTCCTTCGAGGAATTTGAGATCGAGTATAAATATCTGAAGGCTGTGATTGAGGGCGGGCTGGAACGAAAACCGGAAAATGTCCTTATTTACGCTACATCCAACCGCCGCCACCTGATCCGCGAGACCTTCCGGGATAAGGCGGACCGGGACGAGGAACTGCACACGAACGACACCGTTCAGGAAAAACTCTCCCTTGTGGCAAGGTTTGGCGTGACCATTTATTTCGGGTCTCCGGATAAAAAAGAATTCCAGGAGATTGTGCGGGTGCTCGCAAAAAAGGGCGGCATTGACATGCCCGAGGAAGAGCTGCTGCTGGAAGCAAATAAATGGGAGCTGGCACATGGCGGGCTGTCTGGGAGAACCGCCCAGCAGTTCGTGGATTACCTGTTGGGCAGTCAAGAGTAAATCTGGATTTGCCGGGGGAACTCAGAGGGGCATCGGCAAATCGGACGAAAACTGGCGGAGCGGGGTATTGAAGACGTATTCTGCGCGGGTGTGTGTGGTTTCGGCTCCGCTCCGCAGGACAGGAAAAACTACAAAATTAGAGGACATGCTAAATACAAAGTTTGGCAATGGGCAACTCCCTTCGGTCAGACAATCCCATTGCCAAACTTAACGCATATCCTCTGATTTTTACTTTATCCAAGCCCTGCTCCGTCCCGCCCCTCTCCACGAATACGTTCTCGAATATCCCTGCTGTTTTCGGACCCATTCATTTAAACATGTCTCCCCCACAAATCCAGATTCAGACCTCTTGTATACCGCTGATATCGCTGTCTATGACAAGGGAATAGTTTGTGTAATACACCACAAATCCCGGTTTTCCCCCCTTGGGTTTTTTGATATGTTTTTTTTCCACATAGTCGATTTCTACTTTTTCACCGCCCCGCATACTGGAATAGTAGGCGGCGAGCCTGCCTGCCTCTTCGAAGGTACGGTCTGGGAGTTCCTCTCCGTTTGTCTTTACAATAACGTGAGAGCCGGGCGCCTGTTTGGCGTGGAACCACCAGTCATTCCCTGCGGCGAAACCGAAAGTCAGCTCGTCGTTTTGAAGGTTATTTTTCCCGACATAGATGTGATATCCGTCACTGGAGATATAGTGCAGGGGTGTATTTTTTACTTTTGTTTTTTTTCGGACAGTCCTGCGCTTAATATAACCGGATTCTGCGAGTTCTTCTTTGATACCCGCGAGATCGTCCTCTGTGAGGGCGATATCAAGGGAAGTCTGAATGGATTCCAGGTAGGTGATATCGTCTTTTGTCTCCCGGCACAGTTCAGAGAGCGCTTCATAGGTCCGTTTCTGTTTGTTATACTTGGCAAAATAGCGCTGGGCGTTCTCCTGGGGCGTCTTCGTGGGATCGAGGGGAATGGAAATCATCTCGCCGGTGTAATAGTTGAGCGCTTCCAGATGTCTGGCCCCTTCTGCGGTATTGTACCCGTACGTATTGATCAGCTCTCCGTAGACTTTGTATTTCTCTCTGTTTTCCGTATCTTTGAGCTGGCGGAGCTGAAGATCGTATTTCTTGCGGCTGCGCTCCAGCGCGGTCTGGACCACGTGGCGCAGGTCTGCGGACTTCTGGCGGATGCGCGTGATCTGGCTCCGGGTAGAATAGTAGGTCCGAAGCACCTCTGAGATAGAAGGAAACTCCCGCCTTGTATACCTGGAAAAATGAGTGAGTGGGAGGGCAGAAAATTCTTTCGGCTCGGGTCCGTCATAATAGACTGCCGGGGAGAAGCGCCCTTCCTTAACTGCGGAGAGATAGATTTCAAACTGTGTGTAAAGGTGAAAGAGGATGTCCGCGGAATACTCTTTTGCCGGAATGGATGAATCCAGGCCTGCAAGATGGCAGATTTCTTCCGCCGTGACCGGGCTGATGCCGGTAAAACTGGTGTATACTGCCTTTGCGGCCGGTGTGGGCTTCTCTGTCAGCAGAGAGGCGAACTCTTCCCTGGACACGGTCAGCGGGTCTGCTTTGTGCATGGTGTCCGGGATAAAATAGTCCCTCCCGGGAAGAACTTCCCGCACGGAACTCATCTGGGAAGAGACATGCTTGATACTGTCAATAATCCTGCCTTCCTCCGTGCAGAAAATGATGTTGCTGTGCTTCCCCATAATCTCCACGATCAGGACCTTTCGGCACAGATCGCCCAGCTCATTGAGATGTTCAATGGTAAAGCAGATGATGCGCTCCAGTTTGGGCTGGCTGATCTTTACAATCCTGCCGCTCCCGATGTGCTTGCGCAGGAGCATGCAGAAATTAGGGGCAGACATGGGCGCGGGTTTATTCTGATCCGTCAGATAGACCAGAGGAAGGGAAGCGTCCGCGCAGATCAGGAGCCGTTTCTGCCCGGAGGGAGCCTTGACCGTAATCAGAAGCTCATCCGGCTCCGGCTGGATGATCCGCGAGATCCTCCCGTTTAATAGTTCTTCTTTCAATTCGTGGACAAGTTCAGCCACAACAATGCCGTCAAATGCCATAAGTAGATTCTCCATTTCCTATTCCTATTTATATTCGCCGCCTGCTGTTTTCACAGAGGGAACGGTTCTGTTCATATACGGACTAGTATAGCATAATCAAAGAAGCGAAAAAAGACTTATATAAATGAAGGAAGCAATTAAAGTAAATGAGGAAACCGATTTAATTTGTTGACCATTTACAGCCGGAAGGGTTATAATACTTTCGATCGTACACAAACGGTGCAAAGAGGGAAAGAATTTCCCGGAGAGAACAGCAGAGGTTGAAAACATGATAAAGAGCATGACAGGATTCGGCAGATGTGAAATACAGAAAGAATCCAGAAAATTTACAGTTGAATTAAAAAGTGTAAACCACAGGTATCTTGATGTGAATATCCGGATGCCGAAGAAGCTGAATTTTTTTGAGACAGCCATAAGGACGCTTTTAAAATCCTACGCGAACCGGGGGAAGGTGGATATCTTTATCACATATGAAGATCTGTCTCAGTCCCAGGTGGCGGTGAAGTATAATGCGGCGCTGGCGGCGGAATATCTGAAGTATTTAAAACAGATGGAAGAAGAGTTCGGCCTGGAAAATGATGTCCGCGTGTCCACGCTGTCCAGATATTCGGAAGTGTTTACCATGGAGGAACAGAGTGAGGACGAGGAAGAGCTGTGGAATGGGCTGAAGGAAGCGCTGGAAGGCGCGTTTGAGCAGTTCGTGGAGACAAGGAAAGCAGAGGGAGAGAATTTAAAGCAGGATATCCTTTCCAAACTGGATTTCCTGGAGGAGCAGATCGTGTTCGTAGAGGAGCGCTCCCCCCAGATCGTGGCGGAATACCGGGCGAAGCTGGAGGATAAGATGAAGGAACTTCTCGCAGACACACAGATCGAGGAAGGCCGTATCGCGGCGGAGGTGGTGCTGTTTGCGGATAAGATCTGTACGGATGAGGAAGTGGTCAGGCTCAAAAGTCATATAAAACATATGAGAAATACGCTGGAAGAGAAGGAGGGCATCGGACGCAAACTGGACTTTATCGCCCAGGAGATGAACCGGGAGGCAAACACCATCCTCTCCAAGGCCAATGACCTGAAAGTTTCCAGCCACGCCATCATCCTGAAGACGGAGATTGAGAAGATCCGCGAGCAGATCCAGAATATTGAATGAGAATGATCCGATTATGGGGGAGAGAATGATGAACAGAAAAGGTATTTTGATTGTTGTATCTGGTTTTTCGGGAGCCGGGAAGGGAACACTGATGAAAGAACTGCTCTCCAGGTATCCGGATACATACGCCCTGTCGATCTCAGCGACCACCCGCGCGCCCCGGGAGGGAGAGCGGCACGGCAGGGAATATTTCTTTATCTCGAAAGAGGAATTTGAAAAAATGATTGCCAAAGGCGAACTGATAGAGTATGCTAGATACGTGGAAAATTACTATGGTACGCCGCGGGAATACGTAGAGAAGCAGTTGGATGAAGGGAAGGACGTTATTCTGGAGATTGAGATCCAGGGTGCGCTGAAAGTAAAGGAAGCCTTTCCTGATACCCTGCTTTTGTTCGTCACACCGCCGAGCGCCGCAGAGCTTAAGAACCGCCTGGTAGGCAGGGGGACAGAGACGATGGATGTGATCAAGTCCAGGCTGGACCGTGCCTGTGAGGAGGCGGACGGCATGGGCAGTTACGATTATCTGATCGTCAATGATGACCTGGATACGTGCGTAAAGGAAATGCATGCGATCATTCAGGGAGAACACCACAGAAGCTTCCGCAGCGAAGCATTTATGAAAGCGATAAAAGAAGATCTGGAAAGATTAAAGGATTGAAAGGAGAAGATGAATTATGCTGCATCCATCTTATACGGATTTGATGAAGGTAGTGAACAAGGATGTTGAGGAGGGGGAGACAAAGATTGTCAACAGCCGGTATTCTATTGTGATGGCCACCTCCAAGCGCGCGAGACAGCTGATCGCCGGAGATCTGCCGCTCGTTGAAGCAAAAGAAGGTGAGAAACCCCTTTCTGTTGCCATTGAGGAACTCAATGAAGGAAAATTAAAAGTCATGGCTGAGAATGCAGTAGAAGAGTAAGGAAAATGGCGGGCAGATGCACATGTGGTATCTGCCTTTTTTCTGACAGACAAAAAATGGAGGTATGGACCATATATGAAGATTTTATTTATCTCCCTCGGCTGTGACAAGAATCTCGTGGATACAGAGGTTATGCTGGGGCTCCTGGCTTCCAGGGGATATGAGATGACAGATGATGAGACACAGGCGGATATCATTGTAATCAACACCTGCTGTTTCATACATGATGCCAAGGAGGAGAGCGTTCAAAATATTCTTCAGATGGCAGAGTACAAGAAGGCAGGGCAGGTAAAAGCGCTGATTGTCACGGGATGCCTTGCCGAAAGGTACAGACAGGAGATCCTTGACGAGATCCCGGAAGTGGATGAAGTGGTGGGCACGACGGCTTACGACCGGATACTTGACGCGGTGGACGCCGCCCTTGCCGGGGAACATTCGGTGATTCTCTCCGATGTGGATGCCCTGCCCCTGCCGGATACGAAGCGCCTGGTGACAACGGGAGGGCATTTCGCCTATCTGAAAATTGCGGAGGGGTGTGATAAGCACTGTACTTACTGCATTATCCCCAAAATCCGGGGCAATTTCCGCAGCGTTCCCATGGAACGGCTGGTTAAGGAGGCGGAAGAACTGGCAGAACAGGGAGTGAAGGAGCTGATTCTGGTAGCCCAGGAGACGACGCTCTATGGGAAAGACCTGTATGGTGAGAAATCACTCCACCGGCTTTTAAAAGAGCTCTGCAGGATCGCGGACATCCGCTGGATACGGATTCTTTACTGCTATCCGGAAGAAATCACAGACGAACTGATCCAGGTGATGAAAGAGGAGCCCAAGATCTGCCATTATCTTGACCTGCCCATCCAGCACGCGGATGATACGGTCCTGAAGCAGATGGGACGCAGGACGTCCAGACAGGAACTGATCAATATCGTGGGGAAATTAAGGCGTGAGATCCCGGATATCTGCCTGAGGACGACCCTGATTACCGGATTCCCGGGAGAAACTCAGGAACAGCACGAGAAGCTGATGGATTTTGTAGATGAGATGGAATTCGACCGTCTGGGAGTGTTTACCTATTCTCCGGAGGAGGACACTCCGGCCGCGTCCATGCCGGATCAGATTGCGGAAGAGGTGAAGGAAGAGCGTCAGGCAGAGCTGATGGAGCTTCAGCAGGATATTGCCTTTGACAATGCGCAGAGCATGGTGGGCAGGGAAGTGCTTGTTATGATAGAAGGCAGGGTGGCGGATGAGAATGCCTATGTAGGACGGACTTACCGGGATGCGCCGAATGTGGACGGGCTTATTTTTATCAACACGGACGAGGAACTGCTCTCCGGGGACTTTGCCAGGGTGAAGGTGACAGGCGCAGTTGATTATGATCTGATAGGAGAATTATTATGAATTTACCAAACAAGCTGACAGTATTGAGAGTTATCATGGTGCCGTTTTTTGTGTTTTTTATGCTCACCGACGTGGGCGGAGCGGCAAATAAGTGGATTGCGCTGGTGCTTTTTGTGGCCGCGAGCCTGACGGACATGCTGGACGGAAGGCTCGCGCGGAAATATCATCTGGTCACGAATTTTGGGAAGTTTATGGACCCGCTTGCGGATAAGCTGCTTGTCTGCTCTGCCATGATCTGCCTGATTCCGTCAGGGAAGCTGGACGCGGCGATCGTTATCGTGATTATTGCCAGGGAGTTTATTATCAGCGGATTCCGTCTTGTGGCTTCGGACGCGGGCATTGTCATCGCGGCGAGCTATTGGGGAAAGTTTAAGACCGTATTCCAGATGGCCATGATCATTGTACTGATCGCGGATTTTGGCGGTGTGTTTGACTGGATCGGGACAGCTCTGGTCTGGATCGCTGTGGCGCTGACTGTCATCTCCCTGCTGGACTATGTGTGGAAGAACCGGCAGGTGCTTACCCAGGGGGGAATGTAGCCGGAACCCTCCGAAGTATGACAGGAATTTGTCAAAGTGGAGATTGACGAATTCTGTAAATTGTGCGAAAATAGCAGTATATGGTGCAGGTATGTCCTGGCGCGTCAGGCAGCGGCGGGGCACAGACGCACGGACAGTTCAGAAGCCGGGCAGGTGTGGCTTGGGACTGTCAGTTTTTGTGCAGAAATACACAAGTGCCGTATGTAGAAGAAAATCATATATTTGAAAGGAGTTTTAACATGATTTATTCACATGAAGTAGAAATGATGTGTCCGGTAGCTCAGGGCGCAAATCACGGACCGGCTCCGATCCCGGAAGAGGCGAAATGGGTAAAGGCTAAGGAGATCAAAGATATTTCCGGTCTTACACACGGCGTAGGCTGGTGCGCGCCTCAGCAGGGAACCTGCAAACTTACACTGAATGTAAAAGACGGTATTATTCAGGAAGCTCTGGTGGAGACAATCGGATGTTCCGGAATGACACATTCCGCTGCCATGGCATCTGAGATCCTTCCGGGGAAAACCATTTTAGAGGCATTGAACACAGACCTTGTCTGTGACGCAATCAATACAGCAATGAGAGAGCTCTTCCTTCAGATTGTATACGGAAGAACACAGAGCGCGTTTTCCGAGGACGGACTTCCCATCGGCGCAGGCCTGGAAGACCTTGGAAAAGGACTCCGCTCCCAGGTTGGTACAATGTATGGTACACTGGCGAAAGGCCCTCGTTACCTTGAGATGGCAGAAGGCTATGTAACAGGTATCGCGCTGGATGAGAACGATGAGATCATCGGATATCAGTTCGTAAGCCTTGGAAAATTCACAGATTTCATCAAAGCAGGCGATACACCGAACGACGCGTGGGAGAAAGCAAAAGGACAGTATGGCCGCGTTGACGACGCAGTGAAGATTATCGATCCGCGTAAAGAGTGATTTTTGTTACATAAAATCTCAAGAAAGGTAATGAATCAGGAGGATATATAAATGGCTTTATTTGAATCTTATGAAAGAAGAATTGATAAAATCAATGAAGTTTTAAACAGCTACGGCATCGCTTCCCTGGAAGAGGCTGAAAAGATCACAAAGGATGCCGGACTGGACGTTTACAATCAGATCAAAGGCATCCAGCCGATCTGCTTCGAGAACGCTTGCTGGGCTTACATCACAGGCGCGGCAATCGCCATCAAGAAAGGCTGCACAAGAGCAGCAGACGCAGCGGCAGCGATTGGAGAGGGACTGCAGGCTTTCTGTATCCCGGGATCTGTTGCTGATCAGCGTAAAGTAGGTCTTGGACATGGTAACCTCGGAAAGATGCTCCTTGAGGAGGAGACAGACTGCTTCGCGTTCCTTGCAGGACATGAGTCATTCGCGGCTGCTGAGGGCGCGATCGGTATTGCGGAGAAGGCAAACAAGGTTCGTAAGAAACCGCTCCGTGTCATCCTGAACGGTCTTGGAAAAGACGCTGCGAAGATCATTTCCAGAATCAACGGATTTACATACGTACAGACAGATTACGACTACTACACAGGAGAGCTGAAAGAAGTTTCCCGTACAGCTTACTCTGACGGACTTCGCTCCAAAGTAAACTGCTACGGCGCGAACGATGTACGTGAAGGTGTTGCCATCATGTGGAAAGAGGGCGTTGACGTTTCTATCACAGGTAACTCCACGAACCCGACACGTTTCCAGCATCCGGTTGCAGGTACATACAAGAAAGAGTGTGTGGAGGCAGGAAAGAAATACTTCTCCGTTGCATCAGGCGGCGGTACAGGACGTACCCTTCACCCGGACAACATGGCAGCCGGCCCGGCTTCCTACGGAATGACAGATACACTCGGACGTATGCACTCTGACGCACAGTTCGCAGGTTCTTCTTCCGTTCCGGCTCACGTTGAGATGATGGGTCTGATCGGAGCAGGAAACAACCCGATGGTCGGCATGACTGTGGCTGTAGCGGTCAGCATCGAGGAGGCTGCTAAGGAAGGCAAGTTCTAATACGAGACAGACCGATTTAAGAACTGTCAAATATAGAAACAGATAGAGAGAATGGATCAAAAGGCCATTCTCTCTATTTTCATCAAGAACATAGAAAGAGGGATGGACATGAAAGTATTAATGATCAACGGAAGCCCCCACGCAGAGGGCAACACTTACACCGCGCTCCACGAGATGGAGAAGGTTTTCGCGGAGGAGGGGATCGAGACGGAGATCGTACATATTGGAAATCAGGCGGTGCGGGGCTGTATTGCCTGTGGTTCCTGCGCGAAGAACAAAAAATGTGTATTTGACGACGTGGTGAACGAGACGGCGCCGAAATTCGCGGAGTGCGACGGACTTGTCGTGGGAAGTCCGGTCTATTACGCGTCTGCAAACGCGACACTGGTGGCGTTTCTTGACCGTCTGTTTTACAGCGCTCCGGTAGATAAAAGCATGAAGGTCGGAGCCGCGGTGGCCGCGGCCAGACGAGGCGGACTTACGGCTACCTTTGATGAACTGAATAAGTATTTCACCATATCCGGGATGCCGGTGGCGTCCGGACAGTACTGGAACGGCATTCATGGAGCAGCCCCGGGAGAGGCAGAGCAGGACGGGGAAGGACTGCAGATGATGCGGACGCTGGCAGGAAATATGGCATTTCTGATGAAGAGTATTGCTCTTGGCAAAAAAGAGTACGGCCTGCCGGAGAAGGAAGCGCCCTGTAAGACAAATTTTGTCAGATAGCTGCCGGCTGATTGGAAAAGAATGTTTATCTGAAAATATTTATTCATATTCGAGATTCCTCTTTACATCTGAATAGCAATTTGATATCATGATGATATCAAAAAGAAATTCTCTTAATAGAAGGAGGAATTGACATGGAAGAGAAAGTTCTGTTAAATAGGAAAAACGGTATGCTGGCGCTGATCCTGACAACGCTGCTTTATCTTGCGGCCGCTGCGGGATGTGTTTTCGGAGGCATGATGATCAACGACGGTAAAAGTCCGGCACTTCTTGTGGTCAGTATTATCTGGCTTTGTATCGGCTGGTTCCCTTACTGCGGCCTGAAGGTATTAAAACCGCAGGAAGCGCTGGTGCTCACCCTGTTTGGCAGGTATGTGGGAACATTGAAAGGAGACGGTTTCTATTTTGTGAATCCGTTCTGCACCAGTGTGAATCCGGCGGCAGACACCCATCTGAACCAGAGCGGCGATGTAGACAGCAAAGCGTCAAAAGCGCCGGTTACTCTCGGGGTTCATATGGGGAATACGGTTATTGATACCTCGGGTAAGCGCATTTCTCTCAAGATCATGACTTTGAACAATAACCGGCAGAAGATCAATGACTGCCTGGGGAATCCGGTGGAGATCGGGATCGCGGTCATGTGGCGTGTGGTGGATACGGCGAAAGCAGTGTTCCATGTGGATAACTATAAAGAATATCTCTCACTTCAGTGTGACACAGCGCTTCGAAATATCGTGCGTATTTATCCGTACGATGTGGCCCCTAATGTAGATACCACAGGAGACGGGATCGCGGATGAAGGCAGCTTAAGAGGCTCAAGTGAAGTCGTCGCAGCAAGAATCCGTGATGAGATCCAGGGAAGAGTGGGGGAAGCAGGATTAGAAATTGTGGAGGCGCGCATCACGTATCTTGCGTATGCTTCGGAAATCGCGGCAGTGATGCTCCAGAGACAGCAGGCGTCAGCCATCGTCGACGCGAGAAAGATGATCGTGGACGGCGCGGTTGGAATGGTGGAGATGGCTCTGGACCGGCTGAACCAGAATGGGGTCGTGGAATTGGATGAAGAGAGAAAGGCTGCAATGGTATCCAATCTGCTTGTCGTACTCTGCGGCAACAGGGATGCCCAGCCGGTTGTAAATTCCGGCAGTCTCTATTGATCCGGCAGGAAGCGGACAGGCAGACTGCATGACAGAGAACAAAAAGAAACAAATTCCCCTCAGACTCTCAGCGAAGCTCTACGATGCCATTGCAGCCTGGGCAGAAGATGACTTCCGCTCGGTCAACGGACAGATTGAATATCTGCTGACAGAGTGTGTGCGTCAGAGGAAGAAAAATGGAAAATACGTATCCGAGCATCTGGATGAACCGCCAGAGCTGGATATAAGCTGAGCAGAGAACCGGGGAGACGTTTCCCGGTATCTGCATGAAGAAAAGGAGTGACACAATTATGAGGAAAGTCAAAGCAGAACCCATTACTTATGAGTCTTATGCGCCTTACGGCACATTTTATCATATGTGTGAACCAGAGGGATATTCCCTGAACGGGGAGCTTCACCGCTTTTTTCCGGACCGGATGACGGAATCCTATCTTTCAAGAGCGGCTTTTTCCCCGATCCTGGTCAAAAAGCCGGAAGTGATGAAGATTACCCAGGCAGAGTATCATACAACGACACCGGAGATGATCCTGCCGCTGAATGACGATATGATTGTTCATGTGGCGCCCGCGTCCGCGGGGACACCTGTGCCGGAGCTGACAAAAGCTTTTATCGTCCCCAAGGGAACGCTGGTAAAGATCCATACAGCTGTCTGGCATCTGGCTCCGCTGCCGGTGCATGAGGAAGAACTCCAGGCGCTCATTATCCTGCCGGAGTGTACTTACGCGAATGACTGCACAGTGGTGGATTTTAAAGAGGAGGACCAGTTTATCATTGAACTGTAAGAACGTGCAGGAGCGAGATATTACTATCAACAGCAGGAGAGTAACCGCATGAGAGAGATGGAATTTACGATTGAAGATACCGAGGCGCTGAAACCCGGAATGGAAGTGAATGTCACAGAAGGTGTGCTGCCGTCGTCGTATTATTACATGATTGAGCATGCCCTGGGCATGAGCGCGAATTTTAAGCAGGCAGAGCGGCTGAAATCGCGGAGAGGCACGGTGAAAGAATTAAAGGAGACACCGCAGTTCCACATTGCGGTGCTTGAATTTGATGAGTAAATGTTACGGCAGAATTACTTCCTGTGACATGGGAGCTGCCTGAAGAGGAGGGAAACTTTTATGAGTAAAACAACGAAAAACCTGACACTTTCCGCCATGTTCCTGGCTGTGGGGATGGTGCTGCCATTCCTGACAGGCCAGATTCCGCAGATCGGCAATATGATGCTCCCCATGCACATTCCGGTTCTGCTGTGCGGTTTGATCTGCGGCTGGCAGTACGGGGCAGTGCTTGGATTCGTCCTTCCGCTTCTCCGCTATCTGGTTTTCGGCATGCCGGTTTTATTCCCAACGGGAATTGCCATGGCGTTTGAACTAATGACATACGGACTCGTGATTGGACTGATGTATTCCCTGTCTAAATGGAAATGTATCATAGCCCTCTACCGGGCCCTGCTTACAGCAATGATTGCGGGGAGACTGGTCTGGGCAGCGGCCCAGCTGGTTCTGCTTGGGATATCGGGAGGAGCATTCACAATGAAAATGTTCCTCGCCGGTGCATTCCTGAACGCGGTTCCCGGAATCCTAATCCAGCTTGTCCTGATTCCCACAGTGATGGCAGCCCTTGGGAAGACGGGGATGGTGCACTTCCATGCACATAAGAAGGAAATCCCTTCTGAGGCAGAGTGAGGATCTGCATTTCGGAGAGATTCAGCGTCGGATATCTTCCGGCCGCTGAATCTCTCCGATTTTTATTGCGTTGATACGTACAAAATGTTATAGTATGAATAATACTAATAACATTTATATAAGAAATTTGAACAAGGAAGGGGAGGCATCCGATTGAGCCAGAACGATCATCAAAAATTTGTCAACAAAGAAATATGGGAGAAATTTAGAAAACGGTTTAAGAGTCATACAACAGAAGCGTCTTACCGGTCAGATATGATGGAATTCTGCCGTTACTGCGGGAAGTGCCTGGAAGAGGCGCGAAAGGGGGATGTTCAGGGCTACTATATCTGGATGAAAGCAAAGATAGAGGATGGCAGGATCAGCCCCCTGACTGTGACGAAAAAGTTCCGGGAGCTCCATTCTTTTCTTCAATTCGCGGCAGAGGAGTCGGGAGAACCGGAAACATATCAAGATTTCTTTTATCCGTATCTGAAAACTATGGAAAAAGAAAAAGATCTGGCCAGATCTGTGCCTGTGCAGGACATGGACGCGCTTTTGAAAGCAGCGTCAGAGGATCTGGCGGTATATACCATTCTGACGCTGATGTACCGCGCAGGGCTTTCGTCCACGGAGATTACCGGGCTGAACGGAGCAGAGAATTTTGTATGTTATGGGGAGGATGTTTTTGTCCTGCTGGATGGCAGGGAGAAACCCTGCTATATCCCAGGGGATGTGTGGGAGATTGTGATGGAGTACATGGAGCGGAGGGAAGATTATCCCAGTTTTTTCTACAACCGGAGGGGCCGCCGCCTCAATACAATGTACATCAGCCGGATGATGAAGAAATACTGCCAGAAAGCCGGAATCGGGCATTACAGCGCGGAGGCAGTGCGGAACTGCTGCGCATTTAACCTCTTTGCCTATGGGGCGTCGCCCGGACAGACGGCGGACCGGATGGGAAGGACACAGCAGCAGATCCGAAGATACAGGGGCGTAAGCTACCGGGGCAGTCTGCAGAGGCAGGCAGATAACCTGGTCAAGATCCGTGTTGAGAAACCATAGAGCGCTCCCCTGACGGGTTTTATGCGGCCGGATGGCAGACGCCGGGGAAACGGTCAGGGAGAAGACGCTCAGTGTGAGAAATATTTTCGCACAAGGCAGGAGACCACGCCGGCTGCGCACAGGCCGAAGAGAACATTGTGCATGGAACCATACACTTCCAGCGCGCCTCTCAGTCCGTACAGGATTTCCGGAGACTCCGGAAGGAAACGGTACAGGAGGAATGCCGCATAAGAGGTGGCGAAAACCCATAGGAAAGAAGAAAGCCCCCGTCCGGTGTCTTCTTTCCAGGAACCGGATTCATCCCGCACGCGCACTCTTGTCATGGACCAGAGCAGGGCGATGAACTCAAAGAGCAGAAAGATCGCAGCCACGCAGAGGTAAGCCGCAAGAGTAAGGGAGATATTCCTTGTACGTATCGAGTCCGCAATATCCCCGTAGGGTGTGCTCGCTCTCCAGAAAGTATAAGTGACGTAAACTGTTGTCGTGAGAATCAGTACAGCGGTTAAACATCGTACCAGGGATGCCGCGGCCCGAGAGAGGACGCGGCCGCCTCTGCGGATCGGAGCGGCCAGAGGCACGCCCCGTCTGGATCTGCGGCGGGAGGGGCGTGCTCCCTCAGATTCATAACTGCCGCCGCTGTCTGCGTCATAACTGCGGTGGACGCGCCTGACATCCATATCATGTGTGGGCCCGTCATCCGGTTCATCATCAAAGGGAGTGCCTGTATCCCGGCTGTATGTGATGTCCGGGCCGGGATCGGCATCTTCCCAGCCGTCGTCATAAGTTACTTCAAAATCATCGTCAAATAGATCAGAGAAATCCGTTTCATGTTTCATGGGCTTTCCTCGCTTTCTGAAAAAAACTTCCCTTATGTTATAACTTTTTCCCCTCTTTCTCAAGGCATCCGCTGAAAAATTAAAAAAGATTTCATTTTTTCTATCTTACAAAAGTGTAAGCCCTGCTGGGAGAATTGTAAGCTGTCTGAATGGAAGCCTGAGGGCTGCTTCTGTTACTATAGATATGCAGACAGAAAATATAAGATTTACGGACAGGAGGAAGAAAAATGAAAGAGAAAAAATCAAGACGGGCAGGACGGGCAGTCAGCTGGGTCCTGCTGGCGCTCCTTGTAATGATTATTGTGCCGATCGGGGCTGTGATGTTTGTAGTATCAGGACTTTGGAATGCGGCAGACCGGGCACTGATTAAATTTAACAGATAAAACTTTCTTTTTACATCGTTTCACAAATCTTTTCAAAATCTTAAGAATTACATTCCTGTTATCTTAAGAACAGTTTTTTAGAATAAGAGCGTGAAAGGTGGAAGATCCTTGAGGATACATCAGATGAGGATATAAGGAGGCGGTTGTTATGAAATATATTACTTTTGCAGTGCCATGTTACAATTCGGAGAGCTATATGCGAAGATGTGTGGATTCTCTGCTTGCAGGAGGCAGGGATGTAGAGATCATCCTGATCAATGACGGTTCCAGTGACAGGACGGCAGAGATTGCGGATGAGTATCAGCTGAAGCACCCGGATATCGTTCGGGCTGTACACAAGGAAAACGGCGGACACGGTTCCGGCGTGAATAAAGGACTGGAGCTGGCCAGGGGGATCTATTATAAAGTGGTGGACTCCGATGACTGGCTGGATAAGGAAGCTTACTTGAAACTTCTTGGGAAGGTCAAAGAATTCTGTAAAGATGAGAAGAGAGAAGGAGATGCCGGCAGAGAGGATGCGGAGGTCCCGGATCTGTTTGTGTGCAACTATGTGTACGATCATCTGAATGAGGGGACAAGCCGCACGATGGATTACAAAAACATTTTTCCAAGAGAGCAAATGTGTACTTGGAATGAAATCGGCAGGTTCAGGCCGTCCCAGTACCTGATTATGCATTCCCTGATGTTCCGCACAGATATCTTAAGAAAATCCGGAGTAAAACTGCCGGAACATACTTTCTATGTGGACAATTTGTTTTCTTATCAGCCGCTGCCTTACGCAGAGAGGATCTATTATATGGATCTGGATCTGTATCACTATTATCTCGGGCGGGAGGACCAGTCAGTCAATGAAAAAGTGCTTATGAAGCGGATCGACCAGCAGATCCGGGTGACGGATATGGTGGCAAAGAGTGTGGACCTGCATGAAGTGAGGGCGCGCTATCCGAAACTGGCGTCTTATATGACACGGAATATTTCGATCATGCTGTCCATCTCATCCATTCATCTGCTTTTGATACGCACCGCGGAGGCAGAGCGGAAGCGGAAAGGGATGTGGGACAGTATAAGGGAGTATAATTCAGCGCTCTATTACCGGCTGAGATATTCTACCTTAAGCGGCCTGACGTACCTTCCGGGGAAATTAGGCGGGAAGCTGACTGTGGGCGGCTACCGGTTCGCCAGGAAGATCTATCAGTTCCAATAAACGACAGAAAGAGGGAGGCATACATAGCTATGGCACAGATTTACATCGGATTCGTTGACACCCCGGGATTTTTCGCGGGGATCATCCGCAGGACAATCCGGCAGAAATATATCCATGTGGTATTGGGGCTGGACCCATATCTGGAAGAGGCGTACAGCATTGGCAGAAGACATCCGTCCATTCCTCTGATCGCGGGATTTGAGAAGGAAGATAAAAGGAAGATCTTAAGAGCATTCCCGGATGCGGATTATATGGTGTGCAGCATAGAGTGTACGCTGGAACAGAAAAGGTATGTAGAGCGTGAATTAAGAGAGGCGGAGGGAAGAAGGTTCCGCTATCATTACGCGGTGCTGGGGCTTCCGTTTATTCTGATGAATAAGCCGTTTTATCAGAAAAACCATTATACCTGTTCCTCTTATATCGCGAGACTTTTGTCTGAGGCAGGGATCTGTAAATGGAAGAAACACTTTTCTCTTGTAACTCCAAAAGATTTTTATGAATACAGGGAGAAGCAGAAACTATTTGAAGGAAGCCTTAGAGAACTGACAGATGCTGTGAGAAAGACGCCTGATTTCAAACGCGCTCCAGTGTTCCATCTGGCGCAGCCGGCTTATGCAGGCGCTGTATATTTGAAACCGGGTTATGGAAAGAATATGCAAAAGAGGGGGATGGACTATGAGCGCTAAGAAGCGGGCCCTTCAGATCACATTATTTCTGGTGGTCATGGCGATGACTTTATACGCGCTTTTCAGAGGACGCAGCCTTGCAGAGATTGCGCAGGCCATGGCAGAGATGTCGCCTCTGTACCTGATCCCGGCTGCGGGGCTGGCCGTATTCTTCGTGTGCGCGGAAGGCTGGATGATCTGGTATCTGCTCCGATCCATGAAAGCCCAGAAAGATGGGGGAAGTGGCAGTTCCCTTTTCCGGTGCATTCAATATTCTTTCATCGGGTTTTTCTACTCCGGCATCACCCCGTCAGCTTCGGGCGGACAGCCGGTACAACTCTATTACATGAATAAGGACGGCAACCGGGGGTCCGACAGCACCGTCGTTCTGATGACCGTGGCGGCAGCGTACAAGTTCGTCCTGGTCGTGATGGGATTCGGTATTCTCATCTTCTGGATACACCCGCTCAGAGGGGAGCTTGGAAAATACTTTCCGCTCTATCTGCTGGGACTTGCCCTGAATGTGACTCTGGTCATTCTCATTCTGGGCGTGATGCTTTTCCCGAAAGTGATGTTAAAAACAGCGCTTCTTTTCGAACACGTTCTGATCCGCATGAAAATCTGGAAACCATCCGGCCGGAGAGAGGAGAAAATACAGACATTTATCGACAGTTACCAAAATGCGGTGGCCTGGCTGAAGGCGCACAAAGGGAAGCTCGCGGCTGTGCTGGCTGTCACGTTTCTGCAGAGATGCAGTATGTTCCTGCTTACCTATATGGTATATCTGGGATTCGGGCTGGAGGGAAGTCCGGCGTCAAAAGTGATTCTGCTTCAGGCCTCGGTATATATTGCGGTGGATATGCTTCCGCTCCCGGGCGCGCAGGGGATCACGGAGCTTATGTACCAGGCGGTGTTTGCCCGCGTATTTACGGGAATGTATCTGATTCCGTCCATGCTGGTGAGCCGGGGGATCAACTTCTATTTCCTGCTTGTGGTGAGCCTGCTTGTGGCAGTATGCGCGCGCATTGCAGAAAAGCGGAGACCAGAAAGCGTCAGGGAGCGCTCCCTTCCGAAACGCGGATTGAGAGCATAAAACGCGGCTGTGTAGGAAAAAGATAGGAAATCTCCTGCTATAATAATCTCTTTAGAATATGGAAAAGATAGGAGATCAAATATGGGACAGCGGATTTTGGTGGTGGACGACGAGGAGGGGATTGTACTTCTTCTGAAAGATTATTTTGAACTGCAGGGCTATGAAGTGCTCACAGCGGGAGGAGGATTCGAAGCGCTGGATAAAGCGGTATCCGGCCTTGATATGATACTTCTCGATATTAATATGCCGGATCTTGACGGCCTGAGTGTCTGTCGGCAGATCCGGGAGAAAGTATCCTGCCCCATCCTGTTTTTGACAGCGCGGGTGGAGGAGCAGGATCGGATTACCGGGCTGATGGCAGGCGGAGATGATTACATGATGAAGCCATTTAGTATAGAAGAACTGGGGGCAAGGGTGATGGCCCACCTGAGACGGGAAGAGCGGGGCAGGCACGCCGGCGCTGTGAAAAGAGACGGTGACCTGACCATCTATTATCAGGAGAGAAGCCTGTGGTGCGGTTCAAATGAAATCGAGCTGACACGCACAGAGTATGACATCCTTTCCTTTCTCTCCCTGCATCCGGGACAGGTGTTCAGCAAGGAGAGGATCTATGAGCGGGTGCGCGGATATGACGCTGAGGGAGACAGCTCGATTGTGGCGGAGCATGTCCGCCGCATCCGGAATAAGATCGCGGCGTATACGGATCAGGAAGTGATCCGAACCGTATGGGGAGTGGGGTATCAGTGGACTGGATCGACGAAAAGATAGGACGGATAAAAAGATGGATACAGAATCTGTCTGTAAAATGGGCGCTGGCGGCATATCTGCTGCTGGCTTTTTTGGCTGCGTTTTTTATTTCCTGGATGGTTCAGCAGATCTGTATCAGCGGCTGCAATGAAATCCTGAAGCCTTATGGCGTGGATGTATACCGCGAGAGAATCAGCGGAAACATCTATTATGCAGGCCCGGAGGCGGTGAAGTATCTGCTTTCGAAGTCGGAGCGGGCCAGGCTTTTGTTCCTGCAGGCTGTTTCCAATGCGGCGCCCTGGGCCTTTACCGGAGCCGGGGCGGTCTGCGCGGCAGTACTTTTTTACCGGAGGCGGATGGAACGCCCTTATGAGATTCTGAAAGAGGGAGCCGCGAAGATGAGCAGGAAAAACCTGGATTTCCAAGTCACATATGAAAGCAGGGATGAGATGGGACAGCTGTGCAGCACGTTTGAGCAGATGCGGCGGGAGGTTGTGGCAGACCGGGAAGATTTATGGCGGCAGATCGAAGACCAGAGAGAGATTAACGCCGCGTTTGCCCATGATATGCGAACTCCTCTGACTGTACTGAGGGGATACACGGAACTTTTGTACCGCTATGCGCCGGAAGGGCGGGTGAGTGAAGAGAAACTGCTCTCTACATTGAAGCTGATGTCCCAGCATCTGGGGCGGCTGGAAGACAATACAAAGACCATGCGACAGATCCGCAGTTTTGAAGACATTGAACCTCAAAGAGAAGAACAATCACTGGCCCGCCTGGCGGAGAAGATCGGGGAAGTATCGGCTCCCTTAAATGCGGTCGGCGATATCCGGATCACTGTGGATGCGGCGAAAGATCCGTCAGAGGAGAGGATCTGGCTGGACGATTCTCTGTTTTTAGAAGTCCTGGAAAACCTACTGTCCAATGCACTGCGCTACGCAAAGAGCCGGGTAGAGATTTTCCTTGATTATGAGAGAGGGAACGGCATGCTCTTTCTCTATGTACATGATGATGGGTCCGGGTTTGATGAGAAGGAATTAGGATCAGCTGTTGAACCATACTTTCGGGGACGAGCGGAGGATGCCGCGGATGAAGAGAAGCATTTTGGCATCGGTCTGCACATCTGCCGGGTGATTGCGAAAAAGCATGGCGGCGTGCTCAATGTGGCGAATGGGATGGACGGCGGCGCTTTTGTCAGTGTTTCCTTTTTCTGTGGAAAGTCTTAATTTTTTGTAGGGGAAAATAGAAATTTACCCGGTATCGTAAGGAGCAGATCAGGAGGTGACGGAAGTGAAAACAGAAATCAGAATCGAAGGCCTGAACAAATCCTACGGAAAGAAACAGGCGTTAAAAGACATCGATCTGCGGATTGGGAAAGGGATGTTTGGGCTTCTCGGAAGAAACGGAGCGGGGAAAACTACCCTGATGAAGGTACTCGCGACTCTGCTTGAAAAGGACAGCGGCAGGATAAATATATGTGGAATTCCGGTGGAACATGCATCTGAGATCCGCAGGATTACCGGATATCTTCCCCAGGAGTTCTCCATGTATCCTAATATGAGTGTCTCAGAGGCCATGGATTATCTCGGTGTGCTCTCGGGGCTTACGAAAGCTAAGCGGCGGGAACGGATTCCCATGCTCCTTGAACGGGTAAACCTGGAGGACAATGCCAGGACAAAAGTGCGGGCCCTGTCAGGAGGAATGAAACGCAGGCTTGGCATTGCACAGGCCATTCTCCACGATCCCAAAGTGCTGATTGTGGATGAACCAACCGCGGGGCTGGACCCGGAGGAGAGAGTGCGCTTCCGCAATCTGCTCTCTGAGACTGCGGAGGAACGGATTGTCATACTATCCACCCATATTGTGGGAGATGTGGAGGCAGCCTGTGAAGAGATCGCGGTTATGGATCAGGGAAGGATTCTCTTCAGAGGAACGGTAGAAGAGCTGCGATCCCTTGTAGAGGGCAGGGTATTCCGGGCGGAAGTGAGCAGGAAAGAATTGGAGAGGATACGCGCTTCCTACAATGTAACCAGCATGATTACGCTTGGGAATAACGTGATGGTGCGGTTTCTGGCAGACGGCCAGCCATTCCGGGGCGCGCAGCAATGCGACGCCGGGGTGGAAGACGCGTATATGTATCTCATGCAGGGAGAGGGGGAATCTCTATGTTCCTGACTCTCTTTAGGAAAGAATGTGCGCAGACGGCAGGAAGCCTGATTTACTGGCTGTATGTGGCGTGTCTTGTCCTCTTTTTCAACAGCCAGCTGGGAAACATGGATATCCTGTCCCCGCCTCAGCAGGGACAGGAAGATTACGCTCAATATGGGTATGAGCAGGATGTTTCAGAGCAGGATATCATGGAGGCGGGCACAGGGAACCTGATATGGGCATATTATTATGATTCGTATGTGACCTATCCGATAGGCTATGCCAAAAATGTCTCCTTAAGTGGGGAAGAAAAGGATGAGATTGGAGACATGATTTATCAGTTAACCGGATTGAAACCAGATGAGCTGGAGGCGGACATTGCCGCATATTTTGAAGAGCACAACATCGAGACAACTCCGTATAAGGTGACGTTAAAAGACGGGATTACCTACGAAGCGTTTTTGAAGTGCATGGACCGGACAGCCAAGATCCTGGGCCCCGGTTCTGACTATACAGAGGACCGGCTGAAGGCCAATGTGCGTATTCCCGTGGATTACGAGGGCGCGGCAGCAAACTACCGTGATCTGACGGAGAAAGACGGGCTTACCGGCGGATATGCAAGGCTGTTCTGTGACTATATGGGGATCATCGCCGGAATCCTTCCGATATTTGTGACTGCCACACGGGTGCTTCGGGACAAACGGTCCCGGATGCAGGAGCTGCTTTACGTAAGGGGAGCATCTTCTGGCACGATGATGGCCAGCCGGTACCTGGCGCTTCTCTGCATGCATATGGCGCCCATCCTGCTTTTATCCCTGATCCCTACAGTGAACTGCGTCCAGGCAGGGATCAGCGGAGTGAGCCTTGATTATGCCGCTTGGCTGAAATATGACTTGGGATGGCTGATGCCGGAGGTTATGACGGTTATCTCTGTAGGAATGATCTGTACAGAGCTGACAGAGACCGCGCTTGCCGTCCTGGTGCAGACGGTATGGTGGTTTGTGAGTGTGATGACCGGCGGCAGCGGAATGGGCGGAGGCGCCTATGGATGGAATCTTATCCCCCGGCACAATACAGAGTTGAATTACGCGGGGTTTGCCGAAGGTTTTCGGCAGCTGGCAGTGAACCGTATTTTCTATGTAGTGCTGTCACTGGTTCTCGCGGCGTTGACCGCTTTCATCTATGAAAAAAAGAGAAAGGGGCATTTGAGGCGTGGTAAAAAAGTATCTGGAAATCGCAAAAGTTCAGTGCAAGCATAATGCATGGCAGAGTCTGCTGGTGAGCGTCCTTCTGCTCGCGGCGTCGCCCCTTGTACTTGGAATCTCCAATTTGGACGCGGCACAGAGCGCGAAGGTGCTGGAGACCTATGTGGCTTTGCTGGGAATCCTTCTTTTTGTTCCGGTATTCCTGCCGGAGCAGGACCGGGATCTGTGGGATGTAGTAAAGGCTAAATATACGAAGATTACGTCAGTCTACCTGATGCGGATTCTGATCAGTCTTCTATGTTCCGCTCTCCTTATTTTTGTTTTTATCCTGGTGATGAGGGCGGGAAACTGCGAGATGGAGCCGGCGAAATATTATTTTGGGACATTAGCTGAAGCGGCGGCCTTCGGGGGGCTTGGGATCTTTGCCTATGCGGTCTCAGACAATATTATCGTGGGGTACATGATCCCGCTGGGATACTATGTGGCTGGCATCATGGCGGGATACCGGTATATGAAGTACATTTATCCATTTGGAATGCTGACAGATTACAGTACAAAGTACTGGATACTGGCGGCGGGCGTCTTTCTGATGGGATGCGGAATCCTCCTTTTTCGGAGAAGGAGATAGGGCGGAAGAAGTGATGAAAAGAGGATCAGGAAGATCAAAATACGCTGTGCGGCGGGCAGAAGTGCCCGCCGCATTTTCGCGCGGTTTCTGCCGCAGTGTTATGGAAGAACTGCTGATGTTTTTTTGAATTTCTAAAATATTTCTGCTTTTTCTGACCCGTAATTCGTTATACTTTACAGAAAGCTTTCCAACACCAGATTTTCTGAATCGATTTATTTAAGAAAGGAATTACACGTGTTTCATTTCAGATCATCGGACCGGATTCGATATGACAAAGAATATGCAGACCGGGTTATCCTGGACAATTATGAAGATATTTATGCCTACTGCTTCCGGCACCTGGCGCACCGGGAAACTGCCGAGGACCTTACGCAGGAGACATTTCTTAAATTCCTGGCGGGCGCGCAGGGCTACCGGGAATACGGAAAATTAAAAAATTATCTTTATGTAATCGCCGGGAATCTGATCCGCGACTATTACAGGAAGAAAAAAGAAATTTCCGTGGAGGCGTACATGGACACCATGGGGGCAGCTCTGCCGGATGCAGAAGTGGAGCGGGCGGGGGAGCGGATTGAGATACGCCGGGCGCTCGCGGGTCTGGAACTTCTGGATAGAGAGATCATCATCCTGCGGTATTACCAGGAATTGAAGATCAAAGATATTTCAGCTGTAACGGGCCTGCCTGCATCCACGGCGCGCTACCGCCTGAAAAAAGCGGAAAAGCAGCTGCGGGACAGGCTGGAAAAAGGAGGTGGAGAAGAATGGACAGAAAACTGAAAGAAAAACTAAATCAATATACAATTCTTCCGTATCGGGCGGAAGCGCTTGAAGAGACAAGGAGAAGAGCGCGTAAAATCAGTCTGCAGGAACCGGGCAGAGACATGACAGCCATCCGGTTTTTCTTGGATCAGCTCCGGTTTGTGCGGCCATCCACATGGCTTATGAAAGCCGGTGTAACGATTCTTGTGCTGGCCTATCTGAAAGAGAGTGTCAGCTGGCCGGAGACCTGGCTGTGGACGCTCGTTTCTGTTACGGGCCCTCTTCTGTGCCTGATCAATGCTAATGAAC
The DNA here is from genome assembly GCA_959022495.1 of uncultured Lachnospiraceae bacterium. Classification (GTDB taxonomy): domain Bacteria; phylum Bacillota; class Clostridia; order Lachnospirales; family Lachnospiraceae; genus Mediterraneibacter. Next base: position 166,884 of record CAUEYX010000002.1, on the reverse strand, counting down.
TGGGGGGATTCTTCTGCCGGGGCATGCTGGAGATCCAGATGACAGCGAGATACTCTCTGCGCTATGTATTTTTGGCGCGTCTGATATTTTTCGGAATTTTTGACGTGTTTGTCTTTATTACCGTTTCTGTGGTGATGTCCGCGTCCGGGGCGGGGGCGGTCTGGCAGGTGCTTCTGTACAGTACGGTTCCCTATCTTATGATGTGTGTGGGGTGCCTGATGATTTTTTTGAGGAACGGGGAAGATAATACACTTTTGTACTGCGCGGTCTGGGGCGGGATTCTGACTCTGGCCGCAGTGATTGTGAATTCCATGGGCTGGCAGATATACACGGCGGACAGAGCGCCTGCCTGGCTCATGATCGGCGCGGCGGCACTGGCGGGAACGGTCTGGCAGGCTGCAGGTCTGATAAAAAGAACAGGAGGAAATGTGGATGAAATTAACATTGGAACGGTTGTCTAAACAGTTTAAGAACCGGATCGCGGTGGAGAATGTCAACGCTGAGCTCACGGAAGGGATCTATGGATTTCTGGGAGCCAACGGCGCCGGAAAGACAACTCTGATGCAGATGATCTGCGGGATTGTCGCCCCCACGTCCGGGGAGGTAAAAGTAAATGGAAAGAATAATGTGGAGATGGGGGAAGAATTCCGCAGCCTGCTGGGATATCTGCCCCAGGAGTTCGGGTACACGCCGGGATTTACAGCGGAGGATTTCATGCTGTATATCGCTTCGGTCAAAGGCCTTGACCCGCGGTACGCGAAGCGCCGCACAAGGGAACTGATGAGGCTTGTAAACCTGGAGGAAGATATGAAGCGGAAGATCCGTACATTTTCCGGAGGAATGAAGCGCAGGCTGGGGATCGCGCAGGCACTTCTGAATGATCCTAAGATCTTAATACTGGATGAGCCCACTGCCGGACTTGATCCGAAGGAGAGGGCGTATTTTCGGAATGTGACTGCTGAGATGGCCAAGGATAAGATCATTGTCATCTCCACGCATATTGTGTCAGATATCGAGTATATTTCTGACCAGGTAATCATCATGAAGAAAGGGCAGTTCATCCTCCAGGGGACGACAGAAGAGCTGACCGGGGAAGCGGAGGGCATGGTATGGAACTGCCGTGTCCCCGCCCGGGACTGGCTTTCGTTTGAGAACAGCCATACAGTGGCTAACTCCAGGAATCTGGGGGACGTGGCTGAGGCCAGGGTTATCAGCCCATTGCGCCCCTGCCCGGACGCACAGCAGGTGGAACCGACTCTGGAAGACCTCTACCTGAAATGCTTTTCAGACGAGATGGGGAATCTGGGAGACACAGAATACGCGGGAGGAAAATCTTCTTTTAAAAGGCAGAAAGAAGATCGGAAAAGGAGGGGATATTTATGAGCAGGATGATATGGTTTGAGTGGAAGCGGATCTGGAAAAGCCGGCTGACACAGCTGGCAGTGGCCGGCAGCATTGTCTTTTTTATTTTCTGCACCTGGTCCAATATCCGTCTGATCCAGGAGACGACCGCTGACGGTGATGTCGTCACCGGTCTGGAAGCAGTGGAAGTAAGAAAAGAACAATTAAAGAAAGTGACACTGGATCAGGAGAAAGTGGACACGCTTATGGAGGAGTACTTGGATTATACACAGGACCCGGACACCTCCTCAGATAACAGGGACTTCTATTATCTGTCCGAAGAAGCATATTTGAAATGGTATCTCCCTAACGATTATTTGTTAAGGCCGATCGAAGGGGCTTACATGGGGGAGGATCAGCCGGACGCCTCGATGAAGGAGATCTTTGAACAAAACATGGGAACAGATTTCTATGAGGCCGGATCAGAACGGATCGGGGAAAATCTGACCCGCTATATACGAAGCGGATATCTCACAGAAGCTGAGGCAGACTGGTGGAATGATAAGAGCGGTGAACCGGCAGAGTATACAGGGGGATACAGCAAAGCCTGGGAAGACCTGCTGAACAGCATTTCCTGGATTCTGCTGGTCATGATGGTGGTGTGCATCGGCATTGCCCCTATGTTCGCCGGGGAATACCAGACAAAGTGCGACTCACTGCTGTTGTCCATGCGCTATGGGAAGTCCCGGCTGATCCTTGCGAAGCTGGCGGCGTCCATGCTGTTTGCCACAGCGGTTTACTGGGGAATTACCCTGCTGTATTCCGGGCTCCATCTGCTGGTGCTGGGGGTGGAGGGATGGGATCTGCCGGTGCAGACTCTGTACCGGGACGTAACGATCCCGTATCATCTGAGCGCGCTGGGGGCATACGCTCTGGCCCTGGCTATGGGATATATCATGACACTGGGGCTTGCCGGGCTGGTACTTTTTGTCTCATCGCTCTTAAAGAATCCATACGGGGTGATCATCACGGCGTTTCTTTACCTGTGTGTTCCGGTTTTTCTGACTTTGGGAAGAGGCGGCTACGCATGGAAGCATTTCCTGGGACTGCTGTCGGAGAAAATTTCAGAGTTCGGTTTTGACTCCTATATGGTATACAGCGCCGGGCCGCTGACGGTGACATGGCCTGTGGCGGCGATGGCTGTCAATGGAGCATGCGCGGTGATTTTATCCATTGCTGTGTACCTGATTTTCCGCAGGCATCAGGTAAACCGATAATGGAATGCGCCGGACAGATGTCCGAAAGAGAAACCGTTTCGGCATCATCCGGAGAACAAAGAGCTTGACAACTCCTTACAAACTCTTCAAAATGATTTTTATGCGCAGGGATCGTATGCGCAGGATTATGGGAAGAGTTGGTAAGGAGTTTTTATGAATATCATTAATATCGAACATATCAGCAAGATCTACGGAGAGAAAGAAATCTACGGCGATGCCTCCTTTGGTATCCAGCAGGGGGATAAAATCGGCATTGTGGGTATCAACGGCACGGGGAAATCGACCCTGCTTAAGATGATTGCTGGGGAGGAGGTCCCTGATGAAGGCCGGATTGTAAAGCAGAATGGCCTGAAAACTGACTATGTGCCTCAGAACCCTGTCTTTCCCGATGGAGCCAGCGTCCGTTCCTATGCGCTTGACAGAGGTGACGGGAACTGGCAGGTGGAGAGCAATCTTCTGGAGCTGGGAATCCGAGAGCTGGATCAGAAGATCGAATCTCTTTCCGGCGGGCAGAAACGGCGGGTCGTCCTGGCGAAAGTTCTGGCAGAAGATTTTGACGTCCTGCTTCTGGATGAACCGACGAACCATCTGGATGAGGCTATGATCGGATGGTTGGAGGAATATCTGAGTGCATACCGGGGAACGGTCCTGATGGTGACCCATGACCGGTATTTCCTGGACCGTGTCACCAATCGAATTCTGGAAATCAGCCATGGGAAGCTGTACGGATATGCAGGGGATTATTCCCAGTTCCTTGAGATGAAAGCGGCACGGGAAGAGATGGAGCTTGCCTCTGAGCGGAAGCGCCAGAGCGTCCTGCGCATGGAGCTGGAATGGGCAAAGCGGGGCTGCCGTGCCAGATCTACGAAGCAGAGGGCAAGGCTGGAACGACTGGAAGCGCTCAAAAACGGGAAAGCGCCGCTGGCAGACCAGACAGTGGAGCTGGGGTCTGTGGAGACCAGGATGGGAAAGAAGACAATTGAGCTCCACCATGTGAGCAAACATTTCGGAGAGAAGAAAATTCTGGAAGATTACAGTTATATTGTGCTTAAGAATCAGCGCCTGGGCATCATCGGGCCAAATGGATGCGGGAAGTCCACTGTCATGAAGATGCTGGCCGGCCTTGTGGAGCCGGATTCTGGGAGAATCGAAGTTGGTGAAACCGTGAAAATCGGTTATTTTGCCCAGGAAGAACAACATATGGACGAAGCACAGCGGGTGATTGATTATGTCAAAGATATCGCGGAGTATATCACCACGAAGGACGGGAAGATCAGTGCTTCCGCGCTGCTTGAGCGGTTTCTCTTTACGCCGGATATGCAGTATTCGCCCATCGGAAAACTCTCAGGCGGGGAGAAACGCCGCCTGTATCTGCTGGGGGTTCTGGCAGAGAATGCCAATGTGCTCCTCCTCGACGAGGCGGGGAACAATCTGGACATCCCCACGCTGACCATTCTTGAGGATTATCTGAACTCTTTTTCAGGGATTGTGATTGCCGTGTCCCACGACCGTTATTTCCTTGATAATATCGCGGACCGGATACTGGAGCTGGATGGAAACGGAAACGTGACTCAGTATGAAGGAGGATACACGGACTATCTGGAAGCGAAGATCGGAAGAACGGCAGTGGAGAGCACGTCAGATTCAGCGAAAGCGGGAGGCGGCGAAACCAAGGCGCCGGCTGATCCGAAAAAGAGCGGGAGAGTATGGAAGCAGAATCATCGCCAAAAGCTGAAATTCTCCTACAAAGAGCAGAGAGAATATGAAACCATTGACGGGGAGATCGCGGATCTGGAAGAAAAACTTGAGAGAATCGAAAGGCAGATGGAGGCGAATGCCACCAATTCTGTTAAATTAAAGGAGTTGATGGAAGAGCAGGAAACGCTGCAGGCCGGCCTGGATGAAAAGATGGAGCGGTGGGTGTATCTTAATGACCTGGCGGAGAAGATCGCGGAGCAGGAATAAGAACCGCGGGCAGGAACAGAGCAATAAATTTGTGCGTAACAGCTTGACAAAGAAATGTTCACTTGGTAATATTATAAAAGACAAAACAGATTGCACTCTGTTTTTGAGTGAGAAAGGGAGAAAACAATGAGAAAGCAGGTATTTTCATTGCTTGTAGACAATAATCCCGGTGTCTTAAGCCGGATATCAGGGCTCTTCAGCCGCCGCGGATACAGTATTGACAGCATTACCGCTGGAATGACAGCTGACACGAGATTTACGCGGATCACGGTGGTCTCATCCGGGGATGAACTGATTCTGTCCCAGATCGAGAAACAGGTCAGGAAACTGGAGGATGTTGTGGACATCAAAGTGTTAAAAGACGGCGAGTCCGTGTGCCGGGAGCTGATTATGGTGAAATTGCGGGCGTCCGCGGCACAGAGGGGAGAGATCATCTCTGTGGCAGATATTTTCCGGGCGAAGATCGTAGACGTGGAGGAGGATTCACTGATCGTAGAACTTACCGGGACCCAGAGCAAGCTGGAAGCCTTCCTGAATCTTCTGAAAGGGTACGAGATTCTGGAATTGGCCAGGACAGGGATTACAGGGCTCTCCAGAGGAAGCAGCGACGTGGCATATTTTTAAACAGCCCGGACCAGCGCCAGACAGACGGCGCTGCGCAGGAAGAGGTAGTAAGAGGGCAGAACCTTTCACTATACATATATACCGGAAATTCCGGTGGATTTTTAATGATTTAGGAGGAATGCAAAATGGCAGCAAAAATTTATTATCAGGAAGATTGTAATCTTTCCCTTCTGGAAGGAAAGACGATCGCAATCATCGGCTACGGCAGCCAGGGACATGCGCATGCGCTGAACTTAAAGGAGTCAGGATGCAATGTGATCATCGGTCTTTACGAGGGAAGCAGATCCTGGGCAAAGGCTGAGGCTCAGGGATTTGAGGTATACACAGCGGCAGAGGCGGCTAAGAAGGCGGACATCATTATGATCCTGATCAATGACGAGAAGCAGGCTGCATTATATAAGAACGACATCGAGCCGAATCTGGAAGAGGGCAACATGCTCATGTTCGCGCACGGATTCAACATTCATTTCGGACAGATTGTGCCGCCGGCAAATGTTGACGTGACGATGATCGCTCCGAAGGCACCGGGACATACTGTAAGAAGTGAGTATCAGGCTGGAAAGGGAACACCGTGTCTGGTAGCGGTAGAGCAGGATTATACAGGAAAAGCCCTTGATAAAGCCCTGGCATACGGACTGGCAATCGGCGGCGCGAGAGCCGGTATCCTTGAGACAACCTTCCGTACAGAGACAGAGACAGACCTCTTCGGTGAGCAGGCAGTGCTCTGCGGCGGCGTATGCGCCCTGATGCAGGCAGGTTTTGAGACCCTGGTTGAGGCCGGATATGACCCGAGAAATGCATACTTTGAGTGTATCCACGAGATGAAGCTGATCGTTGACCTGATTTATCAGTCAGGATTTGCGGGAATGAGATATTCCATCTCCAACACAGCAGAGTATGGCGATTACATTACAGGACCAAAGATCATCACAGAGGATACAAAGAAAGCGATGAAGAAGATCCTTTCCGATATCCAGGATGGTACATTCGCGAAAGACTTCCTGCTTGATATGTCAGAGGCAGGCGGACAGGCGCACTTCCGCGCAATGAGAAAGCTTGCCGCTGAGCACCCGTCAGAGAAGATCGGCGAGGAGATCCGCAAGCTCTACAGCTGGAGTGACGAGGATAAACTGATCAACAACTAATCACAGTTACAAATTAGAAGTATATGCCCGCCGGCTGATGTGCCGTGCGGGCATCTTGCTGTACTTTTCAAGTAAGGGGGAAAAGGTTTGGGCGGCAGTACATATCCGGAAAAGAGACAGGATGGGAGCGATACGAATGATTTCAGCCAGGGAAGCATCGCGCGCAATATTTTGAAACTTGCGGTTCCGATGACAATGGCGCAGCTGATCAATGTGATGTACAGCATCGTTGACCGTATCTATATCGGGCATATCCCGCAGGCGTCGGCACAGGCACTTACCGGTATCGGTCTCTGCCTGCCTATCATTACGATTATCACTGCCTTCGCCAATCTGTTTGGCATGGGAGGGGCGCCTCTTTGTTCGATTGCCCGGGGAGGACATGAAGAGAAACGTGCGGAGAAAGTGATGGGGAACTCATTTACCATGCTCCTTTTGTCCGGCGCAGTTCTGACGGCGGTGTGCCTTATTTTTAAAGAGCCGCTTTTATATGTCTTTGGTGCAAGCAAAGCTGTCTATCCGTATGCGGATGAGTATATCAGTGTTTATCTATGTGGTACATTGTTCGTGATGACCAGTCTGGGAATGAATCATTTTATCAATGCCCAGGGATTTGGGAAAACTGGCATGCTGACGGTCCTTCTGGGCGCAGTGCTCAATATTATCCTTGATCCGGTTCTGATCTTTGGGCTTGGTATGGGAGTAAGGGGAGCGGCCGTGGCGACGGTCCTGTCCCAGGGAGTTTCCGCTCTCTGGGTGTTCCGATTTTTAAGAGGAAGGAAGGCGCTGCTGAAACTGACGAAAAAGGCGATGAAATTGGATGCGGCGCTTGTAAAGGAGATCACCCTGCTCGGCACTTCCGGGTTTGTCATGTCTGTCACGAACGGAACAGTGCAGATCGTATGCAACGCAGTGCTCGCGCGCCATGGCGGGGATTTGTATGTGGGGATAATGACAGTGATAAACTCTGTGCGGGAGATTATTACCATGCCTGTGACCGGGCTGACTTCCGGCGCGCAGCCAGTCATCGGATACAACTACGGGGCGGGCTGCTGCAGGCGTGTGAAATCCGCGATCAAGTTTATGAGCATCGGATGTATCGTGTTTTCACTGCTTGTGTGGGCTGTCCTGTTCTTTGAACCAAGATTCTTCCTTCATCTTTTTACAAAGGAGAGCAGATTGATTCAGGAGGGCATCCCAGCCATGCGGATCTATTTCTGCGGAATCTTCATGATGGCCCTCCAGTTTGCCGGGCAGTCTACTTATGTGGCGCTGAACCGTCCGAAACAGGCGGTTTTCTTCTCGCTTTTCCGCAAGGTGATCATCGTGGTACCCCTGACGATTCTTCTCCCGATGATCGGAGGGCTGGGGACCAGCGGCGTATTTCTTGCGGAGCCGGTGTCCAATGTAGTGGGAGGCATGGCCTGTTTTATCACTATGCTGATTACAGTCTGGCCCGGCCTGAAAGAGGATAAGAAAGCTTGAAATATCTGAAAATATATAGAAATTAATACAATTTACTGCTTTTTCTCTTCTGATATGGTAAAATAGGTTCGTAAGACAGCGAACGGATATGATTTTCAGCCTGAAGCAAAGCATGTACACATCCGGGAGAACTTTTGAGGAGTGCGCGATATGCAGAATTTGGGCAGAAAGGAGAGAAAAGCATGGATGAAAGATTTGTAAACCTTCGGTCAACGAAGAACCCCAAGGCACGAATCAAGATGCTGAGCGGACATTTCGCGACGAAGAATTCACATGTCAATACGTATATTGATATGTCTACCGTAAAGACCCGCCATAATAATGCGAGGGAGACGGCGAGGACACTGGCCGCGGAGTATATGATGAACACGATGGTCGATACCATTGTCTGCCTGAAAAATACCGAAGTGATCGGGGCTTTCATGGCAGAGGCATTATCGGATTCGACGAATGCGTCCATGAGTGCAGGAAACAATATATCTGTTGTCACACCGGAGTTTGATTTCACAGGGCAGATTCTCTTCCGTGAGAACAGCCAGAGGATGATTGAGGGTAAACAAGTGCTTATCCTTACGGACTCTATGGCCACCGGGACACTGACCATGCAGGCCATTGAATCCGTCCTTTATTACAGAGGCAGAGTGTGCGGCATCTGCGCGGTTTTCAGCGCCATTTCAAAAGTGGCGGGAGTAGAAGTGAAGACCATCTTCACAAGCTCCGACCTCCCGGACTACCACGTATACAATGCCCATGAGTGCCCGATCTGCGAGGCCGGCATCCGTCTGGATGGGATTGTCAACAGCTTCGGTTATGCAAAATTGTGAACGGGGTCAGGCCCCTTTCGGGAGAATTGTCAGAATTTTTTCATATATTAAATATCTTCGGTCATAATGTGATATTTTAAGGGAATCTGTTTAGCGGGAAGCAGATTCCCCGTCAGATTAAATCCAAAATCCGTTTTTTTGACGCAGTTTCATTGTTTTTTGTGTAAACAAGCAGCCGGATTCTTCCTGGATTTTATGTAGCTGCTCTTGGTCACGACTGGGATTTTCGATCCGGTTTTTGATAATATCACAGTCTCCCAGCTCACATCCGATCCAGCGGCGATTCCGCATTTGGGCCACTGCATATGTGGTGCCGCTTCCGCCGAAGGGATCAAGCACGATATCTCCTTCATCCGTTGACATGGAAATGATTCGGTCCAATAGTTTCACAGAAAGCTCATTATATTTTCGATTCTTGCTGTTTTTATGCCTTACGGGATAAATATCGGACCACACATCCGATACATTTACCCCTAGAGGATTCATTTTTCCCTTGTAGCCGCCGTAGTCCTTGATTTCCCCGCCACAGTGCCTGCATGTCTGTAAAGGGATACGCTGATTATGGTAAGTCCGGGCTTTTACTCCTTTTATGAAAGAAATGAGCGCATAATGAGCGGGATAAAGCCTGTTTTGTATCGGTAAACTAAACTTCATATCAACGGCAATCCAATCCCAAAAAGTCAACCGTTCTCCCAGATAAGCAGCAATATAAGTACACCATTTGGGCAGGTTGTATACGAAGATCCGCCCTCCGGGTTTCAGGATTCGAATACACTGGTCTAACCATTCATATGTCCAGTTGATATATTTTGACATGGTCAGATTGTCATTCACGCCGGGGTCATATGTTTTTCCCAGATTGAAAGGAGGGTCAGCAAAGATTAAGTCCACACAATTATCAGGAAGACGTTTCATAATCTCGATGCAGTCACCATGATATAATCTCCCCAGTTCTGTCGCAAAAAAAGGTTCTAAAGTTTTGGCAGAGGTATCCTCAGCAGATTTGTGCAGCAGCGCAGCAATATGTGAAATATTTTCGTAATAGGACTTTCTATACTCAGCCGGGATATGCCCCATAGACAGCGCGATTTCAAGTTCATTCATTCCCAGAAACTCTGAAACAGCATTTTGAAAAACAGGATCATCCGGAACAAAAGAGGTCTGCCGCAGAGCAGTCAGTTTGGATTTTGAAATTTTGCGGGCCTTGAAGAAGGAGAACATATCATCCATTGACATATGTCTGTCTTTGGCCTTATAAATTATTAAATCGTAAATTGATAAGAACTGCATAGTAATGCCGCCTCCATGTAACTTATCGTCTGTAGACTTATAGACTGATCCGATTGTACCATATTGAAATAACCCAGTCAACAGAAGGAGGAAACGCATATGCTCAATCAACAGCAAAAAGTACTGCGTCAAATCATGGCTGAAAATCTTCGCTTTTTCAGAATGACTGCACATATTTCCCAGGAAGAATTGGCTGATTTGTGCGGGCTGCACCGCACTTATATTTCAGACATTGAGCGGTGTAACAGAAATGTATCGATTGACAATATTGAGAAACTTGCCAATGCATTAAATGTATCAGCTTCGGATTTATTGGCAGAAAGGAAAAAATAAAATGAAAATAGAAAAGCTATTTGTCTCAGCGGCAGCAAAATGTCTCATTGAAACAAATCCATCAGCAGCAAAAGCGTATGAAGAAGTCCAGTTATCCATAATAAAAAATGTGACTCCTGGTTCCGCCCATTTTATCCTGAATAATACAAGTAAAAATTGCAATGGAGTTGTTCCGATTAAAGAGAAATGCTATCAAATTTTGGAAGAAATATTTGGATGGTACAGAGAAAAACCGCTTATATATTTTCGTGAGAATGCCCAGAAGGGAGGTCCGATAGATGTCTATAAGGAATTTGGCACCGATGCACCTTTTTTCAAAGCGGGATTAGAATTTGAGACAGGAAATATTTCATCCGCTCATCGCGCAGTTAACAAATTGCGTGTGGGCATTGACAGAAAAGAACTGGATCTGGCCATGCTTATGATGCCAATTAAAAAAATGTCTTATTATCTGACGGACCGGGTTTCGAATTATGAGGAATTGGAACCGTATTTCATTCTGCTTGCCGAAGTGCCGTTCATTGTGTTTGGTTTTGACGCGGAAGAGTATAACCCCGATGCTCCGCTTCTTCCCAAAGGAAAAGACGGGATGTCACCCCGTACGGTCAGAAAGTGGCAGGGCAGATAAAATTAATCCGGTGTTCACATTTCATTTGATTCAAGAAATTAAAAAAGCAGAAAAAAGAGACATCAGCCTGACGGTGCGGATGTCTCCTGTTTTTCTCTATCAATGATCAAGCAGATAATTAAGCAATGCCGTTTACAGCTTTTGACAGACGAGAAATCTTTCTGGAAACAGTCTTCTTGTGGTAAACGCCCTTGCTTCCCGCCTTGGAAATCTCAACGATTGCTGTGTGAAGAGCGCTCTTTGCAGCTTCTGCGTCTTTCTGGGCAACAGCTGTCTCAACCTTTTTAACAGCAGTTTTCACTTTAGACTTGATTGCTTTGTTTCTTGCAGCCTTTGTCTCGTTTACTAAAATTCTTTTCTTAGCAGACTTAATGTTAGCCAATCTGTACACCTCCAAAATATAACATGAAATTCAAATGTAGATCATGTGTCCCAACAGATTCGGACACGGACGCTCTGCTGGAACATACTCGTTTATTTTATGCTAACTGGAAGGGGTTGTCAATACATATTTTGAGAAATATTGAGAAAACTGAGTAACAGCTGTCAGACTTTAAATACCATACGGGAAAGCGAGGATGAGACATGTTGAGGAATTACAGTGTGAGGACAGATCTTGCCTTAGAGGAAAAGGAACGGTTTGAGTCAGATCATGTAGAAATCCCCGGGGTCGTGCTGGAGGAAGACTATGACGAGGAGAAGGAACTTCGGATTACCCGAGTGGAGATCGAGACCGAGAACGGCGCGAAAGCGATGGGAAAACCGGCGGGAACGTATCTGACCCTGGAGACGCCGAACCTGGCCCTGCCGGATGACGATACACATATGGAAATCGCGTCTGAAGTGTGCCGGCATATCCGGGAACTGATTGATAAAAATATCGAGAAAGAAGACAGAGAGAAAGACGACCTGTCCATCCTCGTTGTGGGTCTGGGAAACCGGGAGGTTACGCCCGATGCGCTGGGGCCTTACGTGGCGGACCATCTTGCGGTCAACCGGCATATTGTGAAAGAGTATGGAAAATATGCCATGGGCATGGAACATGCCAATATGATCAGCGCCATTGTCCCCGGGGTTATGGGTCAGACGGGGATGGAGAGTTCTGAGATTGTCCGGGGGATCGTCAATGAGACACAGCCGGATCTTGTGATCGCGGTCGATGCCCTGGCCGCGCGCAACAGCAGGAGGCTGAACCGGACGGTCCAGATCGCGGATACAGGGATTCATCCCGGTTCCGGCGTCGGGAATCACCGCATTGGAATGACCAGGGAGTCCCTGGGAGTCCCTGTGATCGGCATCGGAGTTCCGACCGTGGTTGACGCGGCTACCATTGTAAATGATACCATGGAAAATTTTATCCGCGCGCTGGAATCGTCTGATTCCCTGAAAGGGGTGGGAAGGGAGCTTCGTTCTTACAATGCAGGGGAAAAATACGAATTTGTAAAGGAACTGATTTCTCCTCATTTAAATGGAATGTTCGTGACGCCGAAGGATGTGGATGAGCTGATCCACCACATCAGCCACACGATTTCCGAGGCCATCAACATGCTTTTCACCTGACCGTCATAACCGGCCGGCGGCAGGCATAGAATTGCAGAAGACAGCAGGAAAGGAATGCCGCTCTCTTTTATGGAAGGAATATGGTCAAAAAAATTCAATCATACAAAAACAGCAGCGCCTCTCCTCCTTTTGGCTGCATGTTTGGTCTGGGGCACAGCAGGCGGGAGCAGAGGAAGCTGGCGTTATAATTTTCAGAAGGAGCTTCTGACAGGTGCGGAAGAGATGTACATGCCAGGCATGGCATACTTAAACCGCAGTCCGGGAAGAGGCATCCAGGAATGGATTAAAGAGAAGGCCCTGGCATGGCTTCCTCTTGTCAGCTATGCGGAAGAACAGGCGGAAGCCAGCCCTGCGATCGAAGACGAAGAGACCTTGGCAAAGATTCTGGAAGCCCAGGCCAACGATGAGAATATTGTGGATGAGAATGGGAACCTGATCGGGGAGCCGGACCAGGCGGAGGCGGCGGCCCAGCCGGCTGTGCCGACCGTGGATATGTCGATTGAAAAATTAAGAGATTTTGACTATCTTTTGAGCAACTTTTATACCGTGGACAGCTCGACAATGATTGGACCTGAGCAGCTCAACGCGGACGACCTTTTGGGCCGGAGCATGAAAATCGATAACACTACGGGCGGCCCCAAAGTGATGATCTTCCATACCCATTCCCAGGAGGAGTTCGTGGATTCTACCCCTGGAGATCCCGCCACAAGCATCGTCGGAATGGGAGAGTATCTGACAGAACTTCTAAACGCCAGAGGAATTGAGACCATCCATGACACCGGGGTATACGATATCATCAACGGACAGCTGGACCGCAGCAATGCCTATGAGAATGCGGAAGCCTCTGTGCGCCCAGTGATTGAGGCGAATCCCACCCTGGAAGTCGCCATTGACCTTCACAGAGACGGTGTGGCGGAGGGCACCCATCTGGTGACGGAAATTAACGGAAAGCCCACCGCGAAGATCATGTACTTTAACGGTCTGAGCCGCACCCGCGCAAACGGGGACATTGACTATCTCTATAATCCCTACATACAGGATAACCTCGCTTTTTCTCTGCAGATGCAGCTGGCCTCGGAGAGCCTTCATCCCGGATTTGTCCGCCACATCTATCTGCGGGCATACCGGTATAATCTTCACCTGCTGCCCAAGTCGCTGCTCATTGAGGCTGGGGCGCAGACCAATACGGTGGAAGAGATGAGGAATGCCATGGAGGTGCTGGCGGATACGCTGGAACACGTGATTCTAGAATGAACGGAGCGCTTCGGCGGAGGTACATTTTTTTGTTTACAAATCCCAAGAACTGGTGATATAGTATGTAATGGTATGCCCTGCGTTTTCGCGGGGCATGGGAAAGAAATCGTTTTCTGTGCAGGGTCAGGAAGAGTCCTGCGTTTTCCTGCGCGGACAAAGAAGGAGAATGGAAATGGCAGGTAATCATACATATGATGCGGGCAGCATAGCGGTGCTTGAGGGGCTGGAGGCGGTCAGAAAGCGTCCGGGTATGTATATTGGAAGTGTATCCACGAAGGGACTGAACCATCTGATCTATGAGATCGTGGACAACGCAGTGGATGAACATCTGGCGGGATACTGCTCTGAGATTCATGTAACCTTGGAAAAAGACGGCTCCGCCACGGTGTCGGACAATGGCCGCGGCGTCCCGGTGGACATGCATCAGAAGGGAGTCTCCGCGGCCCGGATCGTATATACGACACTCCACGCGGGCGGTAAGTTCGACGACGCGGCGTATAAGACAAGCGGAGGACTCCACGGCGTGGGTTCATCGGTGGTAAATGCGCTTTCTGCCTATATGGATGTAAAGATCAGTAAAGACGGGTATATCCACCATGACCGCTATGAGAGAGGAGTCCCTGTGATCGAGCTTGAGGACGGGCTTCTGCCGAAGATTGGGAAAACTAGGAAAACAGGGACAACAGTAAACTTTCTCCCGGATGACACCATCTTCGAGAAAACCCGGTTCCGGGCGGAGGAAGTCAAGAGCAGGCTCCATGAGACCGCATACCTGAACCCGGAACTTACGATTACATTTGACGACAAGCGGCTGGATCAGCTGGAACATATTGTGTACCATGAACCGGACGGGATTCTGGGCTATATCCGTGATTTGAATAGAAAGAAAGAGACACTTCATGACCCGGTCTATTTTAAAGGAGAAGCAGATGGGATAGAGGTGGAAGCGGCACTGCAGTATGTCAATGAGTTCCATGAGAATGTGCTGGGCTTCTGCAACAATATCTATAATGCGGAGGGCGGAACCCACCTGACCGGTTTTAAGACCACCTTTACCACGGTCATGAACCAGTATGCCAGGGAACTTGGCATTCTGAAGGAAAAAGACGCCAATTTTACCGGAGCGGACATCCGAAACGGCATGACTGCCATTGTGTCTATTAAACATCCGGACCCGCGCTTTGAGGGACAGACAAAGACAAAGCTGGACAACCCGGATGCCGCCAAAGCCGTGGGCAAGGTGACAGGCGAGGAGATTGTGCGGTATTTTGACCGGAATCTGGACACATTAAAAACAGTGCTCTCCAGCGCGGAAAAAGCGGCGAAGATCCGAAAGACCGAAGAAAAGGCAAAGACCAATCTGCTCACCAAACAGAAATATTCTTTTGACAGTAATGGGAAACTTGCCAATTGTGAGAGCCGCGACCCGAAAAAATGTGAGATCTTTATCGTGGAGGGAGATTCTGCCGGCGGATCGGCGAAGACAGCCAGGGACCGGAATTTTCAGGCCATCCTCCCAATCCGTGGAAAGATCCTGAATGTAGAGAAGGCGAGCATTGATAAAATCCTTGCCAACGCGGAGATAAAGACAATGATCAATGCCTTTGGCTGTGGATTCTCAGAAGGATACGGCAATGATTTTGATATTACAAAGCTGCGGTATGATAAGATCATCATTATGGCCGATGCGGACGTGGACGGCGCCCATATTTCCACACTCCTGCTCACCTTATTTTACCGATTTATGCCGGAACTCATCTACGAAGGGCACGTGTACATCGCCATGCCGCCTCTTTATAAAGCCATGCCAAAAACAGGGAAAGAAGAATACCTCTACGATGACAAGGCACTGGAGAGATACCGAAAGACCCACAAAGGCCCCTTCACGCTCCAGCGGTATAAAGGACTCGGGGAGATGGACGCGGAACAGCTCTGGGAGACAACGCTTGACCCCGACAGGCGGCTGCTTAAGCTGGTTGAGATTGAGGATGCAAGGATGGCGTCCGGGGTGACGGAGATGCTGATGGGAACAGAAGTACCGCCAAGGCGCGCGTTTATCTACGAGAACGCCACAGAGGCAGAACTGGACATCTGACAAAGGAGAATGAGGAATGAACAGTGAATCACAGATCATAAGGACCGAATATTCCGACCTTATGAAAAAGTCATATATTGATTATGCCATGAGCGTAATTATTGCCCGCGCCCTGCCGGATGTGAGAGACGGCCTGAAGCCGGTACAGCGCAGGACCCTCTACGATATGTATGAGCTGGGCATCCGTTACGATAAGCCCTACCGTAAATGTGCCCGTATTGTGGGAGACACCATGGGTAAATACCATCCCCACGGAGACAGCTCGATCTATGAGGCACTGGTTGTCATGGCCCAGGACTTTAAGAAAGGCCAGACTCTTGTGGACGGGCACGGCAATTTCGGCTCCATCGAAGGAGACGGAGCCGCGGCCATGCGTTATACAGAGGCACGGCTTACGAAATTCACCCAGGAAGTCTGCCTGGGTGACCTGGATAAGAACGTCATTGATTTTGGCCCTAATTTTGATGAGACAGAGAAGGAGCCCCTGGTACTTCCGGTGCGTGTACCGAATCTTTTGGTAAACGGCGCGGAAGGGATTGCCGTGGGCATGGCCACCAGTATCCCCACTCACAATCTGGGAGAGGTCATTGACGCGGTAAAAGCCTACATGAAAAATGACCAGATCAGCACCCGGCAGCTTATGAAATATGTGAAGGGACCGGATTTCCCCACAGGCGGCATTGTAGTAAATAAGGATGACCTCCTGAACATCTATGAGACCGGCCAGGGGAAGATCAAAATCCGCGGAAGGGTTGAAATTGAGGAGCTCAAAGGCGGAAAGAAACAGCTTGTCATCAGCGAGATCCCCTATACGATGATCGGGACGGGTATCGGTAAATTCTTAAATGATGTGGCAAATCTTGTGGAGACGAAAAAGACGACGGATATTGTGGACATCTCTAACCAGTCTTCCAAAGAAGGAATTCGGATCGTTCTGGAACTGAAGCGAGGAGCTGACGCGGAAAACTTAAAGAACATGCTCTACAAAAAGACCCGACTGGAAGATACTTTTGGCGTGAATATGCTCGCTGTGGCTGACGGACGTCCGGAGACACTGGGACTTAAGAAAATCATCGAACACCATGTGGATTTCCAGTTTGAGCTCTCAACCCGTAAATATAAAACGCTTCTGGCAAAAGAACAGGAGAAGAGCGAAGTGCAGGAGGGCCTGATCAAGGCCTGCGACGTAATTGACCTGATTATTGAGATCCTCAGAGGAAGTAAATCCGTCAAAGACGCCCGCGCCTGCCTGGTAAACGGCGTGACGGACAATATCACATTTAAGTCAAAGATCTCCAAGAAAATGGCGGCCATGCTCCGGTTTACCGAACGCCAGGCAACAGCCATCCTCGAGATGCGTCTGTACCGTCTGATCGGGCTGGAAGTCCAGGCTCTGATCGAAGAGCACGAGCAGACCCTGAAAAATATCGCGCGGTATGAGGATATCCTGAATAATTATGATTCCATGGCGGGCGTGATTATCGAAGAGCTGGACGCTTTTAAAAAGGAATACGCGCGGAAGCGGCGCACGGTCGTTGAGAATGCGGAGGAGGCGGTCTTTGAGGAGAAAAAGATTGAAGAGCAGGAAGTGGTCTTCCTTATGGACCGCTTCGGGTATGCCAAGACTGTGGACCTCTCCGTGTATGAAAGAAATAAAGAGGCGGCGGACAGTGAGAATAAATACATTGTCCACTGTATGAATACCGGGAAGCTGTGTATTTTTACAGACACTGGCAGGATGCATCAGGTGAAAATGCTTGACCTGCCCTACGGCAGATTCCGGGACAAGGGGACACCGATTGATAATGTGAGCAATTATTCGTCCAGTGAGGAACAGATTGTTATGGTCTGTGACGCGGAACAGATGCGGTTCGCGAATCTTCTCTTCGCCACAGCGCAGGGAATGGTCAAGAAAGTAGAAGGGTCCGAATTCCAAGTGTCAAAGCGGACAATCGCGGCGACAAAGCTCCAGGAGGATGACGCGCTGATCGCGGTAAAGGTAGTTAATGACAGTCAGAATATAGTGCTTCAGACAAAGAACGGATATTTCCTGCGCTTTCCGTCTTCGGAAGTGCCGGTAAAAAAGAAAGCGGCGCTGGGCGTGCGGGGCATCCGGCTTCAGAAGAAGGACGAACTGGAGAATGTATATCTGTTTGAGGAAGGGACGGAGACAAAGATCCTTTACAGAGAGAAGGAAGTTGCCCTGAACCGGTTAAGAGCGGCAAAGCGGGACGGAAATGGGACAAAATACCGGGGATAATCTACATTAGCATACCTTTATCATGAGAGGTTTTAAGAATTATTATTTAGTTCTGCAAGGTTAAACAATTCGAATTGCCAGCGGAATGTAAAAACATTAACAACTAAAAAGATTGGTATATATGCACAAATAAAAAATGTTATAAAAAGTAATATTGACAATGATGACGATTTTGTATTATATTAAATTCAATTGATGTGGTGTTCTCGGAATCTTTAAAAGGAGGAAGAGAATATGAAGAAAAAGTGCTTTTGAAACTGGGGAAAAGAGCTAAGATATCGTTCGGCGCTCTTTTGGGTGTAGTCTTAGTTAGTGGAATTACGCAGGGTGTGTCTGCAGTAGGAAATATAACTGATAGGTTCTATGCATATAATTCAACTGGCGGTTTGTGGGGACAGACTGCCCCTGAAGAAAAGTGGGATTACACTTCTTGTTATGTATATCACAAAGGAAATATACCTGCGTATTTTCGGTTTATAGTGATACGACAAATTATACTTACGGGGCGAGTTCTTACTATATAGGAGTAGGTCAGCAGTATTATATTCCTAATTTAGTAAAAGAAAGTGGGAAACTCAATTGTTACTTGCTGATTGAACCTGCGAATAGTAATCCGGCGACAATATATGGTTATTGGAGTCCCGATAGTATATGAAATCACCCTGGTATTTAATAAATTATTCATAGAAAATATTGATATATCATGGGCTGCCTTCGTTAACGAGGGCAGCTTTCTTAAAAAGAGGGAGAGATTTATTCAATTGAAAAAAACAATAATATCGATAATTGTAATTCTGGCGGCCGTAGTGATGGCTGTTCTTTGTATCGTTTATTTCAGGGGCGGGAGACCAGACAAAGACGCTCCGACTTTAGCAGAAGTCACGGATACTGATGGTATGGACACTTCCATAGCGGTCCAGGACCAAGAACCAGATGAAGCTTCGAAAGAACTGGCAGAATATCTGTCTGATCATTTAGATCATGAAGTAGATGCAAGGTATGTTGTCTCAACGGGCAGGACTATCCGCAATCTGCCATATGCGTACACCGTTGATTCCTGGCAGGTTACCAAGCAGAATCCTGGGAATTATCAGCTGACAGAATATCCTGACGCGCAGTACGACGAAAATATGAATCTTATGAACGATTATTCCTATGTTGTAGTTGACATAACTGTGGAAAATCTCCGGGATACAGAAGTTACCCAAGCGCTGTGGGGATTTATACGTCTGCGCCTTAAGGGGGCGGAGGAATCTTACACAGGCGGAGTGATTGATATGGTTGACCTTGCGGCAAATGTAGTAAAAGAAAGAAATAAGGATGCGTTTAAAGAAACTTTTATAGGAAAAGAAACGAGAAAAGAGCGGCTGATCTATATTGTTCAGGATGATCTTTTGTCATTTAGTGATGGATTTTACTTGAGCATCAATCATACTGGAATGTCAGACGATGATCTGAACAAGCTTGACACAGAGGTCCGCAGGTGGATCATTTTAAACTAAAATACGGCGGCCGATGCCGCTTGTGCAGGAGTATATATGAAAGGTCTTTTAAAAATAGAATTCAGACGTGCATTCAAGAACAAGGGCATGTTATTGGCGTTATTGATCGGCTGTGCTCTGTCGATCGCGCAGGTGATCCAGGATCAGATTCCCGCTTATTTTAGAAATGAAATGCTGGATTTCGGAAGAAGCCCGATCCTTTCGCCAGCCTATGTCTCGGGAACCTGGATGGCGGGAAACGGCGCCAACCTTGAGGTGTTTCTCTTTTTTCTTTTGATGCCGGTTCTTGCAATGCTGCCATTTGGCACATCATATTTTACAGATTCGGAAAGTGGATTTATAAAAAGTATCTATATCAGATGCAGCAGGAAAACATTCCTGCGCGCAAAGTACATCGCGGCTTTTCTATCAGGAGGGACAGCGGTTGTGGTCCCCCTGCTTCTGAATGTACTCTGCTGTATGGCCCTGGTCCCGAATCTTGTCCCTTCAACCATTTATCCGCAGAATGGAATCAGTGCGGGGAATCTGTTCAGCAGTGTATATTTTTCTCATCCTCTGATTTATATTTTAATCTTCCTTTTGATTGATTTTTTAATCGGAGGGATCTTCGCGTGTATAACACTGGCAGTCAGCTTTCTCTCAGACTATAAGATCGTGATCGCGGTGATTCCGTTTTTCATCCAGTTAATTATCTATGCGGGGTGTGATCTCCTTGGTGTGCGGGAGTATTCCATTGTATATATGGGACAGGCCGGCTGCGGGATTCTGAATCCGTGGGTTTTCCTAATTTACTTGGCTTTGGGTCTTCTGGGGACCTGGATTATTTTCACGCAAAAAGGAGAACGGGAAGATGTTTTCTGATGTAAAATGGCATGTTCGCAGTGTTATGGATGGCTTTTATAAAGAAAGGAAACTCCTGGCCCTTATTCTTATATGGATTGTGTTTTTTTCTTACGGGAGCTGCCGGGGACTGTATGATTCCTACCTGCAGTTTTACCATGTGAAGATCAGCGCGGCGGACGCTCTGATTATTTTTCAGGGGCAGGTTCACTTTGGAATCATGCTGTTTCCGATTTTCATCTTTCTCGTTATGAAATCCGGCAGGGACAGTTTAAACGTTCAGCGGCTTATGCGGTACGGGGATAGGAAGAAGATGTTTCGAAAGCAGATCTGGGAAGGTTTTGGATATGCGGTCATTATCACAGTGGTCATGCTGGCTGTGGAGACCGTGTTTGCAAGAATAATGACAGGTAGTTTTATAAACTGGGATCAGATCGACAGTCTGTATTATTCGCGGACCGGTACAGGGGATGAGGTGGGGTTCCTTGTAATCCTCGCTATGATCTTCGGAATGTATCTTGTGAAGTTTGTACAGGTCCTCATGCTTATGGAGTTTTTGCTCTGGAGTCCCAGATATATGCCGGCTCTGTGGATTGTGCTTGTTCTGCTGGCGGGGATCTCCTCCTGGAAGTTCGACGGGTATTACCAGATTTTTTCGGTCCAGATGGTGTCCTGGAACTCTCCGGTGAGGATGGGAGGGGCCTTTCTGCTGGGACTATTCGTGATCTTGGCAGAGTACGCTGTGGAAGCGCGTTTTATCAGAAAGAAAGACTTATACGGAGAAATGAATGCGGGGGAATAAAATATGTTTTTAGAGATACAAAATATCAGCAAACAGATCGGTGCGGAAGAAGTTTTAAAGAATATCACGATTTCAATGGAGAGGGGCAGGGTCTACGGGCTCCAGGGAAAGAACGGATGCGGCAAATCCATGCTTATGAGAGTGATATGCGGTCTCGTGCTTCCTACATCAGGTAACGTAATAATAGATGGAGAAGAATTAGGAAAAGAGATGTCTTTCCCCAAAAGCATCGGCATTTTGATTGAAAAGCCGGGCTTTTTGAACTCTTACACAGGTTTTCAGAATCTGGAGGTACTGGCGTCCATAAAAAAGACGGCGGGAAGGATGGAGATCATTGAAACGCTGAAAAGAGTCGGCCTGGAAGAGGTAATGGACAAAAAATATAAGACGTACTCTCTTGGGATGAAGCAGAAGCTTGGAATTGCGGCAGCGATTATGGAAAAGCCGGATATCGTTATTTTAGATGAGCCGGCCAATGCGCTTGATGAAAAGAGCGAGAAACGGCTGTGGGAGCTTATAAAAGAGGAGAAGGAGCGGGGCGCCCTGGTGATTATCTCCTGTCATGCTTCTGAGCTTCTTGAAGAGGCGGCGGATGAGATATACAAGATGGACCGGGGAGAGATCAAAGACCATATCGTATGATAGGAGATGTGTATGAAAAAGAAAGTGACAGCAGCCGTGCTTGTCCTAATACTGGCTGCTATTTTTACAACGGGATATATCCGAATTAACCGGAAATATCCGGCGGCATCTGTGGAACGGATTGATGCCGGGCAGGAAGTGGAGATTCAGGACGGAGTCTTTCTTACAGTGACAGGCTGGGAAATACTGAGTGATGAAGAGAGGGAAGCTCTCTATGCGATAAGAGGGGAATCCCCTTTTCTGGAAGCGCAGCTGAGGAAAGTTTCTGTGATTCTGGAAAATAAGACAGAAGAGGCGAAGCAGTGTGACCTGACAGCACTGAACATGGAGAGTCTGGGGTATTCCGCTTCGATTTCAAGTTTTCTGGGAAGTGCGGATATGGAGAACTATGGATCTGTGATGCCAGAGCTTGAGGCAGGGCAGAGGATGGAGGCTTCCTATCTGTTTGAAGTACTCGCCTATCAATTTACAGACCGGCAGTGGGAACAGATCGACAGCCGGGAGTTCTGGCTTACATTTTCTTCTTATCCGATAAAAACAATTTTAGAATTATAGAAACAGGAGGATCATGTGAGGAAGCTTAAAACAACAGCAGCTGTCTCCGCCTGGAAATATCTGATTCCAGTATGCATTGTGCTGACTGCCTGCCGTTATTTTCAGATAAATATTCAGGCTCTGGAACAGATGCGCGGCGGGGAGATCAGCCTGTCTGCGGCGGATTATTTGATCGAGTTTTATAAAGGGACAATGCCGTATGTGAGATCGGTGCAGATCCCGTTTCATATTCCGGCATTATGGTCTCTGTATTTTATTTCGTTTTTCGCATTCACAGCGAAAAGGATCAGCAGCAGTTTTTCCGGCTATCAACATCAGATTCTGCTGAGAAAGAAGACAAGGGGACAATGGTGGATAGGGTGCATGGGTCGAATTTTTCTGGAATCAGCAGCTTACATTGCGGTTTCCCTCCTGGCTTTTTTCCTATACAGTATTGTTTCAGGGGCAGGGATACAGGGGATTAACATACAGTTTCAGCAGGAATACAACGGACTGATGATGGAAGGCGTACATACAGCGGGACTTGTCCTGGGAGTGGCGGTCATGTCCCTTGCCGTCTTGAATGCGATGGCAGGCGTTCAGTGTGTTCTGTCTGTGAAAATCAATGCCGCAGCCGGATTTATGGTGCCGGTGGCTGTTTTGGCAGGCTCGGTGTTCTTTCGGTCCCCGTTTTTGATTTTTAATTATTTGATGCTGCTGCGCTATGACAGATTTATGGGCAGCGGAGTAAATGCACTTCAATGTCTGGCGGTATGTGTGGTCCTGACAGGTGTCATGCTGTATATTGGCGGAAGGATCATCAAGAAAAAAGATTTCTTCTAATTCAGACAAATTTGGAAATTTGGGCAAATTTGGTTAAATGTCTTGCGCGATCAGAAAATAAGTGATATACTAGCCAATAGTTACATAATGATTCCGGCAGAAGAGTGGACGAAAGTTCACTCTTCTTTGTTGGTGGGAAAGGAAGTACAGCGTGTCCAGAAAAGAAGAATACGAACAGAAGACGGAAGAGCTTTTGGAGCCCATTGTGACGGCTCTGGAATTTGAACTGGTGGATGTGGAGTATGTCAAAGAGGGCGGAACATGGTACCTGCGCGCCTATATCGACAAGCCCGGCGGCATCACGGTGGATGACTGCGAGGCGGTCAGCAGGCAGTTCTCTGACATCCTGGATGAGAAGGATTATATCCCGGATTCCTATGTGTTTGAGGTGAGTTCCCCGGGGCTCGGCAGGCCGCTCAAGAAAGAGAAGGATTTTAAGAGGAGCCTGGGGGAGGAAGTGGAGATCCGGACTTACCGGGCCATCGACCGGCAGAAGGAATTTGTGGGAATACTGAAAGAATATGATGAAAATACGGTTACCATCACATATGAGGATGGGGCGGAACAGACATTTGAAAGATCAGACATTGCCCTGATCCGTCTGGCTTTGGATTTTTAATTTTAGGAGGAAGGAAAAAATGAACACAGAGTTAATGGAAGCATTGACGATCCTTGAGAAAGAGAAGAACATCAGCAGAGACGTGATGATGGACGCGATTGAGAACTCATTGATCAGCGCCTGTAAAAACCATTTCGGGACCGCGGAGAATATCAAGGTCATTATGGACAGGGACACATGCGACTATGCAGTGTACGCGGAAAAGAAAGTGGTCGAAGAAGTAACAGAACCCGCGCTGGAGATCAGCCTTGAGGACGCGGAAAAGATCGATTCAGCGCTCCAGATCGGCGACGTGGCCCAGATTCCGGTACAGTCAAAGGAATTCGGACGCATTGCCACACAGAACGCGAAAAACCTGATCCTCCAGAAAATCCGGGAGGAAGAGAGAAAAGTTGTATTTGATCAGTATTTTGAGAAAGAGAAGGATATTGTGACTGGTATTGTACAGCGCTATGTAGGAAAGAATATCAGCATCAACCTTGGAAGAGCGGATGCCATGCTTACAGAGAACGAGCAGGTCAAAGGCGAGGCGTTCAAACCAACAGAGCGCATTAAACTGTACGTGGTGGAAGTGAAGAATACCCCGAAGGGACCAAAGATCCTCGTATCCCGCACCCATCCGGAACTGGTAAAACGCCTTTTTGAGGCAGAGGTTTCCGAGGTGAGGGAAGGCATCGTGGAGATCAAAAGCATTGCCAGGGAGGCGGGCTCCCGCACAAAGATGGCTGTGTGGTCCAACGATCCGAACGTAGACCCGGTAGGGGCGTGCGTGGGAATGAACGGCGCCAGGGTAAACGCGGTGGTACAGGAGCTGCGCGGAGAGAAGATCGACATTATCAACTGGGATGAGAACCCGGCCCTTCTGATCGAGAATGCCTTAAGCCCGGCAAAAGTGATTTCTGTTATGGCGGACCCGGAGGAGAAGGCGGCAAGTGTCATTGTGCCGGATTACCAGCTCTCACTCGCCATCGGAAAAGAGGGGCAGAACGCAAGGCTGGCGGCGCGCCTGACAGGATATAAGATCGATATTAAGAGTGAGACGCAGGCCATTGAGGCGGGAGACCTTCCGGAGAACTACATGGAACAGATGGGACTTATGGGTGAGGAAGGCTATACCGGTGACTATGAGGATGAGTATGTCGAGGATGGCGCGTATGAGGACGACAGCTATGACGAATATGATGAGGACTACGATGACAGTTACAGCGGACCGTATGATGAGAGCGGCGGCCTGGATGATACGGAAGAGATCGAGTTCATTGAGACAGAAAATTAAGTGAGAGTCTGAAGGAGTGGAATCATTTGGCAGTAAAGAAAAAGATCCCGATGAGAAAATGCGTGGGCTGCGGTGAGATGAAACCGAAAAAAGAACTGATGCGCATTCTGCGGACGGAAGGCGGAGACTTCGTTGTGGATGCCGAGGGCAAGAAAAACGGGCGCGGCGCTTATCTGTGCAGATCTCTTTCCTGTTTCCGCAGGGCGGCGAAAAGTAAAGGGCTGGAACGTTCTTTTAAGCAGGAAATCCCGCAGGACGTGTATGACAGACTGGAAAAGGAGATGGGAGAGATTGGCGAATAGAGATAAGATCCTGTCTCTGATCGGGCTTGCGATGAAAGCGGGAAGGTGCGCCAGCGGCGAGATGATGACGGAGAGCGAGGCAAAGTCAGGGAAGGCGAAGCTGGTGATTGTCGCGTCAGACGCATCGGAGAACACAAAGAAGAAATTTCGGGATATGTGTAAATTTTACAGAGTTCCAATTTGTTTTTACGGAGATAAAGATACCTTAGGGCATGCAATGGGAAAGGAATTCCGTGCATCTCTGGCGATATTGGACGAAGGATTTGCAGACGGGATTCAAAAAGAGCTTAAAAACCGAGAGGATATTGCATAAAGGAGGTAGTTGAATATGACGAAGATGAGGGTACACGAGCTTGCGAAAGAGCTGGGAATAGAAAATAAAGAACTCATTGAAATTCTGCAGAAGAAAAATGTTGAAGTGAAAAATCATATGAGCTCGCTGGAGGACAGTGTGGCTGAGGAGATCCGGAGGGAGCACTCCGGAAAGGGGACAGAGAAAGCGGCGAAGCCGGAAGCGGCAGAGGCAAAAGAGGCGGCGCCTAAGAAGAAGAATCTTGCATTTGTCATCCGTCCTCAGAATTCCAGGAACAGCAGCCGCATCCAGGGAAGCCGTCCCGCGCAGCGACCGGGGCGGCCGGGACAGCCGGGAGCCCGTCCGGCACAGGGAACACGCCCGGGACAGCCGGGAAGCCGCCCGGCACAGGGGACACGTCCGGCAGGAGACCGTCCGGTACGCCCGGAGAGATCGGCACAGGCAGCGCGCCCGACGGGGGAAGGCCGTCCGTCGGGAGAACGCCCGGTACGCGCAGAGCGTCCGGCGCAGACAGCCCGTCCGGCAGGGGAAGGCCGTCCATTAGGGGAAAGCCGTCCGGCAGGAGACCGTCCGGCACGCCCGGAGAGACCGGCACAGGGAGCCCGCCCGGCAGGAGAAGGCCGCCCGTCGGGAGACCGTCCGGCGCGCGCGGAGAGACCGGCACAGGGAGCCCGTCCGACAGGGGAAGGCCGTTCTTCAGGAGACCGTCCGGCACGCCCGGAGAGACCGGCACAGGGAGCCCGCCCGACAGGGGAAGGCCGTCCGGTGGGAGACCGTCCGGCACGTTCCGACCGTCCGAACCGTTCTGACAGGCCTCAGGGAGGGCGCTCATTCGGCGAAGGGAGACAGGGCCGTCCGGAGAGGGGCGGACGCGACCAGAGACCGGGCGGAGCAGGCCCGCGAGGAGAGAGAAGAGATTCCCGCAGGGAAGAGATGGGCACCCCGATTGTGGAGCAGCAGAAGAGCCAGAGAAATAAAGCAAAGGATAAAGAGCGCGATAACAGAAAGAAAGAGTACAGAGATGAAGCGTTTGACGGCAAAGGAAAGAAAGGCAGAAAGCAGAAACAGGTGACAGAGGCCAAGAAACCGCAGCAGAAACAGGAGGAAAAGAAAGAGGAGAAGATCAAGCAGATCGTAATTCCGGAAGTCCTCACGATCAAAGAGCTGGCGGATAAAATGAAAGTAGTTCCTTCTGTGATCGTGAAGAAACTCTTCATGCAGGGCAAGATTGTGACTGTTAATCAGGAGATTGACTTTGACACAGCGGAAGAGATTGCCATGGAATTCGAAGTGCTCTGCGAGAAGGAAGAGGTTGTGGATGTGATCGAGGAGCTCTTAAAAGAGGAGGAAGAAGACGAGGCAGTGATGGAGAAGCGTCCGCCGGTTGTCTGTGTTATGGGCCATGTCGACCATGGAAAGACCTCCCTTCTGGACGCGATCCGCCACTCCAATGTGACAGACCGCGAGGCGGGCGGCATCACCCAGCATATCGGGGCTTATGTGGTAGAGATCAACGGGGAGAAGATTACCTTCCTGGATACTCCGGGGCATGAGGCGTTTACTGCCATGCGTATGCGTGGAGCGAATTCTACAGATATCGCGATCCTTGTGGTCGCGGCGGATGACGGCGTGATGCCTCAGACTGTGGAAGCGATCAACCATGCCAAGGCCGCGGGAATTGAGATTATTGTGGCAATCAATAAGATCGATAAGCCCAGCGCAAATATCGAGCGAGTGAAGCAGGAGCTGACAGAGTATGAACTGATACCGGAGGACTGGGGCGGAAGTACCGTATTTGTCCCGGTGTCCGCTCATACAAAAGAGGGGATTCCGGAGCTTCTTGAGATGATCCTTCTGACAGCGGAAGTGATGGAGCTGAAGGCGAATCCGGACCGTTCCGCGAGAGGACTTGTGATTGAGGCGGAGCTTGACAAGGGCAAGGGCTCTGTGGCGACTGTACTCGTCCAGAAAGGCACTCTCCATGTGGGAGACGCCATCGCGGCGGGAAGCGCTCACGGCCGCGTGCGCGCCATGATGGACGACAAAGGAAGAAGGGTCAAAGAGGCGGGGCCATCCCAGCCGGTAGAGATCCTCGGATTAAACGATGTCCCGAACGCGGGCGAGGTATTTGTTGGATGCGATTCTGAGAAGGAGGCCAGAAACTTCGCGGAGACGTTCATCGCGCAGAATAAAGTGAAACTGCTGGATGAGACCAAGTCCAGAATGTCTCTTGACGATCTGTTCAATCAGATCCAGGAGGGCAGCCTGAAAGAGCTCAATATCGTGGTGAAGGCGGATGTTCAGGGCTCCGTGGAAGCGCTCAAGCAGAGCCTCTTAAAGCTGTCCAACGAAGAAGTGGTTGTCAAGGTGATCCATGGAGGCGTGGGTGCCATCAACGAGTCTGACGTGATCCTGGCGTCTGCGTCCAATGCCATTATTATCGGATTTAACGTGCGCCCGGACGCGACAGCCAAAGATATCGCGGACAGAGAGGGCGTGGATTTAAGGCTGTACCGCGTCATCTACAATGCCATCGAAGATGTGGAGGCGGCGATGAAGGGAATGCTCGATCCGGTATTTGAGGAGAAGATACTGGGCCATGCGGAGGTACGCCAGACATTCAAGGCGTCCGGTGTGGGCACGATCGCGGGTGCTTATGTGAAAGACGGAATTTTCGAGAGGAACTGTTCTGTCCGTCTGGTCCGCGACGGAATTGTCGTATTTGACGGTCCTCTGGCATCCCTCAAGCGTTTCAAGGACGATGTAAAAGAAGTAAGGGCCGGATATGAATGCGGTTTTGTATTTGAAAATTATAGTGACATCAAAGAAGGCGACGAGGTCGAGGCATATAAGATGGTTGAGACCGAGAGGAAATAAGCCTGTATCAGTCAGAAAGAAGGAGCAGCGATGAGAAAAAACAGTATTAAAAACACACGAGTAAATGCTGAGGTCCAGAGAGAACTGAGCAATATCCTGCGCGGAGGGATCAAAGATCCCCGGGTGGCGCCAATGACTTCCGTGGTGGCTGTCGAAGTGGCTCCGGATCTGAAGACATGTAAAGCATATATCAGCGTTCTGGGCGACGGGAAGGCACAGCAGGATACATTGAAGGGGCTCCAGAGCGCGGAGGGGTATATCCGCCGCGAACTGGCGCGCACCATCAATATGCGCAACACCCCGGAGATCCGATTTATCCTGGATCAGTCGATTGAATATGGAGTAAATATCAGCAGAAAGATCGATGAAGTGACAGCAGATTCAGAGAATGGAGCTGAGAATTAATATGACAATTGTATTAGAAGAGTTATTAAAAGGCAGAAGCAGGGTGGCGCTGGGCGGACATGTCCGCCCGGACGGCGACTGCATCGGTTCCTGTATGGGACTGTATCTGTATTTAAAAGAGCAGTACCCGCAGATACATACGGACGTCTATCTGGAAGAGATTCCGGAAGCTTACCGTATGATCAGCGGGACGGATGAGGTCAAGAACCAGATTGTGGAAGACGATGAATATGACCTCTTTATCTGCCTGGACTGCGGAGACGAAAAGCGGCTTGGATTTTCAGTGCCGCTGTTCGAGAAAGCAGGGGAGACACTGTGCGTTGACCATCATATCAGCAATGAAGCATTCGCGGACCACAATTATATTGTCCCGGACGCCAGCTCTACTTCAGAGCTGATTTTTACACTGCTTGACAGGGAAAAGATCAGCAGGGAGACAGCAGAAGCGCTCTATATGGGAATCGCGCATGATACCGGGGTGTTCCAGTATTCATGCACATCTCCTGAGACAATGGAGATCGCGGCAGAACTGATGCGAAAAGGAATCAACGGAAGTGAAATCATCGAAAAGACCTATTATGAAAAGACCTATATCCAGAATCAGATTCTGGGGAGGGCGCTTTTGGAGAGCATGCTGATCATGGATAAGCGCTGTATTGTGTCCGTGATCCGGCAGCGATCCATGCGGTTTTTCCAGGCTCAGCCATCAGACCTGGAGGGCATCGTTAGCCAGCTCCGCCAGACAAAAGGCGTGGAAACAGCGATTTTTCTCCATGAAGTGGAACCGCAGAAATTTAAGGTCAGCCTGCGGTCAAAAGGCAGGGTGGACGTCAGTGTGATCGCGAAGCATTTTGGCGGCGGCGGGCATGCGCGCGCGGCAGGGGTTACGATGAAGGGCTCAAGCCATGACGTGATCAATAATATCACTGCCCGGATCGCGCTTCAGCTTGACCACGGCGACAGACAGGATAAAAAGCGATGATCAATGGAATACTGAATATATATAAGGAAAAAGGATATACATCCCATGATGTGGTCGCGCGTCTGCGCGGTATTGTGGGACAGAAGAAAATCGGACACACAGGCACCCTTGATCCCGACGCGGAAGGGGTGCTTCCTGTCTGTCTGGGCAGGGCTACGAAGATATGCGATCTGCTCACAGATAAGGACAAGACATATGAGACGGTCCTGCTTCTTGGCAGAACAACGGACACTCAGGATATAACGGGAACCATTCTTGCCGAGCATGGTCTGGATGGCGTGACAGAAAAGAAAGCACTGGAATGCATCCGGAGTTATATCGGCGCTTACGATCAGATCCCTCCTATGTATTCCGCGCTGAAGGTAGGCGGGAAGAAACTTTACGAGCTGGCGCGGGAAGGGAAGACTGTGGAGAGAAAGAGCCGCAGGGTTCTGATTCATGACATCCGCGTAAAGGACGCCTGCCTTCCCCGAATCCGCATGGAAGTGGAATGTTCCAAAGGAACGTACATCCGCACGCTCTGTCATGACATCGGGGAGAGCCTGGGGACAGGCGGGTGTATGGAATCATTGCTCCGGACCCGTGTGGGGCGGTTCGCTCTGAAGGACAGTCTGCGCCTGGACGAGGTGGAGGAACAGGTGAAAGCCGGACGTCTCTCAGAGATCCTGCTCCCCCTGGACTGCGTGTTTCCTGATCTGGAGCTGGTTGTGCTGAAAGAGGAGTATGCCGCTCTCGGTTACAATGGAAACCCATTTTTTAAGAAACAGATCCGGCAGCCGTCAGAAGCATCTTTTACAGAGCGGGACGGCACGCGGTTCCGTGTATACGACGACAGAGGAAGGTTCATCGGCGTGTATCGGTATGAAGGGCAGCGGGGGCAGTTCCGGCTGGAAAAGATGTTTCTGGACCCGGATGAGCTGAAAGCGGAATCAATCAGAAAAAAGGGCAGATGAGACTGGCATGAAATATATAACAGAGATCGAATCTTATAACGGAATAAAGAAAACGGCAGTTACGATCGGGAAATTTGACGGCCTGCACAGAGGGCACCAGAGGCTTATAGATAAGATCAGGGAATACGCTTCAAACGAGTGCGAGAGTATTGTCTGCGCCTTTGACATGAGCCGGGATTCGATCATGACAAACCGGGAGCGCAGAGAGCACCTGGAGGACAGGGTAGACTGGCTTATTGACTGCCCGTTCACAGAGACCCTTAAGAATATGGAGGCAGAGACCTTCATCCGGGAGATTCTCTGCGGGAAATTAAACGCTGCCCACATCGTGACAGGGAAGGATTTTACGTTCGGCCGCGGGAAGGGCGGGAATACAAAGCTGCTCCGGAAATATGCCGGCAGATACGGCTATACCCTTGATGTGGTAGAAAAGGAGCGGTATCAGGGCATGATTATCAGCAGCACGTATATCCGGGACGCGCTGGCGCAGGGGGATGTTCAGCTGGCAGAACGGCTTTTGGGATATCCTTATGAGCTGACAGGAACTGTCCGGCACGGGAAACAGCTGGGACGGACGCTTGGTTTCCCCACCATGAACATCGAGCCTGAACCCCGGAAGATCCTGCCCAGATACGGAGTCTACGCCTGCAGGGTGAAAATTGATGGAAAATGGTATAACGGTGTGGGCAACGCGGGAGTCAAGCCCACGGTGACGGATGAACGCAGGCGGCTTTTCGAGGTGTACGCATACGGATACAAGGGCAATGCATACGGGAAAGAAGCGGTGGTACAGTTCTGTGGGTTTGAGCGTCCGGAAGTGAAATTCGGCTCCGTGGAAGAACTAAAAGAGCAGGTCATGAAGGACATGCAGTACGGGATCGACTTTTTTAAAGACTGATCTTTAAAAATTTAAAGTCCAAACCCCAAGATGTGGAAATCTCTTTACAACAGGGTGCAGCTGTGCTATACTAGCTGAGGTTACACAATCAGCCGGCGTTCGGTGATCGGACGACTCCAGCCATCGCTTAATGCCAGGCGGTTTACCAGAGTATTTTTAAGGAGGAACAGACATGATCGCAAAAGAGAAGAAACAGGCAATCATCAAAGAGTATGGAAGATCAGAGGGTGACACAGGTTCACCGGAGGTGCAGGTGGCGATCCTGACAGCAAGGATCAATGAGCTTACAGAGCACTTCAAGGCAAACCCGAAGGATCACCATTCAAGAAGAGGTCTTCTTAAGATGGTAGGTCAGAGAAGAGGTCTTCTTGCATACCTTAAGAAAGTGGATATCGAGAGATATCGTTCTCTGATTGAGAGACTTGGATTAAGAAAATAATCCTGGGTCAGAGCGGGAAGGAAAGAAAGGGCGCTGCCTGCGGATGAAGCTTCATCCGCGGGGCAGTGCCCTTTTATCGTCATAAAGAGCACCATGCCGGGCGGACATTCATCCGGTACGGTGCTCTGTTCATGTTCTGTCAAGATAACGGTTTTTATACTGCGAGGTGGTCATCTGATAATATTTCTTAAAGGCGGCGTGGAAGTGGTTGGGGCAGGAATAGCCGAGCCGAGCCGCGATCTCGGAGATGGACAGCTTGTTCTCCTTTAGATATGTGGCGGCCGCTGCCATCCTCGCTTCGGTCCTTTTCTGAATAAAATTCTGCCCATATCTGTTAAATAAGATCCTGCTCGTCTGACGGGTGCTTAATCCAAGGCGGTGCGATAATTCTTCCAAAGTGATGGTGTCATATTCGTAAAGGAAGCTGTCTTCGATCAGGATGTAGGCTTTGATCAGCGGAATGGGGATGGAAGTGATCGCCGCGTTGGACGTGGGCCTGTAGTTGCGCAGGACTTTTACCATAAACTGTATGAACAGTGCTTCCAGCATCAATGCCGCGGCCGGCTTCGGATCAAATAGTTCGCAGCGGATCTGCTCTAACGTGACAGATAAGTCTGCCTGGTCCGTACCATACCAAAAAGGATAATTTAAAAACAAGTCCATGATATCTTCTCTGTCCGGGTTTTCCCTGCGCTGTTTTACATGCATCTCCTCGATCCGCAGATAAATGCAGTATTCGTAAGTCGGGTCCTCCGGGTCCGGATACTGCTGATGCTCAATGTGCGGCCCGGTCGTATACAGGACGTTGGGATATAGTGCGTAGGATTTCTGGCTGCTGATCAGGGTGCCTCGTCCCTGTGGGATATAGTGAAGTTCATAACTGTTGGAACTGTGGGAATGGGAAGGGGTATTCCAGGTCTGGCACTCGTATGTAAATTTCAGGATATTAATCAGGTATTTCCCGATTGAGAAAGAGATGTTGAGATTATCATTTTTCATAATGGCTCCTCTTAAAAGTACGTCTATCGGACATAGATATACACTAATTGTCTGATTTTGATGTATCTTCATCGTACCACAGGCGATATAATGAAAGCAAGATTTAAAGAATAAATAAGATCAAAAGGAGGGAATTGTATGATCATTGATGCGCATATACATCTATGGGACCGACAGGCAGGCCGCGTGAACGGGAAGCCGGTGGTTCCGCTGACCGGAGGGAGAAGTGACTTCGGGGGAGAGCTTCGGCAGATGATGCCGCCGTATATGCTGGATGGGCGCAATACGGTGGAAATGCTTATGGCAAATATGGACTATGCGCGGGTCAGCGGCTGCGTCATCACGCAGGAATATATTGACGGCAGTCAGGATGCCTATCTTCTTAAATGCAGGGAAAAATACCCGCAGCGCATGAAGATCACCTGTCTATACGAAGAGAGACCAATGGAAGATGACTGGATGGCAAAGTTTGACGGGGTAAAGATCTGCGCCGGACGTCTTGAGAACCAGGATCTTCTGGCCCATGAGGAGATCTTCCGGCAGGCAGAGCGGCTCGGAAAATTTGTCTCCATTGACCTTGCGGACGGTGACGCGCAGACTGACGCGATGGAAGCGCTGATTGAAAAGTACCCGGACCTGCGGATCGCGGTGGGGCATTTCGGCATGGTCACAACCGAGGGCTGGGAAAAACAGATCGCCCTTGCAAAACATAAAAATGTATACATTGAAAGCGGCGGAATTACCTGGCTGTTTCACCGTGAGTTTTATCCCTATCCGTCCGCGGTCAAAGCGATCCGCGCCGCCATCGATATCTGTGGCATAGAAAAGCTGATGTGGGGCAGCGATTATCCGAGGACTATGACAGCCATCACCTATGATATGAGCAAGGATTTTGTAGAAAAAACCCACGAGCTCTCAGAGGAAGAAAAGCGAAAATTCCTGGGAGAAAACGCGGAAAAGTTTTATGGATTTGGCAGCCTGGCCATTCCGGAAAAAATAATCAATATGGTGGAATAGGAGGACTTATCATGATCGTAAAAGGTACATATTTTCAGAACAGTGAAGACAAACCTCTGGTGTACGGGGATGTGGAGATTCACAATATCCCCAGAAGAAGGCTCCGGGGCGAGGAGGAAAAGGAAGGAATCCTGGCGGAGAGCGTCTTAGTGGGATTCTGCGGGACCGATCACACGCTGATGGAGATGGGACGAAGAGGTGAGCTGAACGCAAAGTTCCCGCCGGGCTGCAGCCGCTTGATAAACGGGCATGAAGGCGTGGTCTGGGTTCCCTCGGAAAATCGCTTCGCTATTGTTTTAATCCGGGGTGGAAATAGTTATGATCCCACGAGATATACAGAGGAGGAATCCTATTTCGAATATGGGTGCGATCAGGCGGACGGTCTGTTTTCCGATCTGGATTACTACAATCCGGACATGCTGTTAAAGATCCCGGACGGTTATGTGAAAGACGGGAAGATCGCCCTTTCCCTGGCCAAGAAATTGGTGTTCAGTGATCCCTATGCGTGCATGATCTTTCAGAGAGAGCGCATGGAGGATCTGGGCGAGGCACATAACTTCCGGGTAAAGATGGCCCAGTATAAATGCGCGGAAGCCGAGGCGCGCGAAATCGCGAGAAAAGAAACATTCCAGAGAGTCTGCATATTCGGTCTGGGTACGACCGGCATGTTTATCGGGGATCTGATCCGGCAGAAATATCCTGAGGCGAAGATTGTATTCGTGGCGCGGAGTGATGAAAACAGCCCGAAAGTTTCTTTTGCGTTAAAGCAGGCGAAGGCAGATTACGTTAAGAGCAATTTTGATACAAAAGAAGAACTGGCCCATGCGATTTTGGATAAGCTGGGCGGGACGGCAACCGTATTTGTAGGGTCCAGCGGATCGGGCATTGAACAAGAGATTGCCTTTGAGTACGGCGTGCTGGGATGCAACGGGATCTATAATTCCTTCTCCCTGGGACCGGTTGTCTCCTTCGATACAATGCCATTTGGATTTAAAAATCAGGTGATCTTCGGAGCGATTAATTTCCGACAGGACCATATGGAGGAGGCGATTCGCATTCTTGAGAAGAGCTGTTATGACGAAATCGTGGAACTGATCGACAAAGATGAGTTTGCCGCTGACCCGATTGACGCATACGAAAATAAAATCTATTCAAAAAGCGCTCCGATGAAAACGGCGGTCATCTGGAACGAGAAGTATATTGATGTCAGCCGTTAATGAGGAGGAATCGATTATGAAAGCAATTTACATTACAAAACCGGGACAGGTTGAAATCCGGGACATCGAAAAACCGGTGAGAAAACCAGGCGAAGCACTTTTAAAGGTGCTCTACGGCGGAATCTGCGGGAGCGATCTGGGATCTTACAGAGGGACATTTGCCTATTTTGATTATCCCCGCATCCCGGGACATGAGTTCAGCGCAGAAATCGTGGAAATCGATGAAAATGAGTACGGGCTGGAAAAGGGAATGATCGTTACCTGCAACCCTTATTTTAACTGCGGCAGCTGCTACAGCTGCAAAAAAGGCATTGTCAATGCCTGCATGGACAACCAGACCATGGGCTGCCAGCGCGACGGGGCATTCTGCGAGTATATCACAATGCCTCTGGAGAGGATTTATGACGGCAGAGGGATGGAGCCGAAGCTTCTGGCCGCCATCGAACCGTTCTGCATCAGTTACCACGGAGTACAGAGAGCCGGAATCAAAGAGGGCGACAAGGTTCTGGTAGTCGGAGCCGGCACCATCGGCGTGCTGGCCGGCTGTGCCGCGAAGGCATTGGGCGGACGGGTCTATATGTGCGATGTGGCGGAAGAGAAACTGCGTTACGCTATGGATACTTTCGGCTTTGACGGCATGATCCTGAATGATTCTCCGGACGCGCTGGAAAAGGCTGTGGGAGAGATTACCGGGCAGATCGATATCCGCGGCACGCAGAACAATTACGGGTTTGACGTATGCATTGAGGCTGTAGGTCTGCCGTCCACATTCCAGAACTGCATTGACGCGGCCGCATTTGGAGGAAAAGTGGTACTGATCGGCGTGGGAAAGAAGAACCTGGATTTCAATTTTACGCTGATACAGAAGAAAGAACTGAATGTATTCGGAAGCAGAAACGCGTTAAAGAAGGATTTCCTTGAGCTGATCGACCTGGTCAATGACGGAAGGGCGGACCTGGGAAATGTGATTACCAACGTGTATGCTGCGGATGACGCGGCGGAAGCGTTCGCGGAGTTTGACAAAAACGGGGCGCAGATGCTGAAAGTTGTTTTGGATTTTACGGAATTTTAATGATAGAAGGACAGGTGAAGAAAGCGATGGAGCTGTTAAATTATGAAGTGCTGAAAAAATCCGGTTATGAAGGATATATTTTGGAGTCCGCGCCGGAAAAGGTGATGCAGTTTGGAGAAGGGAACTTCCTGCGCGCGTTTGTGGACTATTGGTTTGATATGTCCAATGAAAAAGCGGGCTGGAACGGAAAGTGCGTGCTTGTACAGCCGATCCCCCAGGGGCTCACAAAAATGATCAACGACCAGGAAGGTCTGTACACGCTCTACCTCAGAGGAAGGGAAAACGGAGAGAAAGCAGACCGGAAACGTGTGATCTCTTCTGTTTCAAGGTGCATCAATCCTTATGAAGAAGAGGGATTTCAGGCAATGATGGACCTGGCAGTGTCAGATGATCTTGAATATATTGTTTCCAATACCACGGAGGCGGGAATCGTTTATGACCCTTCCTGCGGGCCGGAGGATAAGCCCTGCAGCTCTTTCCCGGGGAAACTGACACAGGTTTTATATGCCCGCTATCAGGCGGGGAAGAAGGGGCTTGTGATCCTCTCCTGTGAGCTGATCGACAACAACGGAAAAGAGCTGTTAAACTGTGTCAGCCGGTATATTGACCAGTGGAAATTAGAAGACGGATTTCGGAAATATGTCGCTGAGGAATGTACCTTCTGTTCTACCCTGGTAGACCGGATTGTGCCCGGCAGAATCAAGGATGAGGAAGAGGCAGCAAGACTGGATCATGAGAACGGATATAAAGATCAGCTTCTTGATGTGGGAGAAGTGTTCGGCGTATGGAATATCGAGGGTCCGCAGTGGCTTGAGGAGAAGCTTCCGTTCAAGGCGGCGGGGCTGAACTGCCCAGTTGTCCCGGATGTGGCTCCCTATAAAAAGAGAAAAGTCCGCATTTTAAACGGGGCTCATACAGGGTTTGTCCTGGGAGCATATCTGGCCGGATTTGATATTGTCCGAGATTGTATGGGAGATGATGTAGTACGCGGGTTTATGAACAAGATGCTCTACGAGGAGATTATTCCCACACTGCCCCTGGATAAAGAGGATCTGATGGAATTTGCCGGCGCGGTCCAGGACCGTTTCAACAATCCTTTTGTGGACCATGAGCTGATGAGCATTTCCTTGAATTCTACTTCCAAATGGCGGGCGAGAAATATGCCCAGCTTCCTGGAATACATGGACTTAAAAGGTGAGATACCGCGGTGCCTGGCCATGAGTTTTGCGGCGTATATCGCGTTTTACACCAATGAGATCCAGGAACTCAGTGACAAAGGCCTGGTCTGCCGCCGGGCGAAAGGCAATACCTATGTGTGCTCAGATGACCGCTGGGTGCTGGAGTTCTTCTGGGGGCACCGCAATGATACAGTGGAAGACTTGGTTCATGCTGTGATGATAAATGAGCAGATGTGGGGACAGGACCTGACAAAGACTGGGGATTTTGAACGTGTAACAATTGATAATCTGAACCTCATCAGGAGCAGAGGGGCGGCCGCTGCCTTTGCGTCCTGCCTGTAAGGAGTGTGTTTATGCCGGATTTTATTAAAATTCATCCAAAGGACAATGTTGCAGTGGCACTCCGTGCCATCCCTGCGGGCACGGAGTTTGAGGGAGTTTCTGCCCTGACAGAGATTCCGCAGGGACACAAGATGGCATTGTTTCCCATTGAAAATCAGGGTCAGATCGTTAAGTACGGATTCTCCATCGGACATGCCACAGCGGACATCGCTGCCGGCGGATGGGTACATACGCACAATATGGCGACAAATCTTTCCGGGGAGATCGAATATAAGTATGATCCCCAGGAAAACGATCAGAAGGGACAGATTCCGCAGACATTCCAGGGATACCGCCGGCGGGACGGAAAAGCAGCGGCGCGAAATGAAATCTGGATCATCCCTGTTGTGGGGTGTGTCAATGATATCGCCAAAGCGCTGACTGAGAAAAACCAGGATCTGGTGTCAGGCAGCATTGACGGTCTGTATACATTTCCCCACCCATATGGCTGTTCCCAGACCGGTGAGGACCATGCGCAGACAAGGAAACTGCTTGCGGCCCTGGCACGGCATCCCAATGCGGGGGCTGTCCTTGTATTAAGCCTTGGATGTGAGAATCTTACCCATGAACAGTTCGTGGAAGAATTAGGGGAGTATGATCCAGACAGGGTGAAATTCCTGATCTGCCAGGAAGCGGAAGATGAGATGAAAGCAGGTCGGGAACTCTTAAAAGAGTGCGCGGCTTATGCTTCCGGGTTTCAGCGTGAGAGCATCCCGGTATCTGAATTGGTCGTGGGAATGAAGTGCGGAGGCTCTGACGGCCTCTCGGGCATAACGGCAAATCCATTAGTCGGACGCTTCTGCGACCTGCTGACGGCGCAGAATGGGTCCGCCATATTGACAGAAGTGCCGGAAATGTTCGGCGCGGAGGGATTTCTTCTGAACCGGTGTATAAACAAAGAGGTTTTTGATAAGGCAGTTCATATGATCAATGGATTCAAACAGTATTTTATCCGCCATGGGGAAGTTGTCTATGACAATCCCAGCCCGGGAAACAGGCAGGGCGGGATCACAACCCTGGAGGACAAATCCTGTGGCTGCGTGCAGAAAGGAGGAAGCGCTCCGATTACGGACGTCATCGGTTATGGTGACTCGGTGACCACAAAAGGGCTGAACCTGCTTTACGGGCCGGGAAACGATCTGGTATCGTGTACGGCTCTGACCGCGGCGGGAGCGCATTTGATCCTCTTTACAACCGGGCGGGGAACCCCATTTGGAGCGCCCGTCCCAACAATGAAGATTGCGACCAATACTCCCCTTGCAGTGAAAAAAGCCGGGTGGATTGACTTTAATGCCGGGACCGTGGCGGACGGAACCCGTACCCTGGATGAAGCGGCTCATGATCTGATGCAGACAGTATTGGATACCGCTTCGGGGAAACTGACCCGGACAGAGGAGAACGGTTTTCGTGAAATTGCGATTTTTAAAGGCGGGGTAACTTTATAAAGTATGCGGAAAAATCCGGCGGCAGCCTGAAAGGACGGACTGCCGTCGGATTCGTTCTTTTTAATTGCCTAACCGATAATAATATGATATAATATTTAAGATTGCGGACAGGCAGAAGTAACCGAGACCACTGAAAAGCATATCAGCCGGCACACTGGTGTATTTTTCAGTAGTTTCGGCGACAGCTGTCCGTGTAAGAAAAAGCAGAAAATAAAGGAGAATGACATGTACAAAAAGTATGAAATGGAACTTGCCGGCAGGACGCTGCGCATTGATGTCGGCAGAGTGGCAAAGCAGGCAAACGGCGCTGTACTGATGCACTATGGAGATACCACCGTGCTCTGTACTTCAACCGCGTCTGAGAAACCAAGAGACGGGATCGACTTTTTCCCTTTAAGTGTAGAGTACAATGAAAGACTCTACGCGGTGGGCAAGATCCCGGGAGGATTCAATAAGAGAGAGGGGAAGGCTTCGGAGAACGCGATCCTCACAGACCGCGTCATTGACCGTCCCATGCGTCCTCTCTTCCCGAAAGATTACAGAAATGATGTCACACTGGAGAACCTTGTTCTGTCGGTGGATCAGGACTGCAGCCCGGAGCTGACGGCAATGCTGGGGGCCTCCATCGCTACAAGTATCTCGGATATTCCTTTTGACGGCCCCATCTCCACGACCCAGGTGGGTCTGGTTGACGGGGAATTCGTATTCAACCCGACTGCCGCCCAGCGGGAGGTGTCTGACCTGGCGCTGACCGTTGCTTCCACCAAGGAAAAGGTGATTATGATCGAGGCGGGTGCCAACGAAGTGCCGGAGGATCAGATGATCGAGGCCATTTTCGCGGCCCATGAGCTGAACCAGAAAGTGATCGCGTTCTTTGATACCATTGTCGCGGAATGCGGCAAAGAGAAACACAGTTATGAGAGCTGCGCGGTTCCGCAGGAACTGTTTGACGCGATCAAAGAGATCGTTCCCCCGGAAGCGATGGAGGAAGCGGTTTTCACAGATGAGAAGCAGGTAAGGGAAGAGAATATCCGTCAGATTACGGAAAAACTCGAGGAGGCGTTCGCTGACAGAGAAGAGTGGATGGACGTTCTTGGCGAGGCAGTCTACCAGTATCAGAAGAAGACTGTAAGAAAGATGATCTTAAAAGACCACAAACGTCCGGACGGACGCGCCATCGATGAGATCCGCCCGCTGGCGGCGGAAGTGGATCTGATCCCGAGGGTGCATGGATCTGCTATGTTTACGAGAGGACAGACACAGATCTGTACTGTGACCACACTGGCTCCGCTGTCTGAGGCTCAGAGGCTGGATGGCCTGGACGAGGCGGAGACATCGAAGAGATATATGCATCACTACAATTTCCCGTCCTACTCCGTGGGTGAGACAAAGCCCTCAAGAGGACCGGGACGCCGCGAGATCGGACACGGCGCGCTTGCGGAGAGAGCGCTCCTTCCGGTACTTCCGAGTGAGTCTGAGTTCCCGTACGCAATCCGTACCGTATCTGAGACGTTTGAGTCCAACGGTTCCACTTCCCAGGCCAGCGTCTGCGCTTCCAGCATGTCACTGATGACTGCCGGGGTGCCGGTGAAAGCCGCGGTGGCAGGTATTTCAGCGGGGCTTGTGACCGGGGATACGGACGATGACTATCTGGTTCTTACCGATATCCAGGGATTGGAAGATTTCTTCGGGGATATGGATTTCAAGGTGGCAGGAACACATAAGGGAATCACCGCGATCCAGATGGATATTAAGATCCACGGGCTGACAAGACCGATTATTGAGGAAGCCATTGCCGCGACGAAAAAGGCAAGAACATATATCATCGATGAGGTTATGAGCAAAGCAATCGCGGAGCCGAGACCGGAAGTCGGACCGTACGCGCCCAAGATTATCCAGATGCAGATTGACCCGCAGAAGATCGGGGATGTGGTCGGCCAGCGCGGAAAGACCATCAACGCGATCATTGATATGACTGGCGTGAAGATCGATATTGACGACGACGGCGCTGTGTCTATCTGCGGTACAGAAAAAGAGGGCATGGATAAGGCGGCGAAGCTGATTCACACGATTGTGACCGATTTTGAGGCCGGACAGGTATTTGAAGGAAAGGTTGTAAGCATCAAAGATTTCGGAGCATTCCTGGAGTTCGCACCGGGCAAAGAAGGTCTGGTCCATATCTCTAAGATTGCGAAGAAACGTGTGGATAAGGTAGAGGACGTCCTTAAGCTCGGTGATGTTGTTAAGGCAGTCTGCCTGGGCAAAGATAAGATGGGCAGATTCAGCTTCAGCATCCGGGATGTGGCTGAGTAAAGATCCGCGTGGAAAGAAAACAGCGCGGAGCGTGGAGAAAAGTGAGAAAATAACATGGTACAGCCCTGGAGGGAATGTGCCTGCTTAGGAAGGGGAGGGCAGAAATCGATTTCTGCCCTTTTCTTCATCAGGGAAGCGTCTGTCAGAAGGAATCTTTGTATTCATTGCCGTGTGGTTTCTTCTCCAGCTGCTGACAGGAAAGAAGTGAGGAAAAATGGAACAGATGACATTGTTCGAAAACAGCAGGGCGATGACACCCCTTGCGAGCAGATTGAGGCCCGCAGACCTGGAAGGATTCGTGGGGCAGGAACACCTGCTTGGGCCGGGGAAGATCTTAAGACAGCTGATTGAGCGGGACCAGATCTCCTCCATGATTTTCTGGGGCCCTCCCGGTGTGGGGAAGACAACCCTCGCCAGCATCATCGCGGGAAAGACGAAGTCAGAGTTTATCAATTTCAGCGCGGTTACAAGCGGGATCAAAGAGATTCGGGAGGTTATGAACCAGGCGGAGCTAAGCCGCAGAGCAGGGCTGCGCACGGTGCTCTTTGTGGATGAGATCCACCGGTTTAACAAGGCACAGCAGGATGCTTTCCTGCCCTATGTGGAAAAAGGGAGCATCATCCTGATCGGCGCGACAACAGAGAATCCTTCTTTTGAAATCAATGCCGCGCTCCTTTCAAGGTGCCGCGTGTTTGTGCTGAAAGAATTAGAGGAAGCAGACCTGGTACGTCTGATTGAGAACGCGCTTAGCTCACCGGAAGGGTTTGGCGGTCAGAATGTCACGATCTCAGACGCAAATATCAGGGCGATCGCCGCGTTCGCCAATGGAGATGCCAGAACCGCCCTGAATACGCTGGAAATGGCAGTTTTAAACGGTGAGATCAGCGCGGAGGGAATCACTGTTACAACAGCGGGGCTTT
Organism: uncultured Lachnospiraceae bacterium; assembly: GCA_959022495.1. GTDB lineage: Bacteria > Bacillota > Clostridia > Lachnospirales > Lachnospiraceae > Mediterraneibacter. The sequence goes on along the minus strand of CAUEYX010000002.1, from coordinate 124,034 downwards.
CCCAGTGCATCAGCAGGAAGTCCCTTCTGTATGACAAAAGCGGGGAGGAGCACTACAATTTGATCTCCGCTCTTCATAAGTCTATGAGGAACAGCGATCCCGATGCCGCCATCTACTGGATGCTGCGCATGCTGGAGGGCGGGGAGAATCCACTTTATATTGCGCGCAGGCTGATCCGTTTCGCAAGTGAGGATGTGGGCATGGCGGACAGCCGGGCACTGCAGGTGGCGGTGGCCGCTTATCAGGCCTGCCATTTCCTGGGGATGCCGGAATGTGACGTACACCTGACCCACGCAGTTGTCTATCTATCCATGGCGCCTAAATCGAACGCTCTGTACACCGCGTGCGAGGCGGGAAAACGGGATGTCCGTGAAGAAAACGCGGAGCCGGTCCCCATGCAGATCCGCAATGCGCCCACCGGACTGATGAAGGAACTGGGATATGGAAAAGGGTATGAGTACGCCCATGACACCGACGAGAAGCTGACGCACATGCAGTGTATGCCGGAGGGACTCAAAGACAGGACCTATTATCATCCCACACAGGAGGGAGAGGAGAAGGAGACCGCAGAGCGGCTCAAAGCAATAAAAAAATTCCGGAAAAGTAAGTGAAGACATTTCCATTCATAAAATAAGCGGAAACGGTTCAGACTATTCGTAAAACGATTAAAAGAGGATACTTATCGTGAAACGACTGAGCGAATACTTATTTTTGGGAACTCTCGGGGGAACCCTCTACTATACATTTGAAATGATCTTCCGTGGATTTTCCCACTGGTCTATGTTCCTTCTTGGCGGGATCTGCCTAGTGTTCTTTGCCCAGCAGGGGATGTGGACTGGGTGGGACGCCCCGCTGTGGAAACAGGTGGGATGGTGTGTGATTTTTGTTACGGCCTGCGAATTCATCACCGGGATCATTGTGAACAAAATCATGGGCTGGGCGGTATGGGATTACACGGACCAGCCCTTTCAGCTGATGGGGCAGATCTGTCTGCCCTTCGCGATTATTTTTTCCGGGTTATGTGTGCTGGGCATCTTTCTGAGCAGTTATCTGCTCCACTTCCTGTACGGAGAGAAATTACCCCACTTCCATGTCCTGTGACTTTGGTGCCTGAACCGGGCGCCTGTTCCAAAAGAGAAGGAGCAGAATTGCCAGGATCATTACAATGGTCACGGAGAAGCCGCCTTCCGCCCCGAAAGAACCGCCGTTCCAGAAGGAGCGGGCCGGATCAGTGGAGGAGGAGAACAGAGAGCAGGACAGGTTGAGCCCGCTGACCTCCATCCCGAAAACATTGCCCTGGACAAAGTTCCATACAGAATGCAGGGCGCCCGCTCCCCATATATTGCCGCTCCTCAGGAAATAGAGGGAGAGAACGATGCCGACCAGAAGGATATTGATGACTGCCAGGATGGATACACCCGGGTTGAAGATATGGAGCAGGGAAAAGACGATGGAGTTCAAAAAGACTGCCGCCGCGGCAGGGTACCGCCTTCCAACGGATACCATGAAATACCCGCGGCAGAGCACTTCTTCGGCCATGCCCTGGATGCCGAATCCAAGGAGGAAGAGCAGGAAAAAGAGCGGGGAAAATCCCGCTGAGATTCCCTCAATGGTCATGGAGCCGGTCAGTACATTGATCAGAACTGCCGCACCGAATAAAAGCAGCCCGGCCCCGGCTCCCGCAAGATAGTGAAGCCCTGCTTTCCTGCGCACGAATCCCATGGACGCCGCTGTCCGTTTCTGAAAGAGCACACAGAAGAGGATGGTTAGAAAGATCATTGCCGCATTGGAAAACAGCATGATCAGCATAAGGGGATCAGAGTCCAAAATCCCGTATATCAGAGCTTCCGCCTGCCGGATATCTCCGCCGGCGGCAAACTGCCGCATGATGCTGCTGTCCCGAAGAACTACGATCACTGCCCCCACGATGAGGACGAAACTCATTGCCATGGATGTAATAAGGTATACGAGAAAAAATATCAATAATTCAATAAACCAGTTCTGGCCTTTCTTACTGTCTGCCGCCTGTTTCATATGAGGCGGAAAGTCCGGGAAATGAAACATTTCTTTATCCTCCTGCACATAGTATGGGAACAGTGTACCATGGATTTTCTGAAAAAACCACTCCTAACTTCGGGGAGATTTTCCGCGGGTTTTCGCACAGCTTCTACGGTTGAACAGATTTCTCAAAAATGCTATAATACATCCGCAGAATTTTTTAACTGTGTTTTAACTTTGCGCGGCATGGGCGGGATGCCTGCCGCCATCCGTATGACAGAAAAGGAGTAATAACGTGGCAGAATTAACACCAATGATGAAGCAGTACATGGAGACCAAATCTCAGTATCCGGACTGCATTTTATTTTATAGATTGGGAGATTTCTATGAAATGTTCTTCGATGACGCGCTGACAGCGTCAAGAGAGCTGGAGATCACGCTGACCGGGAAGAACTGCGGGCAGGAGGAGCGGGCACCCATGTGCGGTGTCCCTTATCATGCTGTGGAAAGCTATCTGAATAAGCTGGTATCTAAGGGATACAAGGTGGCGATCTGTGAACAGCTTGAGGACCCCAAAACAGCCAAGGGGATTGTAAAGCGCGATGTGGTACGCATCGTGACCCCCGGGACGAATCTGGACACCCAGGCGCTGGATGAGACGCGGAATAATTATATCATGTGTATCGTCTATATCGCGGACCGCTATGGTGTGTCTGTATCGGATATTACAACCGGTGATTATTTTGTGACAGAGATTCCGGACAGCGCGAAGCTGATGGATGAGATCTACCGCTTTTCGCCGTCCGAGATTATCTGCAATGAGGCTTTCTACATGAGCGGCATGGATCTGGACGGCATGAAAGAACGGCTGGGCATTACCATCTACTCATTGGATTCCTGGTATTTTGACGACGCGGTGTGCAGGCAGAAGCTGCTGGAGCACTTCAAGGTGACATCCTTTGCCGGACTCGGGCTTGCGGACTATGACTGCGGGATTATCAGCGCGGGAGCCCTGCTGCAGTATCTCCTCGAGACACAGAAGAATACGCTGTCAAACCTGACCCATATCACGCCGTACGCGGCGGGCAGGTACATGATGCTGGACAGTTCCACAAGACGCAATCTGGAGCTGTGCGAGACCCTGCGGGAGAAGCAGAAGAGAGGATCGCTTCTCTGGGTGCTGGATAAGACGAAGACCGCTATGGGCGCAAGGACTCTGCGAAAATATGTAGAGCAGCCCCTCATAGATAAGAAGGAAATCGAAATGCGCCTGGACGCGGTATCCGAGCTCAAGGAAGGAGAAATTTCCCGGGAGGAGATCCGGGAATACCTCTCCCCGGTCTATGACCTGGAACGGCTGATTACAAGGATCGCCTACGGGACCGCGAATCCCCGTGACCTGACCGCGTTCAGAAGTTCCCTTGAGATGCTCCCCCATATCCGTTATATTCTGGAGGAAATGCAGTCTGAATTACTGAAGAACATCCATGATGACATGGACGCCCTGGAGGACCTCTGCACCCTGGTGAAAGAGGCGGTCCGTGAAGATCCGCCTATTGCCATGAAGGAAGGAAATATCATCCGGGACGGATACAATGAGGAAGTAGACAAGCTGCGCCGCGCCAAATCGGACGGCAAAGAATGGCTGGCAAAGCTGGAGAGTGACGAGCGGGAAAAGACTGGGATTAAGAATCTCCGCATTAAATATAACAAGGTATTCGGCTACTATCTGGAGGTGACCAATTCCTACAAAGAGATGGTGCCGGATTATTATACGCGCAAGCAGACACTGGCAAACGCGGAGCGCTATATTACTCCGGAGCTGAAAGAGCTGGAAGATATGATCCTGGGAGCGGAAGATAAACTTTATGCCCTGGAATATGAGATTTACAGCCAGGTCAGGGATACCATTGCCGGGGAGATTGAGCGGATTCAGAAGACGGCAAAGGCGGTTGCCGCGCTGGACGCGTTCGCGTCACTGGCTGTAGTGGCGGAGCGCAATCATTATACACGGCCCAAAATCAATGAAAAAGGGATCATCGATATTAAAGAGGGACGCCACCCTGTGGTCGAGCGGATGATTCCCAATGATATGTTTATTGCCAATGATACATACCTGGACGATAAAAAGCACAGGATCTCGATTATTACAGGCCCTAACATGGCAGGAAAATCCACTTATATGAGGCAGACAGCCCTGATTGCCCTCATGGCCCAGATCGGTTCCTTTGTGCCTGCCAAGAGCGCGAATATCGGATTGTCAGACCGGATTTTCACAAGAGTGGGCGCGTCGGACGACCTTGCGTCCGGCCAGAGCACCTTTATGGTAGAGATGACAGAGGTGGCGAATATCCTTCGGAATGCCACGTCAAAGAGCCTGCTTATCCTGGATGAGATCGGCAGGGGCACAAGTACCTTCGACGGGCTTTCCATTGCCTGGGCCGTGGTGGAGTATATCAGCGACAGCCGCCTTCTGGGGGCGAAAACGCTCTTTGCCACTCATTATCATGAGCTGACGGAACTGGAGGGCAAGATCAGCAATGTCAACAACTACTGCATCGCAGTGAAGGAAAAAGGGGATGACATTGTATTTCTGCGCAAAATTGTAAAAGGCGGGGCAGATAAGAGCTACGGCATCCAGGTGGCGAAACTGGCGGGTGTACCGGATATAGTCATTGACCGGGCAAAAGAGATCGTAGAAGAGTTAAGCGACGAGGACGTCACTGCAAAAGTCAGCGAGATCGCTGTGCGGGAGCGGGCTGAAAAGAAGCGGCCCAGGGTGAAGAAATACGACGAGGTGGATATCGCGCAGATGTCGCTTTTTGACACGGTCAAAGATGACGATGTCCTTGAGGAGCTGAAGGGCCTTGACGTAGGAAACATGACGCCCATTGACGCGCTCAATACCATATACCGGCTTCAGAATAAGCTGAAAAACAGATGGCAGCAAACGCGGCAGGTTTAGGAAGAAGTACGGCGGCAGCGCAGGGCCGTAACATATCGTTAGTAAAGGAGAAAGACATGCCTCATATTCAGGTATTAGATCAGGTGACAATCGATAAGATCGCGGCCGGCGAGGTGATCGAACGGCCCGCTTCCATCGTAAAAGAGCTGGTAGAGAACGCCATCGATGCGGGGGCGGACGCTGTGACCGTGGAAATCCGCGACGGGGGAATTGATTTTATCCGTGTCATGGACAACGGATGCGGGATCAGCCATGAGGAAGTTAGAAGCGCCTTCCTCCGCCATTCGACAAGCAAAATCCGCAGCGTGGAGGATTTGACGCACATTCAGTCTCTTGGGTTTCGGGGAGAAGCGCTCTCCAGCATCGCCGCAGTCACGCGCACGGAGCTGATTACGAAGACAGCGGAATCCGAATTCGGGACGAAATATGTGATTGAAGGAGGAAAAGAGGTATCCTTCGACGAGACGGGCGCGCCAAACGGAACCACTTTCCTTGTGCATCATCTTTTTTATAATGTGCCCGCAAGGCGGAAGTTCCTGAAGACGCCCATAACAGAGGCAGGGCATGTCCAGGATCTGCTCATGCGCCTGGCACTCTCCCACCCGGAGGTGGCATTTACATTTAAGAGCAATAACCAGGAGAAGCTGCGAACCTCGGGGAGCGGGAAACTGAAAGATGTGATCTATCATGTATATGGGAGGGATGTTGCGGCAAACCTTCTGAATATTGATTATGAGAAAAACGGTCTTAGGATCACCGGGTATCTGGGAAAACCGGTGATCACCAGAGGGAACCGGAATTTCGAAAACTTTTTTGTGAATGGGAGATATATCAAAAGCCCTATGATCTCGAAATCACTGGAGGATGCTTATAAAGACTTTACGATGCAGCATAAATTTCCCTTTGCGGTCCTGCATTTCCATGTAGATGGGGAAATTATTGACGTCAATGTCCATCCGACCAAGATGGAGCTTCGCTTCCAGAGACAGCAGGATGTGTATAATACGGTTTTTGAGGGCGTCCACCGCAGACTGCTGGAGCCGGAACTCATACAGAGGGCGGAAGTGCCGGAACCGGCGTCCGGACAGAAAGCGCCCGCAGCAAAGAAAGAAAGTCCCTTCCTGCTGAAGCCGAGAAAGGCCGGGAATGAAGAGGGCGGACAAATCCATGTGCCTGCACAGGCGGCATCGCCCGCATCCCCCATGCTGTCAGCATCGGCGGCACCATCCACGCCGCCAGCATCGGCTGTGCCGCCCGTATCCACCACGATTTCGGTACCTGCGGCTGCGGCATCGCCCACACCGCAGCCGGATCAGAGATACGATGCCGCGGCGTCAGCGGACGGCAAAACCCAGGATGAGGCACGGGATGAGGAATATTTTATCCGGAAGATGAAGGAGAGGGTCACGGCGTACCATAAGCGGATGTCTTCCGCGGAAGTATCCGACCGCAGCGGAATCTACCGAGGAGAACAGCAGGCGGACCGTATCCGGGAGACCGTAAAATACGGAAACGGGGAAAAGCCGCAGCAACTGGACCTTTTTGAAGAAAATTTCCTGAAACGGGATGCGCGTGCCGAGTACAAACTGATCGGACAGGTGTTTGACACATACTGGCTGGTCCAGTTCCAGGACAGTCTGTATATCATTGACCAGCACGCGGCGCATGAGAGGGTGCTTTATGAGCGCATACTCAAGGGAATGAAGGAGAGAGCGTTTACTTCCCAGTATCTGAGCCCGCCTATAATTCTTACACTTTCCATGCAGGAGGCGGGGCTTTTGGAAGAGCATATGGACCGTTTTACCAGAATTGGATTTGAGATTGAGCTGTTCGGGCCGGAAGAGTATGCCGTGCGGGCAGTGCCGGACAATCTTTTCGGCATTGCGAAAAAGGAACTTCTGATGGAGATGATCGATGACCTGGCGGACGGGCTCAATACGTCTATGACGCCGGAGCTGATCGATGAAAAGGTGGCTTCCATGTCGTGCAAAGCCGCGGTCAAGGGGAACAGCCGGCTCTCTGCCCAGGAAGTGGACGCGCTGATCGGGGAGCTTTTGACGCTGGACAATCCCTATCACTGCCCCCATGGAAGACCGACGATTATTGCAATGTCAAAACGGGAACTGGAAAAGAAATTCAAAAGAATTGTGTAGACAAACAAGGGGATCACAGAATGAAAAAACCATTGATTATACTTGCAGGTCCGACTGCTGTCGGAAAGACGGCCGCATCCATCCGTCTGGCGGAGGCGGCCGGGGCGGAGATCATCTCCGCGGACTCCATGCAGGTGTACCGCCATATGGACATTGGTTCGGCAAAGATCCGGCCGGAAGAAAGGAAAGGGATTCCTCATTATCTGCTGGATGTGCTGGAACCGGAAGAGGAGTTTAATGTGTTCCGTTTCCAGCAGATGGCCAGAGAGGCGGTGAAAGAGATCTGCGCGAAGGGGAAGATTCCACTCGTGACCGGCGGGACCGGATTTTATATCCAGGCACTTCTCTATGACATTGATTTCACAGAAAATGACAGGGATACTTCTTACAGAAAGGAACTGGAGAACCTGGCAGAAGAGAAGGGCGGGGAGTGTCTTCACGCGATGCTTGAAAAAGCCGATCCCCAGGCTGCCGCCCAGATCCATCCCAATAATATTAAGCGGATGATCCGCGCGCTGGAGTTCCACCGGCAGACCGGGGGAAGAATCTCAGAACACAATGAAAAGGAACGGGCAAAGGAGTCCCCCTACAATTATGCATATTTTGTCCTGACGGATGACAGGAGCCGGCTGTATGAGCGGATTGACCGGAGGGTGGATCTGATGATGGAGGAGGGACTTCTTGAAGAGGTGCGGTCTTTAAAGGCGCGGGGGGTCCCCAGAGAGTCCACGGCAATGCAGGGTCTGGGATACAAAGAACTGTATGCCTGCCTGGAGGGAGAGTATCCGCTTGACGAGGCAGTACGGATCTTAAAAAGGGATACAAGGCATTTTGCGAAACGCCAGCTGACCTGGTTTAAGAGAGAGCGGGATGTGACCTGGGTCGATCGGTCTGTCATTGGGCAGGAGGACGGCGTTTTGGTGGATTTTATGTTAAAAGAATTAAAGAACAGAGGGATAATCGAATGAATCATACAGAATCACAGTACATGTACCGGCAGCTCGGAATCTCCGGGGAAGTCTGGGAATACGGGCAGAAGACAGAAGAATGCCTGGAGGTACGCTTCCGGGAGTTTGACAAGACCGCTGAATATAACCAGCTCAAGGTCCTCCGCGCGATGCAGGAGAACCGGGTGAACGAAGGGTGTTTTAACTACGCGAGCGGATATGGATATAACGATCAGGGAAGAGATACGCTGGAAGAGGTATATGCGTCTGTATTTCATACAGAGGCAGCGCTGGTGCGCCCTCAGATCACCTGCGGCACACACGCTCTGGCCCTGGCTCTCTCGGCGAATCTGCGTCCGGGGGATGAACTCCTCTCCCCGGCGGGGAAACCATATGACACTTTGGAAGAAGTCATCGGCATCCGTCCCTCCAAAGGGTCCCTGGCGGAATACGGGGTGAGCTACCGCCAGGTGGACCTTCTGGACGACGGCTATTTTGACTATCCGGCCATTGAGGCGGCATTAACCGAGAAGACAAAACTTGTGACCATTCAGCGGTCCAAAGGCTACCAGACGCGCCCCAGTTATTCGGTGGAGAAGATCGGGGAGCTGATCGCGTTTATCAAGGAAAGACGGCCGGATATAATCTGTATGGTGGATAACTGCTATGGAGAGTTTGTAGAGCGGATCGAGCCAAGTGATGTGGGCGCGGATCTGGTCGTGGGATCACTGATTAAGAATCCGGGAGGGGGGCTTGCCCCCATCGGAGGATATATCGCGGGCAGGGAAGCGCTGATCGAGAACTGTGCTTACCGTCTGACCTCTCCGGGGCTGGGCAGGGAAGTGGGCGCTTCGCTCGGCGTGATGCAGTCTTTTTACCAGGGCTTTTTTCTGGCGCCGTCCGTGGTGTGCGGCGCGCTTAAAGGCGCGGTGTTCGCGGCCAATATTTATGAAAAGCTTGGTTATCCGGTTGTACCCGGAGGGAGTGAGTCCCGCCACGATATCATCCAGGCTGTAACCCTGGGCTCTGCCGAGGGGGTTATCGCGTTCTGCCGAGGAATCCAGGCGGCAGCGCCCGTGGACAGTTACGTATCACCTGAGCCCTGGGCGATGCCGGGGTATGACAGCGACGTGATCATGGCTGCGGGAGCATTTGTCCAGGGCTCCTCCATCGAGCTCTCCGCGGACGGGCCGATTAAGCCGCCATACGCAGTGTATTTTCAAGGGGGGCTTACATGGACCCACGCAAAACTGGGGATTTTAAAATCTCTTCAGAGCATGGTTGATGCGGGAGTGATCCCTGCTGAGCGGATACGCGCGCTTTTGTAAAAGGAGGAACGCTATGAGAACAGTCGCAGTGATCGGAGGCGGCGCGGCGGGAATGATGGCCGCTGTGACAGCGGCCGCGGAAGGAGCCAGGGTGATCCTTCTGGAGCATAAGGACCGCATCGGCAGGAAGATCTTGTCAACCGGGAACGGAAGATGCAACTTTACAAACACACACCAGGAACCGCTGTGCTATCATTCAGAGAACCCTCTGTTTCCATGGGGGATTATCGAACAGTTTGACGCCAAGTCGGCGATCTCGTTTTTTCTCCAGCTGGGCGTATATTCCAAGAACCGAAACGGATATATATATCCCAATTCTGACCAGGCATCCGCTGTGCTGGATGCGTTCCGGATGGAGCTGAAACGTCTGTGCGTGGATATCCGTACAGACATTCATGTCCGTGAGATCCGCCCCAGGAAGAGAGGATTCGCCCTGTACACGGACAAAGAAACCGTGCGCGCGGACCGGGTGATCCTGTGTACCGGGTCAAAGGCAGCCCCCGTTACGGGATCGGACGGGTCAGGATATGATCTTGCGAAGCGTCTGGGTCACAGACTGATCCCGGTTCTTCCCGCGCTGGTGCAGCTGCGGTGCAGAGGAGATTTCTTCAAATCCATCGCTGGCGTGCGGGTCCATGGGACCGTTTCTGTCTGGACGGAAGGGACATGCATTGCGAAAGATACCGGGGAGATCCAGCTTACAAATTATGGGATCTCCGGGATACCGGTATTTCAGGTGAGCCGCTATGTTTCCCAGCTCCTGTATGAAAAGAAACCGGCGGACGCGGTGCTGGATTTTCTGCCGGATTTTACAGGGGCACAGACCGAGGCATTCTTAAATGCCAGGGCCGGGATGCGGCCGGAGAAACCGGCTGATATGTTCCTGATCGGCCTGCTTCACAAGAAGCTTTCAGATCTGCTCATCAAGCGGTGCGTCATCCCAAGAGATAAGAAAGCGGGAGAATTGACAGAGGCGGAGATCCGCCGTCTGGCAGAGCAGATGAAAAATTTCCGTGTCCCGGTGGCGGAGGCCAACTCCTATGAGCAGGCTCAGGTCTGCTGTGGAGGGATCGACACTTCAGAAGTGGACGAAAAGACGCTGGAATCCCGCTATGTGCACGGGCTTTACTTTGCAGGGGAGATCCTGGATGTGGACGGGATGTGCGGCGGATATAATCTGCAGTGGGCATGGGCCAGCGGACATACGGCAGGTCTGCACGCCGCCGGAGGAGATGACAGAGCTGATTTTTCTGCTGAATGATTTTAAGAGAGCTCCCGCACGGGTGGAATATCACCGCCGTGCTGGGAGCTCTGTTCGGTCTTTATTCAGACTGATACCATCCCCACATGTAGAGGACCGGCAGAATCAGGCTGAACAGGAATGTGAAAGAAAATCCTGACGTAACCGTGGTCATAATCAGATTGATCAAAATGGCAAGACAGTAGATCACGCCGATTATAAGTACAGATTTTTTGGATCGGTACATAACGCCCATGATACCGGCAGTCAGTTCGATAACGACAAGTACTGCCGAAAATACATAGTCCGCCGCAGCCGGCGGCGTGACACCGTAGGTCTCAAAATAGGGTTCCAGCATCCCTGCCATGCCGATCAGGGCCAGTGTGCTCAGCAGGCCAAGGCTGCTGATTACGATGATGATGATGGATACGACGTTTAAGAGTCTGCTTTTTCTTTTCATTGTTGTGATACCTCCTCATAAATAATGGTAAATAGAAAATAATACCGGATCAGCCGCTGCGCGGCGGATCGCTATAAGCAGCGGCACCTTTACATGCGCCGCAGTGCTTCGATGGGACTCAACTGCGCGGCCTTCCTTGCGGGATAAATACCAAAGATGATCCCCACTCCGCACGAGAACAAGGTCGCAATGATCACTGCCGGGAGAGAGAGGGAGGCGTGAATCCCGCCAATCTCGAGAAAACTGATCAGAACGGTCAGACCGCCCCCGAGCAGAATCCCTATGATACCGCCCATTCCGGAGATGATGGCGGATTCGCACAGGAACTGTGCAATGATCGATCCGGTCCTGGCTCCGAGCGCCTTTCGGATTCCGATCTCCCGTGTCCGTTCTGTGACAGAGACGAGCATAATATTCATGACGCCGATCCCCCCAACCACAAGGGAGATGGCCGCCACAAGTGCCACGAAGGCGGTGACTCCGTCCATAACCGCGCCAAGCATATCGGATAGGTTCATTGGCTTCTGCTGCATAAAAGGACTGTCTCCCAGATCCGGATGCCGGGCGTTCAGAAGCTTGACCGCTGAGGACGCGACTCTGTTTGCCGAGTCAGGGTCCCTGGCTGTGATGGAGATCGAAGAAAATCCTTCCATGGGGACGCCGAAAGAATCCGCCAGCGTGCAGGGCACTTCAATGGAGATTGATTCCCCCATGCCCATGGCCTGATACGTCTTCTCGACTTCTATCATATCATCTGAAGTCTCGCGCAGTCCAGTAATGATTACTTCCTGGATTCCACTGTCAATGGTCAGTTCAAAGCTCATCCCGATCACATTTGTATTTCCAAAGAGATACAGCGCGGTCAGTTCATCGATGACACAGACAGGACTGCCGCTGGCAAGGTCTGTATCGGTGAAGTAAGACCCTTTTACAATAGGAGAAGTATACTGCGCATGTTCATAGTCCGGAATTGTCATTGTCACGTAAGCGTCATAGGTGCCTCTGCGCGTTGTACATTTTCCAACCGACATCGCAGAGGCGGTTATGTTTTCGATAGAATCACTCATGGCAGTTTTAAGGTAAGCGATATCGTCACCGGTAATAATTTCCGTTTCTGTGACTTCCTCGGTATTTGCCTGGACGGTCACGGTATTGGTCTGTTCATCAGCCGCGTCTACCACATCGTTTTTCAATCCGTTTCCGATGGATACGATGGTGACCACGGAAGAGATTCCGATAATGATGCCCAGCATAGTAAGGAAGGAACGTCCTTTGTTGGAGCGGATATGATCCAGCGCCATTTTGATATATTCAAAAAATTGTCCCATTGGTAAGATCCCTCCCGGCTATTTAATCCCCGGCCTGCTCTTTTGGAAGAGCTTTCATGCCCGGCTTTATGTCCACATTGAGGTCGTTTACAACCAGGTCCCCCTCATCCAGCCCATCTGTGATCTCTGTCTGGGTGGAGGAGGAGATGCCCAGTATGACTTTTTTCTCTTTTACTTCTCCATTCTCAATCACATAGACAAAATCACCTTCAGAAGAAGCATTGACAGCTTCTGTGGGCACAACGATCACATTTTTGACCTCGGCTGCTGTCATTTTAATTTTCGCGGAGGCGCCGATACAGATATTTTCATCCGGATTGTCAATATGGATGCGGGCGCTGATAACCGGATTTCCCTTCGCGTTGGGGAGCGCGATTTTGTCAACACTGGAGAGCGTTCCTTTGTATGTACTGCCGGCGAGCGTTACAGTGACTTGACTCCCCAATTTCATTTTTCCGTAATCGTCAGGCGATACCTCGATTTTTACCAGCACATCATCCGTGCTGGCAATTGTAAAGAGGGCTGCTCCCTGGGCCGCGGTATTGGTCTGGAGGATGTCAACAGAGGCAATCACACCGTTCATATCCGCCTTCATGCCTTCTTTTCCTTTCGCGAGGAGTTCCTCCGGAGTCAGAGCGGCAAGTTCGGCCAGGTTGTCGCTGATGTTCAGGTTGTCGAGCTCCGACGAAGTCATGCCAGTGTCAGGTACAGCTGCGCCGGCTGCCTGGTAAGCGGCTGACCACTCCGCGTACTTCGCTTTGTACTGGGCCACGAGCTCCCCGTAACCGGCATCGTCCACTGGCGGGACGCCGAGGTCGTCAAGGGAAGACTGAGCCTGATTCAGAAGCGCCTGTGTCTCTTTTTTTGTTTGTAATGCGGTATGATAATCTTCCGTATCTTTGATGATCTGCTGCTGGGCAGGAGTCGGATCTGTGGCGGCGAGCGCCTCGTTGACCTCCACCTGCCGTCCGGCATAGCCTCTCTCATACGCAGAGATTACCGCGTCAGCGGATGCGGCTGTTTCTGTATATTGTGCGATCTGGGTCTGCAGTGCCTGAACTTTGGGCGCGTTTTCTGCTGTCAGCCGCGCGGCCTCCTGCTGGTTTGCCTGATACTTGGCATAAGCTGCGTCCACCTGTGCCACGAGGGCATTGACCTCATCTGCCAGCGCATTTGCCTGCTCCGCTGCCTGTGCGGACGCGGCAGCTGCCGCGTCAACCGCCTTGGCATTCTGCGCCCTGGCCGCCAAGGAAGTGTTGAGGCTGGACTGGAGTGTGAGCTGGGCCTGCTGGTTATCCCGTTCCAGGCTGGCGGTGTCAAAAGTGACAAGCAGATCCCCGGATTTCACGGTCTGTCCCACTACGGCTTTACACTCCTTGATGGGAGCCGTGACAGGAGAGTAGTAGGTTTTTGTATTCCCGCTTTCGATAGTGCCGGTGGAATTGTAGACTTCTTTTACGGTGCCTTTCTCTGCTTTTACGACTGTAAGTGCAGTCCCGCCAGGTTCCTGTCCGGCCCCGCCGGCAAAGAGGGACACAATCCATAAAAGGAGCAGAATGGCGGCAAGAATAGGGAGAATGATCCATGCGGGAAGTTTCTTCTTATCCTTCCTGGACGACGCGGCATTTTCCGCTGGAGCCGCGCTCTCCAGGTCCTGTATCTGGAAATCGTCCTCTTTTTTCACTGTGCCTTTCTTTTTAGAAAACATATTAGGAATCCTCCTTTTTCTTATTTATTATTTTAATGATCGGTGTATCGGGCATTTCTTTGTTTCGGTAATCTGCCTCCACGCGCCCGTCCATGATACGGATCACGCGGTCCGCCTGACGGGCAATATCATCGTCATGGGTGATAACGATGACGGTCCGGCCGCTTCCGTGAAGCTCCTTTAAGATATGCATGATATCCTCGGTAGAGTGGCTGTCCAGATTCCCTGTGGGTTCATCAGCCAAAATCAGCGGCGGCTGCGCAGCAATGGCACGCGCAACGGCAACTCTCTGCTGCTGTCCGCCGGAGAGTTCCCCCGGTTTATGCCGGAGCCGTTTTCCCAATCCGACCCGGCTCAATGCCTGGACAGCGGCTTTTCGCCTCATCTGCCTTCCCATGCCGCGGTAGATAAGAGGAAGCTCCACATTGCCCACGGCATCTAAATTTGGGATCAAATTAAATCCCTGAAAAATAAATCCGATTTTCTGGTTTCGGATGTCTGAGAGTTCATTATCCGACAGGCGGGAAACATCTTTTCCATCCAGAAAATAATGCCCTGATGTGGGGGTGTCCAGACAGCCCAGCATATTCATCAGCGTGGACTTCCCAGAACCAGAATGCCCCACAATGGCCGCGAATTCACCTCTGTGGATCTCAAGGGATATTCCATCAAGGGCGCGTACTTCATTTTCGCCGGGATTGTAAATCTTATGTATATCCTCGACTTTGATAAGTGGTTCCATAAACTGTCTCCTGTTATTTATTATTGTATTAATCAAATAATACATTAATACGGCTGGATAGAAAAGTCAAGATCGATATGAAAAAAGAAATCGGAATTTGGAATTCAATATCTCAATAGAAATCATCTTGAGAAAGGAACTGCCTATTGACCAAATCCCGAGAACGCAGTAAGATATCCAGTGCAAACGAATACGGAATATGAAGGAGTTGGATCGTACATTGAAAACAAATAAATATGAGATCGATATGTGCAGCGGATCGATTATGGATAAGCTGATCTCATTCTCACTGCCGCTGATGGTCTCCAGTATCCTTCAGCTTATGTTTAACGCTGTTGACATTATTGTCGTCGGCAGATTCAGCGGGAGTTCAGCCCTGGCGGCAGTCGGCTCCACGACAGCACTGATTAATATATTTACCAATCTCTTTATCGGCATTTCACTGGGGGCTAATGTCCTTGCCGCCAGATATTTCGCGGCAGGACGCGACAAGGAAATGTCGGAAGCAGTACATACGGCGGTTACACTTGCCCTGATCAGCGGTGTAATCATGGCATTTGTCGGGGTGGGGACATCCAGGCTGGCACTTGGACTGATGGATACCCCTGGGGATGTGATTGATCAGTCTGTCATTTATATGCGTATTTATTTCATGGGAATGCCTTTTTTCATGCTTTACAATTACGGAGCCGCCGTCCTGCGGGCAGTGGGAGATACGAAACGGCCCTTGATGTTTCTCATAGCCGCGGGCCTGGTCAACGTGGCGCTGGACCTTCTGCTGGTTGTTGTGATCCCAATGGGGGTGGCAGGCGTGGCAGTGGGTACAGTGGCTTCACAGATGATTTCCTGCATTCTGGTAATCCGCTGTCTGTACAAATCGCAGGGGAGCTATCAGCTGCGGTTTTCAAAGCTCATGCTGAAATGGGTGTATCTGAAGCGGATTTTCCAGGTAGGTATTCCGGCGGGGATTCAGAGCATGGTCATCAATTTTTCCAATGCGCTTCTCCAGTCCTCCGTCAATTCATTCGGTTCGACGGCAATGGCAGGATACACGGCGGCCAACAATATTCTCGGGTTCCTGTATGTGGCCGTCAATGCGGTCACGCAGGCATGTATGAGCTTCACCAGCCAGAATTACAGTGTGGGAAAACAGAAGCGCATGGACCGGGTGCTGGCAGACTGCATGATTTTATCAGCTGCGGTATCTGTTGTGCTGGGGACCGGGGCCTATGTTTTCGGCTCACAGGTGCTTAAGATCTATACGGCTGACGCAGAGGTAATCGAATGCGGGCTTGAGATATTGTCCATCACTACAGTACCCTATTTTCTGTGCGGAATCATGGATCTTCTTCCCGGCGCCCTGCGGGGAATGGGGCATTCGGCGGTGCCGATGATCCTGTCCGTGATCGGAACAGTAGGGACGAGAATTGTCTGGATCTATGGATTTTTCCCACAGCACAGATCCCTTCATTTCCTGTTCATCTCTTATCCGGGATCTTGGATCGCGACAATTCTTATGCAGGCAGTCTGCTTTTACTTTGTGAGGAAACACTGTATCCGGCAGCTGGAGATGCGCACCGTTTAGACAAAAGAAAATAAAGCAGTATATACAAAAGGAGGAATAGAATCAATGAAAGAATACAAAATCGAACTGTGTGGAATTGAAAGAGAACTTCCCTTTATCCCGATCAGTGATACGAAGGCGTTCGCAAGTTTTGTGGTTATTGGTGACACGGAGATGGTAAGCGCCTGCGCTCCCGCGCTCGCGGAGCGGATCAAAGAAGTCGACGCGGTTGTGACAGCGGAGGCAAAGGGGATCTCCCTCGCCTATGAGATCAGCAGGATTCTGGGTCTGAAAGAATTTATTGTTGCCAGGAAAAGCATAAAGAATTATATGAAAGACACGGTCAGTGTATCCGTGCATTCTATAACAACCTCCGGTGAACAAAATCTTTACCTGGACGGTGCGGACGCAGAAAAAATAAGAGGAAAAAGAGTGTGCCTGGTAGACGATGTGATCTCCACCGGAGAGTCTCTGCACGCACTGGAACTTCTGATGGAAAGCGCGGGGGCCACGGTCGTAAAAAAAGCGGCCATACTGGCGGAGGGCGAAGCGGCTTCCAGGAAGGATATCATTTATCTTCAGAAACTTCCGCTTTTCTGTAAAACTTCCGAGGGAGATTATACCGCAATTGACTAAAAAATACGGATCAAATATCTTTTGAGGAGGTATTTCGTGCTAAGGATCACACAGTTAAAGCTCCCTGTAGAACATACGCCGGAGCAGCTGAGGAAGAAACTGCTGCGGACTGCGCATATAAAAGAGCAGGAATTGAAAACATATAAAATAAAAAAACGCTCCATTGATGCCAGGAAAAAGCCAGAACTGTATTATGTATATACTATTGATTTTACTGTCTCAAATGAAGGGCGCGCGTTACGGAATTCCAAAGGGAACCTGCAGAAAGTAACCGAACGCCCATACCGTGCGCCGGCTCACGGGACAGCAGCGCTGAAGGATCGTCTGGCAGTCATCGGGAGCGGGCCGGCAGGGCTGTTCTGCGCATATCTCCTTGCTCTGGAGGGATACCGCCCGCTGGTTATCGAACGCGGCGCTCCGGTGAGGGAACGCCGGGAAGATGTGGAGAGATTCTGGGCGACCGGGATGCTTGATACGGAATCGAATGTGCAGTTTGGCGAAGGCGGAGCAGGGACCTTCTCCGACGGAAAATTAAACACACTTGTAAAAGATCCCATGGGCAGAAACCGGTTTGTTCTGGAGACCTTTGTAAAATTCGGTGCCCCGGAGGATATCCTCTGGGAGCAGAAGCCCCATATTGGGACGGATATTCTCATCTATGTGGTGGAAGCTATGAGAAATGAAATTATCCGTCTCGGAGGAGAGTTCCGTTTTCACTGCCAGGTGACGGATATTCTGCCGAAAGAAAAAAGCCTTATCGTCAATCGTGACGAGAAACTGAATGTCTGTGCTGCGGTCCTCGCTGTGGGGCACAGCGCCAGGGACACGTTCCAGATGCTCTATGAGCGTGGGCTGTCCATGGAGGCAAAATCGTTCGCGGTGGGCGTTCGGGTGGAACACCCCCAGAAAATGATTGATAAGGCAGAATACGGAAGAGAGCGGGGAGCGCTTTCACCTGCCGCCTACAAATTGACGGAAAAGCTCGATAATGGCAGAGGCGTTTACACATTCTGCATGTGCCCCGGCGGGTATGTGGTCAATGCTTCCTCGGAGGATGGCTGTCTCGCGGTCAACGGCATGAGCTGTCATGACCGGGCGGGGGAGAATGCCAACAGCGCGGTCATTGTCACTGTTTCCCGGGAAGATTACGGATCGGATCATCCACTTGCGGGAGTGCGGTTTCAGCGCAGGCTGGAGAGGCGGGCCTGGGAGGAGGGGAAGGGCAGTGTCCCGGTACAGAGGTTCGCGGATTTCTGTGCGGGCAGGCCAACCGTCCGTCTGGGCGCTGTCACTCCCAGCATGAAAGGAAATTATGTTTTGGGCAGTGTCAGGGGGATTTTCTCTGAGGAACTGGCGGATTCTTTGGAACAGGGAATCCGCAGAATGGACAGAAAGATCCATGGGTTTGCAGGAGATGACGTGCTTGTATCCGGTGTGGAGAGCAGGACCTCTTCTCCGGTCAGAATCCCGCGGGGAGAAGAATTCACCTCCTCTGTCCCGTGGCTCTATCCCTGCGGGGAAGGCGCTGGATATGCCGGGGGAATTACTTCCGCGGCGATGGATGGGCTGAAAACTGCCGAGGCATTAATTAAAAAGTACGCGTCAGATTGAGGTCCCCGCAGTTTCTACGGTCCGGTCCGACGGGAATTTCAGCTGAATGAATGCCAACTATTCACAGAATTTTAATAACTAATTCCTATACACATTTTTTAATTTGTGCTAAAATAAATCATTGTATTGTATCATCGCGCTGATCATGGAATCAAGATATGAATAAAAGCAATACGATCAAAGAAATGTATCAGGAAGACCGTCCTTATGAAAAATGTGAACGGTTCGGTGCGGAAAATCTGACCAATACAGAGCTGCTTGCCGTACTTCTTCGGACGGGGACAAAAGGGGAGAACTCTCTGGAACTGGCGCAGAGACTGATTCAAGCGGACCATTCAGGCAGAGGGATACTGAATATCCACCGCTGGACATATGATCAGCTGATTCATGTCCGTGGGATAGGCAGAGTGAAGGCTGTCCAGATTCTCTGCCTGTCGGAACTGGCGAAGCGGCTGTCCCGGTCGGTGGCCTTAGAAGGTCTGGATTTTTCCTTACCCGGCACGATCGCCCAATATTATATGGAAGATATGAGACATCGGGAGAAGGAGGTGATGAAGCTCCTTCTTCTCAATACAAAGTCCCGGCTGATCGGAGAGAAAGATGTTTCTGTGGGGACAGCGGACAGGGCTCTTGTATCTCCGAGGGAGCTTTTTATTGAGGCGCTTCACAGAAACGCAGTGTCCATAATTCTCCTTCACAATCATCCGAGCGGAGACCCGGCACCGAGCAGGGAGGATCTGCGGATCACGCGGCGGATCTATGAGGCCGGCGCGCTGATCGGGATTCAGCTCCTTGACCACATTATTATAGGGGATAATTCTTTCGTCAGCCTGAGAGAGCAGGGACTCTTTGAGTGAAACACAGTTTATGGGGAGTAAGATACAGGGGAGACATAAAATGCTGGGGAATGTTTATGGACTTGATCTCGGGACCTATGAGATCAAGATATTTGATAAGAAAAAAGACAGGATATGGCAGGAGAAAAATGCCATTGCCATGAAGAAGAAACGATATGTCTATGCCGTGGGCAATGAGGCGTACGAGATGTTCGAGAAGGCTCCTGATGAGATACAGGTAATCTTTCCTATGAAAAACGGCGTGATCGCCCACTTTGATGATATGCAGTACCTGCTGGGCAGCCTGCTGGAAAGCGAACGGTGGTTTGGCCGCGGAGACGAATATGTTGTGGCAGTCCCGACAGACGTCACCGAGGTTGAGAAGAAGGCGTTCTATGATCTTGTTTATCACTCGGAGGCAAGGGCAAAATCCGTCAGGATCGTTGAAAGAGGTCTTGTGGACGCGCTGGGGTTCGGAATTGACGTGATTAAGGAAAAAGGTGTTTTCGTTGCCAATTTCGGCGGCGGCACCACAGAATTGTCCGTTCTTTCCGAGGGCGGCATGGTTTTAAACCGGCTGCTGAAGATCGGCGGTGAGGATTTTGACAGCGCTATCGCGGCGCTGGTGCGGCGCAGCCAGGATTTCTTGATCGGAAGGCTGACAGCGGAGCGCCTGCGGAGGGAATTCGGCATTTTTGACCAGAGTACGGACAGTGTGATTGCCGTGTCCGGGAGGGACCTCATTACGGGGGTGCCTGCCCAGACGACAGTGTCTATCAGTCTTGTCCGTGCCGCGATGAAAGAGCTGCTGGAAGAATGCGTCCATGCGATGAAATCAATGATTGACCGGACGCCGCCCAATGTCAGGAGCTGGATCAGGGAGAATGGGATCTGTCTGACCGGAGGCATGGCAAATCTGCGCGGTCTTTCTACATACTTAAGAGAAAGTACCGGGCTCCCCGTGATGACGATGGAGAACCCTGAGCTGTGCGCGGTCAGAGGGCTTCAGAAGGTTCTTCAGGACCGCACATATTATAACAGGCTCACATACTCCATGATGGATGAAGGTTACAGGTGGTTAAGATGAAGAAAAAGAATCATACATCTCATACGAACAGATATATCCTTCTCGGCCTCTCCGTGCTCTGTGCACTTATGATGCTGCTCTCCTCATTTTCAGATAAGGTGAGGGGACCATTCAGGGTGCTTGCCAATGTCACGGTGATTCCCCTTCAGCAGGGGATCAACCAGATCGGCGGCTGGATGGGGGATATGAAAGATAATTTTTCCACACTCAAACAGCTGCAGGCAGAGAATGAAAAACTGCAGAAGCAGGTAGATACTTTGACGACCGAAAACAATTATCTCCAAGAGGAACGATATGAATACGAACGTCTCCAGGAGCTTTATAAACTGGATCAGAACTATGCGGACTATGAGAAGACAGCAGCCCATGTCATTGGAAAAGACTCCGGCAACTGGTTCAGTACATTTACGATCGACAAGGGAACCAATGACGGGATCGCCGTGGACATGAACGTGCTTGCCGGAAGCGGGCTTGTTGGCATTGTGACGGAAGTGGGGCCTACATGGGCGAAGGTGCGCTCCATCATCGATGATTCCAATAATGTGAGCGGGATGGTCCTGTCCACCTCGGACACCTGTATTGTCAGCGGCGACCTTTCGCTGATGAGCAGCGGCCAGATCGCGTTTGACCAGATGGAGAATAATGATAATACGGTCTCAGTAGGAGACCAGATTGTTACGTCGTATATCAGTGACAAGTATCTACAGGGGATTCTGATTGGATCTGTGAGTGAAATCAATGTGGATTCCAATAATTTAACACGATCCGGATATATTACGCCGGCTGTGGACTTCCGCAATATCCAGGAGGTTCTGGTTATCACAACGACGAAAGCGGAACTTACCGGGGAGGCACAGGCGGAATAGAGGAGAGATCATATGAAATTAATAAGGGTGAGGCGTATTGTTGTGACAGCAGTCATCATACTGGCGGCATATGTGCTGCAGTGCGCCGTCTTTCCCGCTCTAGCGGTTGCAAATATTAAACCAAATCTAATGCTTATTGTCACTGCGTCCTTCGGGTTTATGAGAGGCCCCCGCGAAGGAATGTTTGTGGGGATCGCGTCAGGGCTTCTGATTGATATCCAGTACGGGAATATGATTGGGTTCTATGCTTTGATCTATCTTGCTGCAGGATTCGCAAGCGGTATATTTAAACAGCTGTTTTTTGACGAAGATATCAAGCTTCCCATCCTGCTGATTGCCGTGAGCGATCTGCTGTATGGGATCGTCATATATTTCCTTATGTTCCTTCTCAGGAGCGACTTCGATTTTCTTTACTATTTAAACCGGATTATCGTCCCGGAGGCGATCTATACTGTCGCGGTCACACTTGTAGTGTATCCGCTGCTTTTATTTATCAATCACTTATTGGAAGCAGAAGAGAAAAGGAGTGCAAGCAAATTTGTTTAGAGATATTATTGACCGGATCAAAGAAGCCATCGACTATATTCTGCAGTCCAGGCTCGTAGTGCTCATCGTTGTATTCTGTCTTACTTCCTCTGTGCTGGTCGGCCGTCTTTTCTATCTTCAAATCGTAAAAGGCGAGGATTATCTGGAGAATTATGAACTGCAGATCCGCAGGACGAAAGACGTGCCAGCCACAAGAGGCAACATTTTTGACCGGAATGGAACCCTGATTGCTTATAATGAGCTGGCTTATTCTGTCACCATCGAGGATACAATCCCAACAGGCACGGACCCTGACGAAAAAAATGAGATTTTAAATAGAGTGCTGGATAAAGTGATGTCCATTGTTGAGGCGAACGGTGACTCTGTTATCGACAGCTTCGGGATCATTCTTGACTCAGCCGGCCAGTATCAGTTCGCTGAGACCAATGAAACCCTGCGGCTTCGGTTTGTTGCGGATGTTTACGGCGAGCCGTATGTAGATGATCTCACGAAGAAAGAGCGGGAGCAGTCAGCGGGGGATCTCATGCATGTTCTCGCAAAGCGGTACGGTCTTGACGATGAGTCGCATGACGCGTCATACATCCTGAAAATGGTGAACATGCGGTACGCAATGGGGCTTAACAGTTATCAGCAGTACCTTACAACAACGCTTGCGTCGGATGTCAGCAATGAGACCGCGGCAGCGATCATGGAAAATCAGGATACACTGACCGGTGTGGATATTACGGAGGATTCCTTAAGAAGATACCCGGACGGAGAATATTTTGCCTCTATTATCGGGTATACAGGAAAGATCTCTCAGGAAGAGTATGATAACCTTGACAGTGACGAGAAGAAGCGATACTCTCTCTCTGACATTGTGGGAAAATCCGGGCTTGAACAGACTTTCGACAGCGTGCTCAAAGGAGAGAAAGGCGAACAGACCTTCTATGTGGATAATCTGGGGAAAGTGACGGATATCGTCAGCACGAAGGACCCGAAAGCGGGGAATGATGTCTATCTGACCATTGATAAAAATCTTCAGATCACAGCGTACAAACTGCTGGAAGAAAAGCTGGCCGGCATTGTCCTGAGCAAGCTTACGAATGTATTGAACTATGATCCGTCCGTCGCAAAGGATACGAAAGAGATTATTATACCTGTGGGGGACGCGTATAATGCTTTTATCGCCAACAGCGTGATTGACATCGATCATTTTGGAAGTGCGGAGGCATCAGCCGCTGAACAGGCTGTGTATACAGCTTTTACGGCAAAAAGAGACTCTGTTCTCAGCGAACTGCTTGCGCAGCTGAATAATCCGCAGGCGCCGGCATACCGTGATCTGTCAGACGAGATGCAGGCGTACATGGATTATATCTGTGATACGGTATTAAAAGAATATACAGGGGTTCTGATCTCTGATGAGATTGACTCGCAGGATGAAACGCAGATCGCATGGGCAAAAGAGGAGACGATCAGCCTGAATGCCTATTTAAATTATGCCATTTCCCAGAACTGGATTGATACGACCAAGCTTGGCAACAGCGCGTATTCCAGTTCGGAAGAGGTCTATCAGCAGCTTGTGGCTTACCTGGAAGAATATTTGCGGGAAGACAGCGAATTCGACAAACTTCTCTATAAATATCTTATAAAATCAGGGGGTATCACGGGAGCTCAGATCTGTGCCATTGTCTATGAACAGGGCGTCCTTCCTATGGATGAAAACGCGTACAATGGGCTTCTGAACGGTACTGTGGATGCTTATGGATGGCTTTATAATAAGATCAAAACACTGGAGATCACGCCGGGACAGCTGGCGCTTGAACCGTGTTCCGGAGGAATTGTCGTGACAGACCCAAATACCGGTGATGTACTGGCCTGTGTATCCTATCCGGGGTACGATAATAACCGGCTGGCAAATACAATGGATTCGGCATATTATAATAAGCTGAATACAGGTCTTGCCAGAATCTTTTATAATCGCGCTACACAGGAACTGACCGCGCCGGGTTCCACCTATAAAATGGTTTCCGCCGCGGCGGGGCTTGAAGAAGGGGTTATCAGCACGGGGACCACGATCTCCTGTAACGGCATTTTCAATACGGTTACCCCCAGCCCCACATGCTGGATTTATCCCAATGGAGGCCACGGCGCTCTGAATGTGGTGCAGGCGATCCGGCATTCGTGCAACGTGTTCTTCTATCAGGTCGGCTATGACTTGAGCATCGATGCAGATGGGGATTACGACAGCGATATCGGAACGGACAAGCTGGCAAAATACGCAGAAATGTTCGGCTTGAATGAGACATCGGGACTGGAGATCCCGGAGGCTGAGCCGCATATGTCGGATGAGTATTCCATTCAGTCTGCGATCGGACAGGGCAATAACAACTATACAGTCAGCCAGCTGAACCGCTATGTGACCGCGGTCGCAAATAACGGGACCGTCTACGACCTGACGCTGATTGACAAGACGACCGATTCCAACGGGAAGCTGATCAAAGATTATGCGGCGGCTGTGGACCACACCATTGACGGGCTCAGTCAGACGACTTGGGACGCGATCCACACTGGTATGGAGCAGGTGGTGCAGAGTACCGCCTCCTTTAACGGAATCGACTTTACCATGGCAGGTAAAACTGGAACCGCGCAGCACAACGAACTGCATGCGGACCATGTGCTGTTTGTGGGATATGCCCCGGTGGAATCGCCGCAGATCTCGATTGCCGTACGCATTACTTACGGATATAATTCTGGATATTCTGCGGAGATCGGAAGGGATATTGCAAAAGTATATTTTAATCCAGATGAAGCCCAGGAAGTTGTCAAAGGAAGCGCGGCTGATCTGGGAACAGGTATTGCAGGTGATTAAGAGATGGGGGATGACAGATGGACAGGCTGGTAACAATCAGGAGCAGCCGGTATGGGCTGGATATCGAGCTGGACCCAGAAGCGGAATTTTCTGCCCTGCTTGAAATACTTACCGGCAAATTCCAGTCTTCTGCCCGGTTTTTCAAGGATGCGAAAATGGCGCTCAGTTTCAGCGGGCGCACGCTGACCCGGACAGAAGAGGAGAAGATCCTCCAGATTATAAGTGAAAATACACAGATTGACATTCTGTGTGTCGTAGAACAAAATGATAAGAATGAACCTATGTACAGAAGCATTGTAGAGCAGTCCCTGTCAGATATCAGTAAGAAAGAGGGACAGTTTTACAGAGGAACCCTGGGAAAAAGAGAGATACTGGAATCGGATTCCAGTATTGTAATCCTGGGGGATGTGGAACCGGGTGCCCGAGTGATCGCTAAGGGAAGCGTCGTGATAGTGGGCTCACTTTACGGCACTGTACACGCGGGCGCAGCCGGTGACAGAGATGCTTTTGTCGTTGCTCTTTCCATGCAGCCGAAGCAGCTCTGCATCGGGGACATAGAGGCGAAGCGTCAGATCATTTATCAAGAGAGCCTCAGCATCAAAGGCCCGAAGATCGCGGTGGTCGACGGCAGGCGCATCTATCTTGATCCTCTTGTGGATTAAATGTAAGAACGTAAAGTAGGAGGAATACCAGCATGGGAGAAGTTATCGTCATTACATCTGGAAAAGGCGGGGTCGGCAAGACGACGACAACGGCAAATATCGGAATCGGTCTGTCCGGCCTGGGAAAAAAAGTGATTGTCATTGACACCGATCTGGGGCTTCGCAATCTGGACGTTGTTATGGGCCTTGAGAACCGGATCGTATATAATATCGTGGATGTCATAGAGGGGAGCTGCCGCTTAAAGCAGGCGCTGATCAAGGACAAACGCTTCCCTGAGCTCTACCTGCTT
Source organism: uncultured Lachnospiraceae bacterium (assembly GCA_959022495.1). Lineage (GTDB taxonomy): Bacteria > Bacillota > Clostridia > Lachnospirales > Lachnospiraceae > Mediterraneibacter. Next base: position 98,216 of record CAUEYX010000002.1, on the reverse strand, counting down.
CCCTCGGCGCAGACAAAGGATAAATCCAGTGTCTCCCCGGAGCAGATGAAAAAACTTGTGGCGGATATACGGGATGATTTCGATTTTATTCTTCTGGACTGTCCCGCGGGAATTGAACAGGGATTCCAGAATGCGATTGCAGGTGCGGACCGCTCGATTGTGGTGACAACGCCGGAGGTTTCGGCCATCCGCGACGCGGACCGGATCATCGGACTTCTGGAGGCTTCCGGAATCCGCAGGAATGACCTATTAATCAACCGCCTGAGGATCGATATGGTGAGAAAGGGCGATATGATGTCAGTGGAGGACGTCACCGAGATTCTTGCGGTTGACCTGCTTGGTGTGATACCGGATGATGAGCAGGTTGTTATTGCGACAAACCAGGGAGAACCGGTCGTTGGAGAGGATTGCCTTGCCGGAAAAGCGTACACGAATATATGCAGAAGACTTACAGGAGAGGAAATCCCTGTTGACGATTTCTCTAAGCCGGAAGGAATCCTCGAAAAGATCAGCAGCCTGTTCCACAGAAATTAGGAGGGCTGTATATGAGCGTACATTCTGTTTCCGTAGCAAAAGAGAGACTTAAGAACCTGCTTATATCAGACCGGATGCAGTGCGCGCCGGAAGTAGTGGACAAACTGGAGGGGGATCTGTATCACACAGTGTCTAAATATCTGGATATACAGCGGGAAAATTTTGATATTACAGTTACACGGACAGATATACATATAAAATACATGGGAGAAAAGAATTGAAGATTTTATTAAAAAAATTGAATCTGCATTATCATCTGAAAGATTATAAATTCAGCCTGGTCATCTTCGTGCTGATCCTTTCGATCTTCGGTGTTTTTATGGTCAGGAGCGCCAGGCCGGATTATACAAATAACCAGATTATGGGAGTGATTCTGGGACTTGCAGCAATGGCTGTCATCTCATTAATTGACTATAAATGGATTCTGAATCTGTACTGGCCCCTTTACATTATCAATCTATTGCTGCTGGCAGCGATCTGGATACCGGGGCTCGGTGTGAATGTAAACGGGGCAACGAGATGGCTGGATCTGGGATTTATCCAGTTTCAGCCATCGGATATGACGAAGATCCTGATGATTTTATTTTTTGCAAAATTTTTGATGGACCGGGAGCAGAGGATCAATACTCCAAAGCTGATCATCCAGGCAGTGGCACTGATTGCGCCTTCGCTGGTTTTGATTTATAAACAGCCCAATCTTTCGACGACGATCTGTGTTGCCGCCCTATTCTGTGTCATGCTTTTCCTGGCAGGACTGAGTTATAAATTCGTGGGCGCAGTGCTAGCGGTCACTGTGCCTGCTGTGATTCTCTTTTTATTTATCGCGGTGCAGCCGAACCAGCCTCTGCTCAGGGATTATCAGCAGGAGCGTATCTTAGCGTGGCTGGAACCGGAAAAATACGCGGACGACGAGTCCTACCAGCAGTTAAATTCGATTATGGCCATCGGTTCCGGACAGCTGTCCGGAAAGGGATACAATAACGATGAGACCAATTCTGTGAAAAATGGGAATTTTGTTTCTGAGCCGCAGACAGACTTTATTTTTGCCATAATCGGTGAAGAATTGGGATTTGTGGGTTGTTGTGCAGTTATATTTTTGATATTATTAATTGTGATAGATTGTATTTTGATCGGCATGAAAGCAAAAGATACAGGAGGGCGCATCATCTGCGGCGGAATGGCCGCACTGATAGGAATCCAGAGCTTTATCAATATCAGTGTGGCAACATTGATCCTTCCCAATACGGGACTGTCGCTTCCCTTCGTAAGTTATGGACTGACTTCCGTTGTATGCTTTTTTATGGGGATCGGTTTCGTACTGAATGTCGGCTTACAGCCTAACAAATATCAGTAAGGAGAGGATCGATTATGAACATTGGACTGATCGCACACGATGCAAAGAAGAAACTGATGCAGAATTTCTGCATTGCGTACCGTGGGATATTGAGCAAACATGAGCTGTATGCCACGGAGACAACAGGAATGCTTGTGGAGAGTGTCACAAATCTGAGTATACACAAGTTTCTCGCGGGACATCTCGGCGGGAAACAACAGCTTGGTTCCCAGATTGAGCACAATAATATTGACCTGCTCATTTTCTTCAGGGACCCCCTTTCACCCCGGTCCCACGAACCGGATGTGAATGATATTGTAAAGCTGTGCGATATGTATAATATACCCATCGCGACCAATATCGCGACAGCGGAGGCGCTCATACTCGCACTGGACAGAGGAGATTTAGACTGGCGTGAGATGTACAAATAATAAACGGACAGCTTATAAAAGGAGACAGCAGCGGCGGCGGAAACGCCAGGCAAAAACAGCCGCGGTTCTGATCGTCCTTCTTCTGCTCATCAGCGCCGGGGCGGGAGCGGGCTTTTATATGTGGGATCAGTCCCGGAACTATACGGCAGAGTATGAAAAATCTGTCTATAATAAAGAACTCTATCAGGGCACGCTGTTTGCGCAGAACTTGTGCGTAACATCCCAGGAAGTCACTTTGGATGGATTTCAGCCTGACAGCTCCCTGCATGCGGCAGGGCTGTTTGACCTGGGACAGGAAGAGGTTGTCTGTGGATATCAGATATTTGACCGGCTTTATCCGGCCAGTACCACAAAAGTTATGACTGCATATCTCGCCCTTAAGTACGGCAATTTGGATGATGTTGTTACCGTGAGCGCTCATGCCACAGATTTCAACTGGGATGAGTCTGTTGCCGGGCTTCTGGCAGGAGACACGCTTACCTTGTATGATCTTGTATGCGGCCTGATGATCTGTTCGGGAAATGACTGCGGGACAGCGATCGCGGAACATATCTCAGGGAGTGAGGAAGCTTTTGCGGAGCTGATGAATAAAGAGGCTGCAGAGCTGGGGGCAACAGGAACCCACTTTGTGAATCCACACGGGCTTCATGACGAGAATCACTATACGACGGCATATGATCTGTATCTCATCTTCAATGCAGCGGTGAAGGATCAGCGTTTTCTTGATATTATATCCATGGATTCTTATTCCACGGATATTATGAGGGCAGATGGAACTGTCAATGTAGTCTGGGAACCGACCAATTATTATTCAGCAGGACTTGCGACCCCTCCGGAAGGGGTGCGTGTGCTCGGAGGGAAGACGGGGACCACAGATCAGGCAGGAAACTGTGTGATTCTGTATGATGAAACTGCGGAGGGCAGTCCGTATATATCTGTCATCATGGGCGCGTCAGATAAAACGATTCTATATGATCAGATGAATCAGCTGTTTACAGCAGGGATGTAATAGAAAGGGGCATCGCATGGCCATGAAATCAGAATGGCCGCGCGGTGCCCCCTTCCCGCATATTCTGCGGGCAGATTTCTATGCTTAAGTTATTCTGACATCCCTCTGATCCTTCCGAAGAAACTGATCAGATACAGGCCGCACAGGCCCACGACGGTATAGACGATCCTGGACAGCCAGCTCAGATTCCCGAAAAGGAAGGCCACAAGGTCGAATCGGAAGATACCGACGAGCAGCCAGTTGATGGCGCCGATGATCACGAGTGTCAGGGCTGTGTAATCAAACCATTTCATGTTATTTCCTCCTTTACCATCTCAATATTTCTATTATTTCCTCAAATGCTGGAAATATACATCAAAAAATGATATACTAATTCAGTTATATAGATCACAGGAGGTGCTGTTCTTTGTCATCCACGACACCCAAAGAAAACAGATCGGTTGATATAAAGAAGTTTAAAACCAGAAGAGAGCTGAATCTGGGAATTTTTTTGTTTGCCATTGTATTTATATATTTGGTAGTTACAGTAATTCTATATTTTACAGGAGATAAAATCTCTGTGTACGAAGTCAGGGAGGGAAGCATTGTTAAGGACAATTCCTATACCGGCCTGGTTCTGCGCCAGGAGACGGCAGTCAATGCCGAGGCAGACGGATATGTCAGCTATTATTTGAATGAGAGCAGTAAAGTAAGGACAGGAGCTTCTATATACGCCCTGTCTCCGAAGAAACTGAATACGGATATGGGATCATCGGAAGCGTCTGCCGGGAACGGAACTGCTCTCAATCCAGAAGTGCAGGCAGGAATTATTTACCAGATGCAGAATTTTAATGAAAATTATGATCCGGATAACTTCTCTGCTGTATATACGCTGAAAAACGAAATCAGCAGCTCCCTTCAGGATGCGTTCAGCGCCACGCGCACAGAACAGCTCAGCACGGTAATCGCGGAGAGTGGAGTGGAAGCTGTGTCCTATGCGGCTGCACAGGACGGAATTATCGCCTTTAGTGTGGACGGATATGAAGGGTTGACAAAAGATACCTTTACTGCCGATCATTTTGATAAGACGGAATACGAAAACATAGTGCTGGAAGACCAGATGAAGATCTCGGCGGGCAGCCCGGTGTACCGGCTGATCACCAGCGAAGACTGGTCCGTTATCGTGCAGCTGGACAGGGAGACCGCAGAGCAGCTGAAGAAGGATGAGGTCACCAGCATGAAAGTGCGCATTGACAAAGACAGCGAGACCTTGTGGGCAGATTTTTCCCTCATCACCAGGGATGGAGACTACTATGGCTGCCTGGATTTTGACAACTCCATGATCCGTTATGCTCAGGAACGTTACCTGAATGTAGAACTGATTCTGGAAGATGAGAGCGGCCTGAAGATACCGAAATCATCTGTGATTGAGGAAAAATTTTATGTGATACCAGAAGAGTATATTACTTCCGGAGGCAATTCTTCTGCCAGCGGCGTCATGGTCCGTCAGGAGGATGGAAAAGCAGCCTTCCAGGAATTGACGGTCTATGACGACTCCGATGAAGGTGAAGTCTGCATCAGCCGGGAAGATCTCAAGGAGGGCGCGGTTCTTATAAAGCCGGAGTCAAGTGAGACCTATACGGTTGGCAGGACAAAATCACTCCAGGGCGTATACAATATCAACAAAGGATACGCTGTATTTAAGAAAGTCAATATCCTGTGCGAAAATGATGAATATTATATTGTGCAGGAAGGAGACCAATATGGGCTGTACAATTATGACCACATCGTACAGGATGGTTCCAGCGTAAGCTCGGAAGAAGTCGTATTTCAATAGTAAGAAAGGAGACATAAAAATGCTCAAAGAAAACCTGCTGGAAGTAGAGGAGAAGATACAGGCGGCATGTAAAAGAGCAGGAAGAGACCGCAGCGAAGTAACCCTTGTCGCGGTCAGCAAGACAAAGCCTGTGGAGATGCTCAAAGAGGCATATGACCTTGGGGTGCGTGTGTTCGGGGAGAATAAAGTGCAGGAAATCCGCGAAAAATACGAGGTCCTGCCCAAAGACATCGAGTGGCACATGATCGGACATCTGCAGACGAATAAAGTGAAATATATTGTTGACAAGGTCCGTCTTATCCACTCCGTTGATTCTCTCAAACTGGCGGAAATGATTGAGAGGGAAGCGCAGAAACAGGGGAGGACAGTCGATATTCTTCTGGAGGTGAATGTTGCGGAAGAAGCCAGCAAATTCGGGCTGAAAACATCGGAAGTGCTTCCGCTGGCGCAAAAGATTGCTCAGATGTCCCATATTAAACTGCGAGGACTTATGACAATTGCACCTTTTGTTGAAAATCCAGAAAAAAATCGTGCAATTTTCGCAAATTTACATGAATTATATGTTGACATAAAGGAAAAAAACATTGATAATGGTACTGTGAGCATACTTTCTATGGGGATGACCAATGATTATGAGGTTGCGATTGAAGAAGGAGCTACGATGGTCCGGGTCGGAACAGGAATTTTTGGTGCCAGAGATTACAGCAAATAATGCAGTTTCTCTGGAAGAAGGTATGAAATAAAAAATTGCGTACAGTGCAGGATACGCAAGATAGGAGTGTAAAAATGGGTGTATTTGATAAATTTCTGGACATCATGAAATTAAATGATGATGACTATGATGATGATGAGTATTTCGATGAAGAGGACAATTACGATGAAAAGCCTCAGCGTCGTTCTCTGTTCGGAAAGAAAAATACAAAGGAAGATAATTTTGATGATTTCGATATGGAGGAAGAAAGCAAATTTCAGCCTTCTGCAGGGAATAAAGTAACACCGATGAGACATCCGGCTGCAAGAAAAAGCGGCAATATGGAAGTCTGTGTTGTAAAACCGTCTTCTGTTGATGATTCCAGAGAGATAACAGAGACCCTGCTTTCCGGCCGTACGGTGATCCTGAATCTTGAGGGCATGGATCTTGAGATTGCTCAGCGGATTATTGACTTTATTTCAGGTGCTACGTTCGCGATCAATGGAAATCTCCAGAAGATCTCAAATTACATATTCCTTGTCACACCTACCAATGTAGATATTTCAGGAGACCTTCAGGACCTGCTCGGCGGTTCTATGGAGACACCGAGTGTGAGAGGAAGATATTAATCCGCTATGCAGGACATAAATAAAGAAAAGGATACCCTGCTGCTGGAAAAGCGGTTCGTTGATCTCTCCAGAGCCGCGTACCAGAGGGATATCGCAGTCTATTCGGATTTTCTGAACCTGAATGAACAGAATATTTTACATACACTGCCAAAAGACAAATTATTTACAAGATTTGTTTCTTTTGGCGGGTATGGAATGGCAGAGCGTCAGATGGCGGCATTCATCCCTGATGCTCTTTATTTGCGTTATGGAAAAAGCGAACTGGCACCGGAGGAGGTCTGCTATCCCTTCTGTGCATTAAAATTATCACCGCTTAATAAAAAATTCGCAGAAGATCTGACTCACCGCGATTATCTTGGAGCAGTGCTCAATCTGGGAATTGACCGATGCAAAACCGGGGATATTCTGGTTGATGGAAAAAGCGCTCTGATTTTTGTTCATCGGGATCTGTCGGATATGGTCTGCAGTGAGCTTACACGGGTGCGCCACACCTCAATACGTATTGAGAAGATCCCTGTCAGCGAGATCAACTACAGCCCCGAATATGAAGAGATCAAGGGCACTGTGGCTTCCGTCAGGCTGGACAGTCTGCTCGCGCTTGCCTTTTCTTCCTCCCGGACACGCCTTACCGGGCTGATCGAAGGCGGAAAAGTCTATGTCAACGGGCGGCTTATTACCAGCAACGGATACCAGCCCTGCGAAGGGGATGTAGTATCCGTGCGCGGCATGGGGAAATTCCGATTCGAAAGCATTGGCGGGCAGACGCGGAAGAACCGGACCATGGTTGTGGTCTTCAGATATGTATAATGCCTGTTATGTGGTAAACCGCATTTTCATGGATCATTGACATAGAATATTGACGATTACTTAAGGATGGATGGATAGAATATGACAGACAAAAATGATAGAAGAACAGCAATATCAGGCGCAGCCTGTGTGGCAGCCATTGCCGCATTTGCCGCAGCGCTGGGTTTTGACCAGTTTACAAAGTATCTGGCGGTATCTCATTTAAAAGACCAGGCTCCTTTTGTACTGATTGATGGTATTTTTGAACTCCGGTATCTTGAGAACCGCGGCGCGGCTTTTGGAATGATGCAGGATATGCGCTATATTCTGGCGGCAGGGGCAGTGCTTGTCTGCGCTGTGATCTTGTATCTGTACCTCATTATGCCTGCCAGGCGCCGTTATATCCCTCTTCGCGTCTGCGCGGTATTTTTATGCGCAGGGGCAGTGGGGAACCTGATCGACCGTATCCGGCTCGGTTATGTGATCGACTTCTTCTATTTCCGGCTCATCGATTTTCCGATCTTCAACGTGGCGGATTGTTATGTTGTAGCCGCCTGCATCGTATTTGCCCTGCTCATTTTATTTTATTACAAAGAGGAAGATGATTTCAGTTTCTTGAGCAGAAATAAGAAAGGCTAGACAGGAAATATGCAGAACCTAAATCTTACAGCAGAAAAAACAGGGGAAAGGATCGACCGATTCCTGAGCGGGAATTTGGAGGAACTTTCCCGTTCTTATATCCAGAAACTTCTGAAAGAAAAAAGAATTCTGGTAAATGGAAGTCCGGTGAAGGCCAATTACAAAGTAAATGCTGGGGACATGATCCGTGTCCAGATTCCGGACCCGGAGCCAGTGGATATCCTCCCGGAAAATATCCCTCTGGACATCCTATATGAAGATGAGGATATCCTTGTAGTCAATAAACCAAAAGGAATGGTTGTACATCCTGCGCCGGGACATTACAGCCATACGCTTGTCAATGCGGTGCTCTATCACTGCGGGAGCCGGCTTTCCGGCATTAACGGTGTACTGCGCCCGGGTATCGTCCACCGTATTGATATGGACACAACGGGGTCTCTTCTGATCTGTAAGAATGACCGCGCCCACCAGATCCTTGCGGAGGACCTGAAAAAGCATCATATCACCCGCCGGTACCATGCTATTGTGCACGGCAGAATCAAAGAGGATACAGGCACGGTAACCGCGTCCATTGGACGTCATCCTGTGGACCGTAAAAAAATGAGCATAAAAGCTCCGAATGGAAGGCCGGCTGTCACTCACTATCGGGTACTGGAGAGATTTGAGGGCTTCACATATATAGAATGTGAACTGGAGACCGGGCGGACACATCAGATTCGTGTGCATATGGCTTCTATCGGGCATCCCATCCTGGGGGATTCTGTGTACGGACCGGTCAAATGTCCGTTTCGTCTGGAGGGACAGACTCTGCACGCGAAAATCCTGGGTATCCGTCATCCCTCTACCGGAGAATATATGGAATTTGACGCGCCTCTTCCACAATATTTCCTGGAGCTTTTGAACAGACTGCGAAATATGCACTCATAACCCCCGGAAGAAAATTTGGAAGAGAATGCCGGTTTGCAAAGAAATTTTATTTTTAGATTGTAATGCACGAAGGATTTAGCTATAATAGTCATATAACATGTGAGCAGATGTGTCATTTTTATGCAAAATCACAATCAACTGACGTAAAGGAGAGTGGCTTATCATGAAAACAAATACGATCATTACAATCGGACGGGAATTCGGAAGCGCGGGCAGAGAGATCGGATATAAGGTTGCCGAAGCGTTTGGTATTAAACTGTATGATAAAGAGATGCTTGCGCGGGCGGCAAAAGAGAGCGGGATCTGCGAAGAGATTTTCCAGTCCCACGATGAGAAGCCTACTAACAGTTTTCTTTATTCTCTTGTAATGGATACATATTCCATGGGATATTCAGGCAACACCTATACAGATATGCCGATTAACCATAAAGTGTTCCTGGCCCAGTTTGACGCAATTAAAAAGATTGCGGACGAAGGCCCCTGCATTTTAGTAGGCCGCTGTGCTGATTATGCGCTGGAGTCTTACAAAAATGTGGTCAGTGTGTTTATCCACGCGGATCTTCCTTCAAGAATCCACAGAATCGCGCGGATCTATAATCTGACAGATGCGAAAGCAAAAGATATGATCATAAAGACTGATAAAAAGAGAGCCAGCTACTATAATTATTACACCAATAAAAAATGGTCCGATGCGGAAAGTTATGAACTGTGCCTGACCAGTTCAGAGCTGGGGATTGAAGGCACGGCAAAAGCCATCATTGATTATGTGAATTTGAAAGAGTCGGTGAAAAGAGAAGACCGCAGAATTTAATGCAGATTGAATATGAAGCGCTTGTTCCTGAAGGCGAATCCGCCAGGGAAAACAGACACAGAAACCATCTTCCCGGCATGCAGAGGGTATCCTGTATGCCGGGAAGATGTATATTTTAAGATCATTTTTCTGCCTTGCCTGTCCCGCGGACGCGCAATGTCCGTTCAGGCCAGCCGGAAAAATTCCCGGTCAGAATTGCATGGAACATTCTTTCGCGGGCTCCGGGATGTTCGGTGTTGAGCTGCTTTAAAAGCTCTTTTGCATACTGCCTTTTTGTGTAGCCGTCGACCGGACAGTTGCTTTTGACAACCGGCAGGCGGTATTTATTTTTAAATCCGATCACATCCATTTCATCCACATACATCAGTGGACGGATCACAGTCAGATCCATGCGGTCCAGATATGTCCTGGGAGAAAAGGAGTGAAATCTTCCTTCAAAGATCAGGGACAGGAGCATCGTTTCAATAATATCGTCCTTATGATGCGCGTATGCCACTTTATTACAGCCCATTTCCTTTACTGCCTGATTCAGTGCCCCCTTGCGCATCTTAGCGCAGAGGGAGCAGGGATTGCTTTCTTTTCGGATATGAAAAAGAATCTCATAGATGTCCGACTTTACAATCTGATAAGGCACCTCCAGCTCATGGCAGAGATCACGGATCGGAGTGAGGTCGAAATCCGGAAATCCCAAGTCTACTGTGACCGCGCTCAACTTAAATTTCTGCGGATAGAAGCGCTGAAGTCCATGCAGGGCATAAAGAAGGGTAAGGCTGTCTTTTCCGCCTGAGATTCCCACCGCAATATGATCGCCTTCCCGGATCATGCCGTATTCATCGACCGCCTTGCGCGTATAGCTTAATAAACGCTGTAACTGCATATTTTAGTTCCTTTCTCTTTTGAACTTTTTACAAAATGAGGCTTTCCTATGAAAAGCCATTTTTATATTATACTGAGAGAATGCCGCAAATACAAGTAAAATCTTTGGTTTACAGGTCCCGCAGTTTCACAGCGCCTGCCGCCTGCCTGCGGCGGTTTTCATCGATGGCAGCGTAATGCTTTTTGGTTGTATTTACATCCTTATGCCCGAGGACGTCAGCCACAAGATAGATATCACCAGTTTCTTTATATAAAGCAGTTCCATATGTACTTCTGAGTTTATGCGGTGTGATTTTCTTGTTTGGAGTTACTTCCCGGGCATATTTGCGAACCATATTTTCAACAGCCTGAACACCCATCCGTTTTCTCTGGGTGGAGAGGAAGAGCGCATTTTCATGCCCGGAAAGGGGAACTGTGTTCTTCCTTGTAGTGTAAAGATAAGATTTCAAGGCGTTTTCCACTTCCTGCCCAAAGTAGACAACCATTTCATTTCCGCCTTTGCGTGTCACTTTGATTCCGTTATTTTTAAAATCAACATCCTGGATATCAAGCCCCACACACTCGGATACACGGATTCCCGTCCCCAGCAGGAGTGTCAAAATAGCCAGGTCACGATTTTTTGTTTTTTCAAAATACGCTCTGCGCTGACCGGTAAGATTATCGCCTCCGTGGTCCACATAATCCAAAAGTTTAGCCACTTCATCTGCGTCAAGTCGGATGATTGCCTTCTCATGGAGTTTCGGCATATCTACAAGCAGCGTTGGATTCTTTGTTATTGCCTGTCTTTTGTAGAAATAGCCGTAAAAACTGCGCAGCGCGGACATCTTGCGGGCCAGCCCTTTTTCTGTATTTGTAATCTGACGGCTGTTTTCATTTTCATAGACTTTCAGGTATTCCTGATATTCTTCGATATCAACAGGTTCCAGCTTCTCCAAGTCTGCCAGTGTGAATTGTTCCATTGTGTAATCCTTATAGAGTGGATTATTCTCTATAAGGAAATGAAAGAAAACCCGGATGTCATAGGCATAAGAAATGCGGGTCCGGGCCGATGTTGTCGGTTCAGCCGCACGGAAATAATCCTTTGCAAAAGGCGGAAGTGTTTTAAGGACAGACCTGAGCCTGAGTGTATGATCAATATATTTCTGTTCATGATATGTTTTTGTTTCTGATGAAGCGTTGTTCATATTTTCAGTTCTCATGGATGTAGGATTCTCCTTTGCTTTTTCAAGTATTTTATTCTAGATATTGTATTTTTCTGTGTGTATTATATCAGAGATATCGCATTTAGTCCAGATCTTTTGGAAAAATCAGTATTTGTCGTATAGATTGATCTGTAATGCAAAACAGCCAGAAATTTGAACTCTTCTTTTAAAGTGCTATTCCGGCTGTTTTGGGAGTGTATTATATCAATACATAGGGATGTATATTGATACCTTATTTAATTTTTTAAATATACTTTATTGAGCCTGCGTATCATTGTAGGCAATTATCAGATGCTGACCGGCCTGGATGTCATCGGATTGAAGATCATTCATATCCTTTAAAACCTGCACATATTCGGTGACAGAATCATATTCTGAAGTCATCGTATTTTCCGCGATATCCCAGAGCGTATCTCCCGGCTGGATCTCAATACTTTTATAATAAGTATATACTGCAGTTTTTCCGCCGGCATTCTCATGAGCCGAAACAAAAAGTGAGCCAAATATCATGCAGCTGGTTAATACCAGGATAATGCCAATAGACAAGGTGCGGATTCTTTTCTTCATTGCGTATTTTGATGATCTTCTTTTCATGTCTGTCTCTCCCCTTTTTATTTATACTCTCCTGTAGAGTTCCAGCCTGCATAACAAAATCATTCAACAAAAATCATTAACTTTCATAAAAAATAATTGTATGCAAGTATACGCGACATCGAACATCTATTCGTTACAAACGTCTGTTCTATAATTAGATTATATATCACGAACGCATGTTTGTCAACAATAAAATCGAACATATTTTCGTAAACAAGTGTTTGCTTTTTTCTTTTTAATATGCTACTATAGTACATAGAAAAAATATCGGAGGAAATTATGGCACAGGGTAAGATAAGCAAAAAACAGCAGGAAATACTAGAGTACATTAAAAGTCAGATCCTTCAGCGGGGATTCCCGCCGGCAGTACGCGAGATCTGCGAGGCTGTAAATTTAAAGTCCACTTCTTCTGTCCACTCTCATCTTGAGACTCTGGAGAAGAATGGCTACATACGCCGCGATCCGACAAAGCCCAGGGCGATTGAAATACTCGATGACACATTCAACCTGACCAGGCGTGAGATGGTTAATGTTCCTATCATTGGGCAGGTGGCTGCAGGCCAGCCGATCCTCGCAGAGGAAAATATTGAAGACTACTTCCCTATTCCGGCAGACCGCATGCCGAATAAGCAGACATTTCTCCTCAAAGTGAAAGGAGAAAGCATGATCAATGCAGGCATACTGGATGGAGATTATGTCCTTGTTGAGCAGGACGCCACCGCTTCCAATGGGGATATGGTGGTTGCCCTTGTCGAGGACAGCGCCACGGTTAAGACGTTTTATAAAGAGGAAGGTGTTTTCAGACTTCAGCCGGAAAATGATTTTATGGACCCAATTATTGTGGAGGAAGTGTCTATACTCGGGAAAGTAATCGCTGTGATGAGATTTTTCCGCTGATAAAATCAAAGAATGCGTCAGCCATCAATCTATTTCGGCATATAAAAAGTAGAGGAATCCGAGCATGCACAGTACGGATTCTTCTACGATTTTTCTTATATCAGTTTTAAAATATTCAGTTTAAGCGCATCCCCCGGAAGTTCCGCTAAAAGTGGAATACTCCCTGTCTAAATTAGGTGAAAGCGACAGCCCCCTGTTGAATGCTTTTATTCTCCAAGCTCTTCTGGCATGATGTCCTTTCCGTCTTTCCAGATTCTCTCTAAGTCATAGAACAGCCGGTTTTCTTTGTCAAATACATGTACAATGATATCGCCGAAATCAAGCAGCACCCAGCTGCCGGATGCCTGTCCTTCTCTCTGGCGCAGGGGATAACCTGATTTGTGGAGTTCTTCCTCCACATTGTCCACAAGGGCGTTTACCTGGCTGTCACTGTTACCGTTGGCAATGATAAAGTAGTCTGCCAGCACGGAGATGCCTGTAATATCAATGATTTTGATATCCTCTCCCTTTTTGTCGCTGAGCGCGTGATAAGCGATGCGCGCCATTTCTTTAGACTGGTTCATTTCATTCCTCCTCTTCTGCTTTTTGTATTAGTGTTACTTTTTATAAAATTCATATGTACTCACGGTCATGGGATCAACCGGGTTCCCGGTGTCTTTAAGATACTGGACCGTTCTTTCGGCGGACAGGCACACCGCGCGGTCGATATCCTTGAATACAATGCCGCGGATCTCGGCAAGCCCCGGGATTTCCCTGCGGTTTGGCTCTATGTAATCCGCAATATAAATGATCCTCTCAAGCATGGTCATGCCAGGCCGTCCTGTCGTGTGGTAAGTGATTGAATTCAGTATATCCGGATCTGCAATGCCATATTCGTGCTCTGCCAGGTAAGCTCCAAGTTTTGCGTGAATGAGAGCAGGCATGCAGAGCTCGGACTCGGACAGCTCGATCCGGTACTTTCTGCAGAGTTTTATCTGATCTTTCACGGAGCAGTATTTTCCGCAGTCGTGTAGAAGACCTGCGGTCAGAGCTTTCTGAATGTCGTCCCCGTAACACATGGCAAGAGATGCCGCTGTGTACATCACTCCCACAGTATGTTCATATCGTTCCTTTTTCAGCTTTTTTTTCAGTTCTTTCTGGATTTCATTTAATCTCTCTGTCATGACGGTCCATCCTTTTTATCGTATTTTTATAGAGCTGATGCTCTGCAATATAATCGGCTACAGCATCCGGCACCATATAGCGCACGCTCAGCCCCTGCGCTGCCCGTCTGCGGATCGCGGTGGAGGAAATCTCCACCAGGGGTGCCCTAAGCAGATCGATCCGCGCTTGATAGCGCTCTTTCAGATAATTAATCTGGAGCTGCATGCGTTTGGCATCCTTATCGTCGCGCATCGCTGCCAGAATGATACAGGATGGAAAGATCTCCCGGAAATGACTCCACTCTTCAATGGAGAAAAGGGAATCTGCCCCGAGGATGAAATAAAACTCATCCCCGGGATAGATGCGTTTGAATTCACGCATTGTACTGTAGGTGTACGAATGCCCTTCCGTCTCCGCTTCGTACAGATTGACGCGGAAATAGGGGACATCGCTCACTGCGCGCTTCACCATCTCCACTCTGTGATGGAGAGCTTCTTCTGTATATGTGGTCTTCTTATGGGGAGGATTTCCATTGGGCATGAACCAAATCTCATCCAGACCGAACTCTTCATAAGCGAATTCCCCCAGAAGGAGATGCCCGATATGGACAGGATCAAACGTCCCTCCCATGATTCCTATCTTCATATACGTTCTTCTGCTCCTTGTCTGCTGATCTTCTATATTCTATAAAGGAAGGTTGATCTTCTTTTTCTCATCCTTCCCTTCCCGGTACAGTACGATTTTTTTGCCGATGACCTGCACGACTTGGGAGCGGGTGCGCTCCGCGATAATCTCCGCCAGCTCCCGCGGGTCATCCGCGCAGTTTTTCAGGACACTGATCTTGATCAATTCCCTTGCCTCCAGAGCTTCTGATATCGCTTCTGTAAGGCCCGGTGTCATACTGGATTTTCCCACCTGGAAGATCGGGTCCATGGTCATTGCCAGACTTTTTAAATATGCTCTCTGTTTTGTTGTCATTTTCTGCTCCTTCATGTTCCGTTCATGGTCTGTGAAGGACCATGATTACATTGGTTATCTATCCTCTTATTTGTAATAGTCAAACTGAAGTCCGTACATCTTTACGGTGTCCCCTTCCTTGATTCCCTTTGCCTCAAGCTCGTCAAGAATTCCCGTCTCTTTCAGGAATTTCTGGAAGAACGCAAACCCTTTCTCCGAGTCAAGGTTTGTATACCCAAGCATCTTCTCGATCTTCGGACCTTCTACCACGTATATGCCCTCTTCTGCTTCAACCGTATATGGAAGTTCTTCATAAATCAGCTCGTCTTCCGGGAAATATTCCTGCTCGAAAATGACCGGAGGCGTATCGATCTGATCGAGCTGAGAGCTCACATAATAAAGAAGCTCAGAAACTCCATTCCCGGTCGCGCCGGAGATCGGAAATACTCGGATTCCTTTTGGTTCAAATTCGCGTTTCAGGCGCTCCACCGGGTCCTCATCGGGTGCGTAGATCAGGTCTGTCTTGTTGGCGGCGATGACCTGCGGGCGCTCAGCAATCTCCGGATTATAAGCCTTGAGTTCCTCGTTAATTTTATAGATATCTTCTACCGGATCTCTCCCCTCTGAACCGGCAGCGTCCACCACGTGGATCATCAGTTTTGTCCGCTCAATATGGCGCAGAAATTCATGTCCGAGGCCCACGCCTTCAGACGCTCCCTCGATCAGTCCGGGAATGTCAGCCATGACAAATCCTTTTGCCCCCTCCAGGTCCACAACACCCAGGTTGGGACTCAGGGTTGTGAAGTGATAGTTGGCAATCTTTGGGGCAGCGTTGGTAACACGGGAGAGAAGGGTGGATTTCCCTACATTTGGGAATCCGATCAGACCTACGTCCGCAATCACTTTCAGTTCCAGCTGGACTTCCAGTTCTTTTGCCGGCTGCCCGGGCTGCGCGTATTTCGGCACCTGCATGGTGGCGGTGGCAAAATGCTGATTGCCAAGTCCGCCCCTGCCGCCTTTTAATACGATCTGGCGGCGGTTGCTGCCTGACATGTCCGCGATGACCTTTCCTGTAACTGCTTCTTTGATAACAGTCCCCTCCGGTACCGGGAGAATAAGATCTTTTCCGTCTTTGCCGTGACACCGTCTCTTTCCGCCGGACTCACCGTCGCCCGCGGCATACTTCCGCCTGTGCCGATAGTCAGAAAGTGTATTCAGTCCTTCATCCACCTCAAAAATCAGATCTCCGCCGCGTCCTCCGTCTCCGCCATCCGGGCCTCCGTTTGGGACATACAGCTCCCGCCGGAAACTGCAGTGCCCATCCCCGCCCTTGCCGGAGCGGATATAGATTTTTGCTCTGTCTGCAAACATAATATCTCCTTTTAATCTATTTCCTGTCAGTTTACAAAAGCCCCAGACATTAGTCTGGGGCTTGATTCTGCCTGTTATGCAAGTGAAAATATTTTCCAGCCTGTTAGTTATTCAGCTACCGGATAGATAGAGACCTGTTTTTTGTCTCTGCCTTTTCTTTCATATCTCACTACACCGTCTACAAGTGCGAACAGAGTGTCATCACCGCCGCGTCCTACATTCACGCCCGGATGAATCTTTGTTCCGCGCTGTCTGTAAAGGATGTTTCCAGCTTTTACAAACTGTCCGTCCGCTCTTTTCGCGCCAAGTCTCTTGGACTCGGAATCACGTCCGTTCTTTGTAGAACCAACTCCCTTTTTATGAGCAAAAAACTGAAGATTCATTTTCATCATGGTACTCACACCTCCTTGAAAATTATGTCAATGTATGGTTCGTAATCATTATTTTCTTCTACTGATTCCAGACCGAGGATCATGGAATCAAGAAGAAGCGCGGCATCGTGGGATGGGATTTCTTGAAAACGGAATGTAATTGTTCCGCTCTCCTCGTCAGATACGCAGCTTGTCTTATCATCCGTAAA
Organism: uncultured Lachnospiraceae bacterium; assembly: GCA_959022495.1. Taxonomy (GTDB): domain Bacteria; phylum Bacillota; class Clostridia; order Lachnospirales; family Lachnospiraceae; genus Mediterraneibacter. Next base: position 80,990 of record CAUEYX010000002.1, on the reverse strand, counting down.
GTGTTCAACCGCATTCACGGTGTTGATGACGAGAACGGAAACTGCTGCGCATACAATGTCCTTTCCGGGATCATCGTACCCTGCATGTCCTGACAGATCAAATCCTGTATATTCGTGCCGGCTGTTCCTGTAAATGGTTACCCTGATCATACGGACAGATCTTACGCGTTGATCTTGTCGATCTTAACAGCTGTGTACTGCTGTCTGTGTCCGTTTTTCTTATGGTATCCAGTTTTTCTCTTATACTTGTAAACAATCACTTTTTTTGCCTTGCCGTCGCCGATTACGGAAGCTGTAACTGTTGCGCCTTCCACAGTCGGAGTTCCGACGACGAGCTTGTCATTGTTCACTGCGAGCACCTGGTCAAATGTATAAGTCTCTCCAGCTTCAACACCAAGTTTTTCTACTTTAATGATATCGCCTTCTGCTACTTTGTACTGTTTACCACCTGTTGCTATAATCGCGTACATATGGCACCTCCTATTATCATTACTCGCCAATTACGGTGTCTGCAGACGCAGAACTTAAACCTCATTGTGCGGCATACTGTTATAGTATAGCATAGATATTCCCGATGAGTCAATAGGGCTCTGGCAAATTTTTCAGCTTTTCATAACAATATTCAATGATACTTTTTCTCGTGATAATACCGATGAACTTATTCTGGTCGTCCACGACGGGGACAAAATTCTGGTTCATGGCCTTCTGGATCAGATCTTCCATATCTGAGTCCGCGGATACCGCTTCGTAGTCTGCTTTTCGCGGAAAATCCCGGATAAAAATGTTTTCCGCCTCTTTTAAGTTCAGATTTGTATAGCGTTTGATTCCCCACAGCAGATCCCCCTCTGTGATGGTCCCGACATACTCTCCTTCCTTATTCAGCATCGGAATCGAAGCATATTTATGATACTCCATCGTCTCAAGGACCTGACGAAGCGTCCCGTAGTCATACACATATGCTGTCTCACTCTTTGGGTTTAAAAAGAACAGGATGTTCATTTTTATCTGTTGTCCGCCTTTCTTTAAATCTGTGTAAGAACAAAAATCTCATATAGGGCACGGATGGCATTTTTGAAATCCTCGTGCTTTACGCCGACAATGATATTAAGCTCGCTGGAGCCCTGATCAATCATCTTGACATTGATGTGGGCGTGGGCCAGTGCTGAGAAGATCCGTCCCGCTGTACCTCGCGTGGACTTCATTCCCCGCCCGACGACCGCCACAAGCGCAAGGTCCGATTCCAGCTCCATATGATCCGGGTGCACGGCGCGCTGAATGTCAGAAAGGATTTTCTGTTCCTTCTCCTCAAATGAGTTTTTATTCACGAAAATGGTCATAGTATCGATTCCCGAGGGCATATGTTCGATGGAGACACCGTTGTCCTCAAATACCTGCAGCACCTTGCGGCAGAAGCCGATTTCTGAATTCATCATTGCCTTTTCAATGGTGATGGAAGCAAAGCCGTCGGTCCCCGCAATACCTGTAATGGTATATTTCGGCTGCCTGCATGTGCTCTCTACGATCAGCGTTCCCTTGTCTTCCGGCGCGTTTGTGTTACGGATATTGATGGGGATTCCCGCCTTCCTTACCGGAAAGATCGCATCCTCGTGCAGGACGCTTGCCCCCATATAGGAAAGCTCTCGCAGTTCCTTATATGTGATCGTTTCAATCGATTTTGGATTTTTCACGATGCGCGGGTCCGCGATCAGGAAACCGGAAACGTCCGTCCAGTTCTCATACAGATCTGCACCCGCCGCAAGCGCCACGAGTGAACCTGTGATGTCAGAACCACCACGTGAAAATGTAACGACTGTGCCGTCAGCCTTTGCCCCGTAAAATCCGGGAACCACAGCTGTCTCCATGTCTTTGAGCCTGGTGGCGAGAAGAACATTGGTCTCATCAGCGTTAAAGCTTCCGTCTTCGTTAAAACGGACAACCTCTGCCGCGTCAATAAACTCAAATCCCAGAAAGGAGGACATAATTTTGCCGTTTAAGTATTCTCCTCTGGACGCGGCGTAGTCTGATCCTGCCTGGTTCGCAAAATTTTCACGGATCAGTTCAAAATCTTTGTCAAGACAACAGTCCAGGTTCAAGCCGTCAATAATTTCCTGGTACCTCTCTTTGATATTATTAAGCTGTTCCGAGAAATCTTCCTTTTTCACAGCCGCTTCATAGCAGGTATAGAGCATATCTGTTACTTTCACGTCGCTGGAAAAACGTTTCCCCGGGGCAGACGGAACTACATAGCGCCTGTTCTCATCCGCATGGATGATCGCCCCTGCTTTCTTGAACTGTTCCGCGCTGGCAAGGGAGCTTCCGCCGAACTTCACTACTTTCTTCATTCTCTTTCTTCCTCCAAATGTAAGAACTAACTTTTGTATTATAACGCCTCTGCGCGGGCTTGTAAATGATAATTTTCCTGTTCGAAAAGCGCTCTGCGCACTTTTTTGCGGGTGACTTCCACCAGCCCTAAAGGGGTGATATCAACGAGGGATGTCTGGATCGGATCACGGGCCAGATACATTCGGAATTCTCTGAGCAGCCGCTGTGTGTTCTCCTCGGATTCCATATTGATAAAATCAACGATGATGATGCCGGAGAGATTGCGCAGCCGGATCTGCTTTGCCGCTTCTTCCGCGGCTTCAAGATTGACCTTCATGGCCCCCTCTTCGCTGCTGGACCTGCCTGATGCGCGGACTGCTGTCTTTCCTGAGTTTACATCGATGACAGTCAGGGCTTCCGTCGGCTGGATGATGAGGTATCCTCCGGTCTTCAGCCAGGCCCTCTCTCTTAACGCCTTGTCAAGTACGGTCTGGGTGCTGTACAGCTTATCCAGAGGGAACTCCGGATTGTCATAAAGCTTTAGAAGATCCAGTTTATCCGGAAGTTCGGTGCGGAAAAAGGATTGTATTCTTGTATACAAATCCTTTTCCCCAACGACAATCTCCTGCATTCCATCCATGTAGACATTTTTCAGGTCAAGGATATAGGACGGAGGCGCTGATTTCAGACAGGAAAAACATCTGCGCGTGACAGCCATGGAAAAAAGTGACTCATACTCTTCACGCAGGGAGGTAATCTCATCAAGCAGATCCGCAAAGGGGATATCCTTCGCATTTGTCCGCACAATAATGCCGAACCGGTCATTTTGAAACACTTTCAGCCTGGTTTTATACTCATCCCGCAGGTTTTTTGGGATTTTCGAAGATACGCCGATCCTGGTATTTCCGTGGGTCAGTACAGCGTAACGCCCGGTAAAACTGATATTTCCCGTGACTGTGGGAGCTTTTGTCTTAACGGCCTCACGGCTGATCTGGACGACAAGTTCATCTCCGATACACAGTGCTTTCCTTCCTGACTTGTGGGTGAAAAAAGAGTTTTCTGCATCCTTCATATCATAATAACAGTTCACGCCTTTTTCGATTTCAATGAACGCCGCGCCGATGTTGGGAACAATATTTTTCACTCTTCCCACATAGACATCCCCCAGTCTGTGGCTTTCTGTCTCACTCTCTTTGGCAGGAGCGCTGTGAATCTCGACGATATCCCCGTTTTCCATGAAATAGGTCCGTATCCGGCTGTCTCTTTTTTCGATTAGGATTTTCCGTTCCACTTTTTTCTCCTTTTATATGGGTCAATCATCTGTTATAAGGTAATGTCCTGCCCCAATGATTCCAGCGGCACCAGTAACCGTTTCCCGTCTGTTCCTGTATCCGCATACATTTCAAGTCTGTGGTACGCAGGCGTGACAGAATCTTCCGGGATGTGATACCGGGAGAGGAACGTCTCTATGACGAGATCCGGCTTTAAATTGTCCGTGCTTCCCGCCGCCAGCTGAAGCCAGATACTCTCGTCTTTCAGCTTCCAGTCATAAATAAGAGGGCGGATATCCACCTCTCTCTCACTGCGTTTTGTCTGCTTTATAACACGGATCTCATCCCGGGCCATGAAATCGACAAACCGTTCTTTCCAGCCTTCCGGAAAAGAACCGCTTTTTGCTGAAACAAGATAATCCGCAGCCGCAAGGATGGTCATTCCTGACATCTTCTTTTCATCCGGAATCTGACGCAGGTTTATGATCTCGATCCCTTCCACGCATTCCGCGTTCATGCGTTTCACTGCTTCGGCACTGTCCACGGGAGCACTCAGTTCAATATCCAGATATTCTCCGTCACTGGTCAGCCCGATTCCGAGGGGACTTGCAAATGACATGATCATATGGGGGCTGTATCCTCCGGTAAAAGCGATGGGGATATCCGCGCGCCGCATGAGTTTCTGGAAGAAACGCATCACGTCCAGATGCCCGATAAAGCGGAGCACACCGTATTTCTTAAATTTAATTCTTGCCTTCATAGCAGACACCTCCTTGGAATGACGCGGCGCCGCAGCCGGAGCACTGCATCCGGCAGTTCGGCGTAACTTCTCCTGCCATCGCCTTATCCCATTCTCTGTACAAGAATTTCCTGCTCACGCCGATATCGATAAAATCCCAGGGGAAGAGTTCATCTGCCCGGCGCTGCCTCAAATTATAAAAGCGGATATCCACTCCTGTATTTTCAAATGCCTGCATCCACAAATCATTGCGGAAGCTCTCTGTCCAAGAATCGAACAGGCATCCCAGACGATAGGCCTCTTCGATCACGCGCCCCACTCTGCGGTCTCCTCTTGCCATAACCCCTTCTAAGACCGTGGTCTGGGCATCGTGCCAGTTATATTTCAGGCTTTTGCGGTTCAGCTGCGCCTGGAACTCTTCTTTTACGATATTGGCGCGCCGGATATATTCTTCCGCCGAAAACATGGACGCCCACTGGAACGGCGTAAAGGGCTTGGGGACAAAGAAGGAGGAGCTGGCTGTAATCTGACATTTTCCGTTTCGCTGCTCTTTGGGCATCTCATAATATCTGCGGGCCACCCGGTCAGACAGGCGGGCAATCTCCCGCATATCTTCCTCAGTTTCAGTGGGGAGCCCGAGCATAAAATACAACTTGACTTTGTTCCAGCCGCCCTCGAACGCCTGCCCGGCGCCCTGGAGAATATCTTCCTCGGTCAGCCCTTTATTGATCACATTGCGCATCCGCTGAGAACCTGCCTCCGGGGCGAAAGTCAGGCTGCTCTTCCGAATATCCTGTACCCGGCTCATCACATCAAGTGAAAACGCGTCAATGCGCAGGGAAGGCAGGGATATATTAATCCCTTTCTCCTTGAATTCATCGATCAGGAACATCACCAGTTCCTTTAGTTCTGAGTAATCACTGGAACTTAAGGAGCTCAGTGAGATCTCTTCGTGTCCGGTACTTTTCAACATCGTGCGGGCATATTCTTTTAGTTTTTCCACACTGCGCTCTCTTGTGGGGCGGTAGATCATCCCTGCCTGGCAGAAGCGGCAGCCGCGGATACAGCCCCTCTGGATCTCCAGCACAACCCTGTCCTGGGTGGCTTTTATAAAGGGAACCACAGGCTTCATCGGATAAGGGCTGTCCGTCACCTCCATTACGACCTGCTTCTTTACGGACACAGGGGCATGGGCATTGTTCGGCGTGAACGAGAGAAGTGTGCCATCCTCTTGATATGCGGCGTCATAAAACTGCGGCACATAGAGACCTTCGATCTCGGCGGCCCGCTCGAGAAATTCCCGGCGGCTCCTTCCGGACTGCTTCCATTCTTTATAACAGTCAAGGAGCTCATCGTAGACAGTCTCCCCTTCTCCGATGTAAAAAATATCGAAGAATTCCGCCAGGGGCTCCGGGTTATAGGCACAGGGGCCGCCTCCGATGACAATGGGATCTTCCTCGGAGCGCTGGGCCGCGTGGAGCGGAATCTGGCTCAGTTCAAGGATCTGAAGGATATTCGTGTAACACATCTCAAACTGGATCGTAATTCCCAGGAAATCAAAGTCGCGGACCGGGTCCTGGGACTCCAGCGCAAAGAGAGGGATCTTCTCCCTCCGCATCACCTTGTCCAAATCCAGCCATGGCGAATAGACGCGCTCACACCAGGTGTCCTCCCTCCGGTTGAACATATCATACAAGATCTGGATGCCGAGATGGGACATGCCGATCTCGTATACATCTGGAAAACACATTGCGAAACGGATGTCCACTTTCTCCTTGTCCTTTATTACAGAATTGACCTCCCCGCCGATATAGCGGGCCGGTTTTTCAATATTTAATAAGATTTCATCATTTAAAGCTAGTTTTCTCATGTTTATCCTTTCGATTTATTAGTCAGTACACGCGATTTTCGATATTATACCCCTTTTAAGGAAGGACTTCAAGAAGATAATTCTCATCAATAGGAATTTACAATAGATTGATAAATTTCTTTTTGTTATTCAAATTAATGGATCTAATTGATGATATAACTTGAAAAATATGATATATTTAACAAAAGAACAATCCAATATAGTTATAATATTATAAAATGTGTCTGGGGGAAAATATATGTGGGATATTGGAGAAAATAGCAATATCATTCAATTGGAATTGGGGAAAAAAGTAATCGCAGCGTATTCGTCAAGTAAGAAGAAAAAGTGTGATATTTTATCAAACGGAATAGAATCAATTAAGATACAATTAAGCAAAGAACATATAGTACTGCCAGTGGTAAGCTGGCGCGAGAGCATGCACTTGTCTTCGGATGAATTTGTACTTTACTTCGGTGCGTTAAAGGTTAGTAGGAATTATAAAGATACTAATATTTTTCAGATTATTTATGATTGCGCAAAAGAATATTATCTTGAAGATTTTACTCATGAAAGTGTAAGTAGGATTTTTCAAAAGGGAATGCAGTACCTTCAAGAAAAAAACTATCAACTTGCTATATATGAGTTTGCAAAAGCCTATTATTGCGCTTGCTTTAGTTTAGAAACTCGGGCGATAATGGTGAACTCAATGATTAATATCGGCGGAATATTGATTCTTAACAAACAATATGATTCGGCTCTTCAATATGGAAAGAGAGCATGTGCATTGGCTATTTCAGACAAATTTTATGACCCCTATTTAAAATATTATTCGGCTGCGTGTACAGGTGCAGTGTTTATTCGAATGCAGAAATGGACAAATACAGGAAATTGATGCAAGTAAATAAACATTTAGAAGGGAAGTAACAATGGAAAATAGAAGCAATATACAGATTAACAAAGGGGGATTATCTATACAAAATATAGAAAACCTAAATATAGATCATGAAGCAAAGGGAAAAAAAGTAAATATGCTATCAACTGCCAATCAAAAAAATGCTGCTTCTGAAAAAGTGTTTATTATTCATGGACATAACGAAGGAAAATGGAGAGAACTACAGCTGCTTTTGAAAAACATAAACGTCGAAGCAATCGAACTGTCGATGATAACTTTAAATGGTAAAACGATTATTGAAAAATTTGAGAATATTGCGAGTCAGTGTAGATTTGCAATTGCGATTTTTACATACGACGACATAATAAATGGGGAATATCTGCAGGTAAGACCCAATGTAATTTTTGAATTGGGATGGTTCTTTGCGAAGTTAGGACGTGAAAACACTATGATTTTAGAAGAAATAAATAATAATGGAAAGATTTTTTCTGATTTAGATGGAATCTATAGATATAGATTTCATGAAAATATTAATGAATTGTACGAGGATATAGTAAAGGTTTTGACAGCAGCAAATATTATACAATAAACAATACAAAAGATGTCTGCACTAACACTAATAAGTACACTTAATACATGTATTGTAAATCCTGCAAAAAAGAGGAGGCGTCCCTCCTCTCTGTTGTAAAGCCTATAAGTTTTTCCATACCTCCATGACGGTATCCATATCGATGTCTTTCTCGATCTCATTGACAATGGATGTACTGTTTACTTTGGCCACGCCTGCATTGCTCTGATCCATGTACACAAAACAGATGAAGCACAGAATACCGATTACAAGGCGCAGATAAAAGCTTCCCCCGCTCTGTTCCTGCTGTTCGCCGGAATCCTTGTATAGGTCATGGTAGATCCGGCCGTACCGGGGATGGACGGCAGGGATATCCCGGCGCTCATTGTAGAGGCGGCGTGTCTGCTGGAGAAGTTCTCTGCGGCGCATTTCTGAATCATTCATAAGGTTCCTTCTTTCCTGCCCTTACAATATCCTATGTCCCTGCCTGTATCGTTAGAACCCGGACCGGTTCTTATCTGTCTGCAAGTTCTTTTGTGATATCCTCCCAGGTTACACCCCGCTCCACCATAAGCACCATGGCGTGATAAAGAAAGTCTGATAGCTCATACTTTATTTCCTCAGGATTTGGGTTCTTTGCCGCGATGACGATCTCTGTCGCCTCTTCCCCCACTTTCTTTAAGATCTTATCCAGCCCTTTCTCAAAGAGGTAGTTGGTATAAGATCCCTCTTTCGGGTTCTGTCTCCGGTCAAGAATGGTGTCATACACGGATTCAAATACCTGCAGCGGATTCTTCGCGTCATGGTCACACCCTACGATGGTAGTATAGAAACAGGAACGGTTTCCCGTATGGCATGCCGCGCCGATCTGCTCTACTTTGGCGAGAATGGTATCCCTGTCACAGTCTACGGAAAGGGAATGGACATACTGGTAGTGCCCGGAAGTCTCACCCTTCACCCACTGGCACTGCCTGCTCCTGCTGTAATAGGTCATTCTGCCCGTCTTTACGGTGTTGTCGAATGCCTCTTCATTCATATAGGCCATCATCAGAACTTCATTGGTCTTGTAGTCCTGCACAATGACCGGTATCAGGCCGCTCTCATTTAATTTGAGCTCCGAGAATTCCATCACGCTCTCAAAAGAGGTCATCTGGATGCCCGCGTCTGCGCAGATCTCTTTAAACTCGTTAAAATCCATGTTCAGGCTGCTGACAAACATGCCGGAGATGCCTTTTACACCATCCGATTTCAGAATGCGCAGGATCTCTTTCTGTTCCATGGTATCCGTAAGGACAACGCAGGGAACATCCGTTACATTGATGACCGAATTTAGGTCCAGTCTGTGCATGAACACAATCTCTGTGCTGTATTCTTCAATCAAATGCTGCTGTTTGAACAGCGCGTCAAAGTCATTTAATGACACCGCGATCCGCTCTTTACCGAAGCGCTTGGATACGTCTTCGATCAAGTCTATAGAAAGCGGTTTCGAAAAATTCAGCACCGCGCGCTTGGCACCTGCGTAGAGGAGTTTTTTCACGTCCTCCGTGCGGCGTATATTTCCACCTGCAATCATGGGGATTGTGATGACACGGTTGATTTTCTTAATCAAATCGATGGACTCATCGTGTTCTTCATCACTGTCTGAGAGGTCGAATACGATCAGTTCATCCGCTCCCCCTTCACTGTACTGCTTTGCAAGTTCAATGACATCGTCAGCCAGGACTGACCTGTCGTCAAACCATTTCACTGCCTTCCCGCCGTCAATAAATATGCACGGGGTCAGTCTTTTATAACTCATGTATTTCTTCTCCTTTTTATCCAGTCCTTATTCCTTCTCTGTTTCTGAGGCTGCAGCGCTTTTCCTCAGAGCGTTCCCTTAGTGGACCATACTTCTGTGATCCGGGGTTCCGGGGACACTGCCATGTCAAGCGCCTTTCCGAACGCCTTAAACATGGCCTCCGCCATATGGTGATTGTTACCGTCCTCCAGGATCTTTACATGCAGGTTCACAGCCGCGCTGTAAGAGACAGCGTAGAAAAACTCCCGCACCATTTCTGTATCCATGGTCCCAAGCCTTGGCACCGTAAAGTCCGCGTCATACTTCAGATACGGACGCCCGGAGAGATCGACGGCACACAGGGCAAGCGTCTCATCCATTGGAAGAATAAAATACCCGTATCTCTTTATCCCCGCCTTATCCCCAAGGGCTTCTGCAATGGCCTGACCAAGGACAATACCCGTGTCCTCTATGGTGTGGTGGCTGTCCACCTGGATGTCTCCCTTCACCTGGACCTCCAGGTCAAATAGGCCGTGGCGGGCAAACCCGTCCAGCATATGGTCAAAAAACGGGATTCCGGTATCAATTTTGTTTCTGCCCTGTCCGTCAAGATTTATGGTAAGACAGATATCTGTCTCTTTCGTTTTCCTGATACAGCTTCCGATCCGCTGGTTCATGTTCCCTTCCTCCTGTGTCTGTGGCCGTTAAACGGTTTTTGCAAATTTGATTGTTCTCTTATTCGAGATTATTCGTTTTTTCCATCAAAGCGTACTCTGACTGAATTGGCATGGGCAGTCAGCTGCTCTGCCTCCGCAAAGCGCTCAATGTCCGTATGGATTCTCTCCAGGGCATCTTTTGAATAGGAAATGATGCTTGACTTTTTGATAAAATCATCCACGGACAGCGGGGAAAAGAATTTTGCCGTGCCGTTGGTGGGCAGGACATGATTTGGTCCCGCGAAGTAATCGCCCAGCGGCTCACTGGAATATTCCCCGATGAAGATCGCGCCAGCGTTGCGGATCTTTGTCATTACTTCAAATGGATTTTCCGTCATGATCTCCAGGTGTTCCGACGCAATCTCATTAGCCGCGCTGACGGCGTCTTCTATGGTGTCCGCCACCAGGATATGTCCGTAGTTATCCAGGGATTTCTGGATGATCTCTCCTCTTGACAGTTCCTTGATAAAGATGTCCGTCCAGTCAGACACCTTCCTGGCCAGTTCCATGCTGGTCGTTACAAGAATGGCGCTGGCAAGCTCATCATGTTCTGCCTGTGAGAGAAGATCCGCCGCCACATAACGCGGGTCTGCCGATTCATCCGCAAGGACCAAGATTTCACTGGGGCCCGCGATGGAGTCAATGCTCACGTGGCCGTAAACCGCCTTTTTGGCAAGGGCAACATAAATATTGCCCGGCCCCACGATTTTATCTACCTTTGGAATGCTTTCTGTCCCGTAAGCAAGGGCAGCTATAGCCTGCGCGCCTCCTGCTTTGTAGATTTTATCCGCGCCCGCTTCTTTTGCCGCCACAAGGGTAGTGGGCGTGACCTTCCCGTCTTTCCCCGGAGGTGTCACCATGATAATCTCATCAACCCCGGCGGCTTTGGCGGGCATGATATTCATCAGGACCGAAGAAGGGTAGGCAGCCTTTCCGCCCGGCACATACACGCCGACTCTGGCGAGGGGGGTCACCTTCTGTCCGAGAATCGTCCCGTCCGGCCTGCTGTCAAACCAGCTGTACTGCTTCTGTTTCTCGTGGTAAGCGCGGATATTGACGAGGGCCCTTCGGATCACTTCGAGCAGTCCAGGGTCGACAATCCGGTATGCCTCTTGGATCTCCTCCTCTGTCACAAGAATATTGGAAGCATTGATGTCTGCGCCGTCGAATTTCTTTGTATATTCAAACAGGGCTTCATCCCTGCGCTCTTTTACCTCGTCAAGAATCTCCCGCACGCTCTCCTCATATTTTCCATAACTGTTAGGGCTGCGCTTTAAGAGATCCTCCAGCAGGCTTTTTTTTGTATTCTGGTCAAGTTTTTCGATTCGCATAATTTCCTCCCGCCTTTACTCTGCACGGAGCAGGGTCCGTAATTCTGTGATCAGTTTTTTGATCCGTTCATTCTCCATCCGCATGCTCACCGGATTGACGATCATGCGCGCGGACAGGGGACACACTTCCTCCAGGACCACAAGGCCATTCTCTTTGAGAGTAGAACCCGTCTCCACAATGTCCACGATCACCTCAGACAGCCCCACAATGGGCGCAAGCTCGATGGAACCGTTCATCTTAATAATCTCAACAGTCTGATGCTTTTTATTATAAAAATAATCTTTTGCGATTTTGGGGTATTTTGTGGCGACACGGATCAGCTCTCTGTGCTGCAGAAGCTCTGCCGCGTTCTCATACCCGCAGACGCACATCCTGCATTTCCCAAAACCAAGGTCCAGCACCTCATGGACCTTCCTGCCTTCTTCTATAATTGTGTCTTTCCCCACAACTCCAATGTCAGCTGCTCCGTACTCTACGTAAGTCGGGACATCCGGCCCCTTAGCGAGGAAGAATTTCAGTTTCAGTTCCTCGTTTGTAAAAATCAGCTTCCTGGAGTCTTTCTCTTTCATCTCATCGCAGGTGATGCCCAGTTTCTCCAGCATATCCAGTGTCCTGCTGGCAAGGCGTCCCTTTGTGAGGGCAAATGTTAAATATCTCATTCTAATGCTCCTTTAATCCACGCCCGGCATATTTACCAGCTTCTCATCCCCGGTCCTCAGGTTCACCATCTCGATCTTTAAGTCGTCTCTCAGATAGAGAATCGCCGCTGCAAGGGTGCGTCTGGCATACGCTTCGTATTTTTCCCGTTCCTCTTCAGGCTCTCTTTTGAGAAGTTCAATATTCCGTCCTTTTTTCCGGAAACTGCACGCCAGGGACAGCGCCTGTTCCTCAGTGGCTTCTGTGTAGACGATCAGATTGCGGTGAATCGTTTCCACCGGAATCTTCTGTCTTCCAAGCGCGCCCATGAGCTCATCCAGAAGAATGGCGAAGCCGATGGACGGCGTGTCTTTGCCGAATTTCTCCAGCAGATGGTCATAGCGCCCGCCTCTGACAACAGCGTCCCCGGTGCCGAATGTATAGGCGCGGAAAATGATTCCTGTATAGTAACCGTAATTTCCGCTCATGCTCAGATCAAATGTGATATGGTCGTCCGCGCCGTACAGTTTTAGAAGGCGGAAGATCTGCTGAAGGCGGGTGACCGAAAGCTTTGCGTCCAGATCCGGCGCAGCCGCCATCGCGCTCTCCAGCACCTCCGGCCCGCCGGTCAGTTCCGGCAGAAGGCGGAACGCCTCCCTTACGCTGTCTTTTACTTTATGTTCGTCCAGGATTTCTTCCACCCCGAAGAAGTTACGGTTCGTGATCAGCGCGCGGATCTCTCTGCTCTCTTCTTCTTCCAGCCCGGCGGCCTTGAGAAGACTCTGAATAAAATCTACATGTCCCAGGCTGACCTGGAATTCTTTCAGCCCCACCTGCTTTAATCCGTCCACGACCATGGCGAGCATTTCCGCGTCCGCTTCCACAGAATCCAGACCGATCAGCTCTGCCCCGAGCTGGGTGTTCTCCTTGAGCCTTCCCTGGTAACTGGAATGATTGATAAACGTATTCCCCGCATAGCAGAGGCGGATGGGCATATCCTCAGACTCAAACAGAGTGGCAGCCGCCCTGGCCACTGACGGGGTGATATCCGGACGCAGAGCCAGAATATTTCCCTCACGGTCAAAAAATTTATAGAGCTCCTGAGTCGATGTGGAGCCGATCTCCTTGCGGAACACCTCATAGTATTCAAACGTTGGTGTCTGTATATCCTGATATCCGTACAGATGCAGTACTTTGCTGAGCTTTCTCTGGAGTGCGGTTTTCGTCTCACATTCTTTGTTGTAGATATCCCGGACGCCTTCCGGGGTATGAAGTTTTTGTTCCATATGATAACACTCCTTTCACTTTATCGTGCTAATACGCTAAAACACTCTTGTAATTATACGGACTTTCCATACTTCTGTCAATCCCTGTGGTCCAGGTCTTTCTGGATAAAGTCAAGATACGGCACAAAGTAGCCATTCTGAAGCTGCATAAACCAGCCCGGGTCCAGTTCCTCAAAGCGGAAGCTTTTCCGTCCCCCTCCCTCCGCTCGCTCCCAGAACTTTCGAATCTGCTGATACCTCATATAATACAGCTCATCTCTCTCCGTATAATAAATGAGCAGAAAGGAAATTCCGCCCTGCCCTTCAAATCTGCCCATAAAGTCAATCTGGTGCTCATGTACGTTTTGAAGGGGAAAGGTGTCCACACTGCACTCTTTCGCGTCAAAACAGACGGGAATCCCCTGAACAGCGCCGATGTAATCGACGGTGCTGACTTTATCAAAATACGCCAGCGTAATATGCCGGCTTTCCTGGTCGATCCTCACCGGAGTAATGGGTGTGGGAATTTTCTGAACCAGCGCGAGTCCCATCTCCTTGTACCGCTCATTTGTATGGTTAATAAATTCTTCAAGGGTCGAACCTCGCAGCCCTCTTGAACTCCATGTCGCCATGTCACATCACTCCTTTGTCCCTGCAGATTTTCTCAAAAAGCGGGCACATGGGCGCGGTGATCTCTTTCCCCGAGATGCCGGACAGTGCGCCATCGCACTGTGGGACGCACAGCCTTGCCGCGTGAAGGAGCTGACTGGAAAGCCCGTAGTGTTTCTTCAGTTCGTTGTTAAAGGATCTGTCCCCGTACTTATAATCCCCGGCGATGGGATGCCCATCGGCCGCAAGGTGGGCGCGGATCTGATGCGTCTTTCCCGTAATCAGGTGAACTTCCAGAAGAGTCACCCCATTCCCATGAGAAACAGGACGGTATTCCGTCTCAATCAAAGATGCGTCTCTTGCTTTTTCTTCCCGGATGGAAACAGTATTGGTCCGGTCATCCTTAGTCAGATACCCGCAGATCCGGCACTGTTTAACCGCCTCTCCCTTCACGAGACAGAGGTAATATTTCTTCAGGCTCCGCTCCCGGAACATTGCGCTTAATTCCTGGAGTGCTGGGAGCGTCTTTCCCGCAGCCACAATCCCGCTTGTATTGCGGTCCAGACGGTTGCACACGGAAGGGCGGAAGGTGCGCAGTTCCTGTTCCGTGATCTCACCGGTCTCAAGGAGATAGGAAATCAGATGCTCAACCAGGGATACATCCCCCGGATCTGCTTTCTGGGAGAGCATTCCCACGGGCTTGTTTATAAAGATTGTATGCTCGTCTTCATATAATATGTCAAGCTCTGCCCCACCATTCTTATGCGCAGGCCCATCAGGGATCACTTCCTGGAACCCCGAGAATTTGCTGATTGTCTCATCCGCTAAGAAAAGTTTTACGGAATCCCCCTGGGAGAGTATTTCATTTCCTGAAGCTTTTTTCCCGTTCAGGGTAATATTCTTCTTTCTCAGCATCTTATATAGAAAACTCTTCGGCGCCTGGTTCATATATTTTCCCAGAAATTTATCCAGGCGCTGTCCGGCCTCGTTTGGCCGGATACACAGTTCTTTCATATTCTGCCTCTTTCTATGTGCTTATTATCTGCCTGCTTCCGGCACGTGAATCCCCTACATAGAGAGATTGAGGATGATTCCCCGCACTGCCTCATCCCGCTCCTTTGTATCTTCCTTTTCTACCGCTGCGATATTGTCAAGTCCTTCCGCCCTTGTGATAAATGGTTTGTATTCATTGAGAATGCGGACGGCCAGACCATTATAATGGTTCTCCTTTAACATTGCTTTGATATGATCGGCAGCCATCTTTAAATCCACTTTTTTGTAGTGGGTATAACCGAAAATATTATTACCGGATATCACAATACAGTCCACAGGCATGATTTTATCCTGGCTTGTAATCACCATATCAAAGCAGACCGTAAGGTGCCCGGTCTTCTCTGTGATCTCCTCCGCGCGCTGCTGATCGATCGAACGGTACGGGAATCTCACGATCACTCCCACCAATGCTTTGGCGGCCGGAAGACAGCCGAGAATTGCCACTACGGTGAGAAGGTTCTGCCTTGAGCCGGTCTGGAAATATCCGAGGAAAAACACAGCGGCAACAATGCCAAAATAAACAATGGTCCTTAAAATTTCTACTTTTTTCTTATAATCCAGATAACCTGGAGTGCCTTTTTGTACTCTTTTCATTTCGTAAATAACTCCTCTGCCTTAAGTATCCAACTGTGGGGAACCAGCTTTGCCCCCAGATATGCCGCCTTCATTCCTGTCCCATATACAGAGACTGTCCGCTTTCTGCGGCTGTCAAAGAGCGCTTTGTGGACCACCTTCCCGGTATCAGCCAGCGCCAGTTTTTTTAGGGGACTTTTCAGTTCGCCGCTGACGCGGAAGAATTCGGTGTCCACCGGTCCCGGGCACACAGCAGTCACATAGATTCCCTTCGCTCTCAGCTCAGAACTCAGCGCCCGTGATAAACTGAGAACATAGGATTTGGATGCCGCGTACACTGCAAACCCGTTCTGCGGGCAGAAGGCCGCGGCGGATGCCAGGTTGATGATACGGCTTCCCCTGCTCATCCAAGGCAGGGTCATCTGGGCCATACGGGTCAGGCTGCGGCAGTTTAAATCCACCATATCCGTCTGAATCTTCTTTCCTTTCTCCGCAATATCCGTAAACTTTCCACTTTTGCCGAACCCGGCTGAATTGACAAGCATCCTGATGTCCGGGCGCAGATCCTTAAGTGCCTGGTGATACTCTTTGTATACCTGCTTTTTCAGAAGGTCTCCCTCAAATATCCTGACAGGCACACGGCTCTCCTGCTTTAGCTGCTCCATCCGTTCTTTTCTTCTTGCGATAACCCAGATCTCATCTAAGTCTCTATAAAAATACCCGAGCTGGCGGACAAATTCTCTCCCCATCCCTGAGGAAGCGCCAGTGACAACTGCTGTACGCATCGATCATCTCACTTCTTTCTGTGAATATTCCGTATGGTTTTCTTCTTTCTTTTTGGTGTTCCCGCCTGCTTTCTTTCGGAAGAGCGTGTCCCTGGAGCGGATCTCTGTCCCGCGGATTCCAGCCTTCTTCCGCCGCGTTCGGATTGCCCCGCGTCGAATGCGGATGTTCCGCCAGCCGCTGATTTTCCTGCCCGCCGGGGCCGGAGCAGACATTGAAGTCCATAGCCGATCAGGTCTTCCCTGCCCGCCTTTTTAAGCGCCTCCTCTGCCAGGTCATAAAGTTTGGGATTCCGATACTGGATCAGAGCCCTCTGCATTGCCTTTTCATGAGGATTTTTCGGCACATAAACAGGCTTCATGTTCCTCGGGTCAAGACCGGTATAGTACATACATGTTGACAGAGTAGACGGCGTTGGGTAGAAATCCTGCACCTGCTCAGGCATGTAGCCCAGATCCCGGCAGTATTCTGCCAGCTTGACCGCCTCTTTCAGCGTGGAACCCGGGTGTGAGGACATCAGGTAGGGAACAAGATACTGTTTCTTCCCGAGCCTCTCGTTCATGTTCCTGAACTGGCGTGTAAATTCTTCATACACATAGTTCTGCGGCTTGCCCATCAGAGCAAGCACCTGGTCCGAGACATGTTCCGGCGCCACTTTCAGCTGACCGCTCACATGATACTCACACAATTCCCGGAGAAATTCATTTTTCCGGTCAGCAAGCAGATAGTCAAAACGGATTCCGGAGCGGATAAACACCTTTTTTACCCCCGGAATGTCCCGAAGTTTCTTTAAAAGCGATACATAATCACTGTGATCTGCATCCAGGTTCCGGCAGGGAGACGGGAACAGGCACTGGCGGGTTCTGCATACGCCGTGTTCCATCTGCTTCGCGCAGGAAGGATGGCGGAAATTTGCCGTCGGTCCTCCCACGTCATGAATATACCCCTTAAAATCCGGTTCCTTTGTCATGATTTCAGCTTCTCTTAACAAGGATTCCTGGCTTCTCACCTGCACGACGCGGCCCTGATGGAACGTCAGCGCGCAGAAACTGCATCCTCCAAAACAGCCTCTGCTGCTGATTAAACTAAAGCGGATCTCAGACACCGCTGGCACACCGCCTTCCGCCTCATAAGAAGGATGGTATGTCCTGGCATACGGCAGGGCGTAAATATCATCCATTTCCATAACCGAAAGGGGCTCTGCCGGTGGGTTCTGTACCACGTACAGATGATCCGAATAGGGCTCTGCCAGCCGCTTCCCAGTGAAAGCGTCCGTATTCAAGTACTGTGTATAGAAACTTTTGGCGTAATTTTTCTTATCCTGTTTCAGCTCCTCAAAGGAAGGCAGGAATTGGGCCTCCTGAATTTTCTCCCGCTCTTTTACGCGGACCACTGTGCCTTTGATATACGTGAGTTCTTCCACCGGGATGCCGGCGTCCAGCGCTTCAGCGATCTCCACAATGGATCGCTCCCCCATTCCGTAGGAAATGATATCCGCGCCGGAATCCAGAAGGATCGAACGTCTCAATGAATCAGACCAATAATCATAGTGTGCCAGCCTGCGCAGGCTGGCTTCAATTCCGCCCAGGATCACAGGGGTATCTTTGTAAGTCTGACGGATCAAGTTGCCATACACTACACAGGCGCGGTCAGGGCGATTTCCCATCCTGCCGCCCGGTGTATACGCGTCGGTCTTTCTGCGCTTCTTTGACACGGAGTAATGGTTTACCATAGAATCCATATTGCCGGAGGAAACGAGAAACCCAAGGCGCGGTCTCCCGAACACACACACACTGGACGGATCTCTCCAGTCCGGCTGGGACAGGATGCCCACTCGGTATCCCCTGGATTCCAGCAGCCGGCTTATAATCGCATGGCCGAAAGAAGGATGGTCCACATAGGCGTCGCCGATCACATAGACAAAGTCCACCTGATCCCATCCTCTTTCTTCCATCTCCGTCCTGTTCACAGGCAAAAATCTTTCACTCATTCTGAAACCCCGCATTTTTCATAAGTTTCGTTCATGATTTCATAAAAATCCCGGATATAATAATCCGCCAGGCGTTTCTTTTCCGGCTCGTCCCGTCTGGAGAAATCATCGTCTACGGCACAGACTGACATACCCGCGTTTTTCCCTGCGAGGATTCCGTTGGGGATATCCTCGAATACAAGGCAGTCCGCCGGGGCAACACCAAGATCCTCTGCCACTTTCAGATACATGTCCGGCGCAGGTTTTCCGGCCGCCACCTCACTGGACGTACACACTGAGGAAAAGTACTCGCTGAGCCCCTGCGCATCAAGCGCTGCCTGGGCAATCTGGCGGTCATTGCTTGTCGCGATGCCAAGGAGCACGCCCCTTCTTCTCATCTCGTCCAAAAATTCCACTGCGCCCGGCTTGGGGAATACTTTGGTCGCGTAAAGTTCAACGGTCATATCCCGCCACTCCTGCATGACCTCTTCCCTGGTACACCGCAGTGTCTGAAATGTATCTACAAAATACTGGGCTGTCTCGATATAGCTCATACCCTCGATATCTTTGTGGAATGTTTCAGGCTCGGTCAGACTGTATTTCTCCATATAAATGCGGTCCACTTCCGTCCAGATCCACATAGAGTCCACCAGAGAGCCGTCCATGTCAAAAATAACTGCTTTTTTCCCTTTCAGCATAATCCTTCTACCTCTTCTTCCGTAAGCCGACGGAATTCTCCCGGCGCGAGAGTTTCATCCAGCACAAGGCTCCCCATACTTAAGCGTTTCAGATAAATCACCTCTTTGCCCGCCGCGCGGAACATCCGTTTCACCTGATGGTAGCGCCCTTCTCTGAGGGTTACCTCAACCTCGGAAATATTCCCGGAACGCAGTACCTTAAGCTCTGCCGGTAGCGTCAGTTTCTGATCGCCGATGTCCACTCCCCGGGCAAATAGATGAATATCGTCCTGGTCCACTTTACCCTGTATCCGGGCATAATAGACCTTATCCACATGTTTTTTCGGAGAGAGAAGCCGGTGCGCCAGCTCTCCGTCATTTGTAATCAAAAGGAGCCCTTCTGTGTCCTTGTCCAGACGCCCGACCGGAAATAAATCTCCCCTGCGGGCCCTGTGAGTTAAGCTGCCGTCATGGTCTGCGCGCAGCAGGTCCAGGACAGTTTTTTCCCTGCCATCCTCCGTGGCAGAGACCACCCCGTAAGGCTTGTTCAGCATAAAATATTCATATCTTTCGTAAACCGCTGGCTCTCCCTTCCAGCACACGGTGTCTTTCTCTGTATCGATCTTCGTCTCAGGTCTGCGGATAGGCCGGCCGTTCAAAATCACACTGCCCTTTGCCATCTCTTTTTTCACCTGGCTTCTTGTGCCATATCCCATATCCGCGAGGAATTTATCAAGCCTGACGATCATAATGACTGCCACCGCCATCCCGGGAGATATTTATTTTTCAGCATCTGATTTCCCAGCTTTCCAAATCCAAGAGAGTATCCGTCCACACAGACCAGATACCAGCCTTTCTCTCCGGGCGTTGTCACATCTTCCAAGTCAAGGGTCTCTCCCTTCAGATATTTGATCACCCGCTCGTCAGAGACCGGAAGGTCTATGATATATTTGTACTCCTCTTTTTTCAGGTTCATGGCAAATGCCTGGCTTGGTTCAAAACGCTTTTTCTTCAGTTCGCCGAGAAGAAGGCCTGTCCTTAAGAAACGGATGCCCTTGAGAGGCGGCATATCTTCCGGCATATAATAGACCTTATCACCGCGGAGATCCATTCTCGCAGGGTCCATCCTGCGTTTTACGCAGGATAAGAATTCTTCCAGCTCTGATGGGAGCTTCACCGGCCTGCCGCAGGAGCTATTCCCTGGCAGACTTCCGGCGCTCTCTGTCCGTTCCCCTTTTCTCAAAAGGGCCAGGAAATGCCCTTCTCCTCTCATCCGGTGGGGAAAGATGCGCACAGTCTTTTCCAATCTTTTATCACCGGAAAGAGATGCCTCCGGCATGCCGGGATTAAATCCCTCGTACCACTCCATCTCGCAGACCTCAAACTGCGGATACGATTTCAGGAGATATTCGATGGTCTGTTCATTTTCCTCCGGGGAAAATGTACAGGTGGAATACAGAAGCATCCCGCCTTCCCGCAGCATCTCCGCAGCCTGGGTGATAATACTTCTCTGGATCTTTGAAAAATAATCCGGTCCGTGTTCCTCCCACGCGCGGATCATTCTGCGGTCTTTGCGGAACATGCCCTCGCCCGAACAGGGGGCGTCAATGAGAATTTTATCAAAATAACCTTTGAAATGAGGAACCAGCTTCCCCGGCTCCTCGCTCAGGACGAGAACGTTTCCGATGCCAAAAAGTTCCAGGTTCTTAAGCAGGCCTTTTGCCCGCGAACTGCTCAGGTCATTGGCCGCAAGGACGCCGGTTCCCTCAAGCTTCGCCCCCAGTTCCGTGGCCTTTCCACCTGGTGCCGCGCAGACATCCAGGACCCGTTCTCCGGGAGTGACAGGCAGACGGTCGGCCGGTGTCATGGCGCTTGGCTCCTGGAGATAATATAGACCCGCAAAATAATAAGGATGCTTCGCGGGCTGATATGTCTCCCCGTCATAATAAAACCCGTTCCTGATCCACGGAACAGGCTCAAGGGGCCAGGGCGCAATCTTGAGGAATTCCTCCACTGATATCTTTGCTGTATTTACACGGAGCCCATAATAGCGGGGTTCTTCAAAGCATTTCACATACTCCTTAAATTCCGCGCCGAGAAGGGTCCGCATCTTTTTTTCAAATTCTGCCGGCAGGCTGTTCATAGTATTTCCTCCATGGTCGATTTGTACCACGTGCATTATAGCATGTTTTTTTAACGGGTGAAAGCCCTTGTGCCTAAAAGTCCCCCTTGACTCTGCGGTCCTGCAGATAGGTAAGTGCAGGATAGGGATTGACGCTGATCTCCTGCCCGTTTTCATAGAGATAAATCCCCACATGGAGGTGTACCGGGAATTTCCCACTCGTCCCTTCCTCTGTGCCGTAGCCAGTATCTCCCATAAAGCCCAGCACGTCTCCCGCGCTCACAGTATCCCCCTCCTCAATATCCGCGTAAGAATCCAGATGGGCATAATAGAAATACGCGCCATGGGGAGAACGTATCCCCAGCCGGTATCCTCCCAGCTCCAGCCAGCCTTTGTTCTCCACAGTCCCATCTGTCATACTGACAATGGGAAAGATTCCCGGCTCATTTACGGAGGGCATAATATCCGTTCCCTCATGCCCGCGCTCTCCCCCATACGACCGCTCAAACATCCAGGAATCTTCAAAGGAGACTGTCAGCCTGCTGTTCCCGGAGGACTCCGCGACGGGGAAATAGAGCAGGTCATCCCATACAGCCTGACATGCAGACAGATAAGTGCCCCATCCTTTTGCCCTTTCCCAGCGCTTTCGAAGTGCCGCTGTCTGTTCTCCGGATAACGGGAATGGTTCCTGTCCGAAATCACTCTCCAGCCAGTACACGGCAAGCAGTTCTCCCGGGGCATTCAGCTCCTTAATCTTTTCCATTGCTTCTTCGGAAATCTTTTGGCTGCGGAACCCGGCTGACGAGAGGATATCCTCAGAGAGGCGGCTTCTCTCACTGCCATATTGAAGCCGGGGAATCCAGATGCCTGTAAAAAATACAAGCAGGAATAAAATTCCTACATTCCACAACATCTTTTTCATGTATTTTTTCAAAAAGTTCTCCCTCTGGAATTTCTAATACTCTATGACACTATATGATTGGGGCATATCGATCATGCTCCTGTCATATATCTGAAATGAACCTATTCGGAGGAGGGATTCCCGATCAAACATTTTTCGTTCAGGCAGTACGCCTCAGGAATCATGGCAGTACTTCTCTTTGTTTCCATGCTTCTCTCTCCCCGCGCAGTCTTCTCCGGCGCAGAGGACGGGCTCCTTCTCTGGTTCCAGATCGTTTTCCCCACTCTGTTTCCATTCATGCTGGTCTCCAGCATCATGCTGGCAGGGGGAGGGCTCTCGGTTATATCAAAGTTATTCGGCAGGGTGCTTGGAAAAATATTTGCCACCTCGAAAAACGGGGCTTTCGCTGTGCTTACCGGCTTTCTCTGCGGCTATCCTATGGGAGCGAAAGTGACGGCGGATCTGTTGAATTCTGGAAAGATTACAAAGGATGAGGGCCGGTATCTGCTTTCATTCTGCAACAATACAAGCCCTGCGTTTATTATGAATTTTATTGTATGGAAAACTTTGGACAAAAAGGAACTCACCATGCCCAGTCTTGTGATTCTGTTCGGCGTCCCGGTCCTGCTGAGTTTTTTGTTCCGCAGGTTTTATTTAGGCGGGGAAAAACGCTTCCATTCTCCAGGAAAAGAACAGAGTGATAAGCGGCGCGGCCTTGATTTTGCAGTTCTGGACTCCTGCATAATGGACAGTTTTGAAGGGATCGTAAAAGTCGGGGGATACATCATATCCTTTTCAATCTTGATTTCTCTGTTCGAAGCGTCCGCGGACAGCCTGTTTCTTAAGTTTTTCCTGCCCTCTTTGGAAGTCACGAACGGCATTGCCATGCTTCATACGCAGATCGCAGATCCCATGCTCTCTTATCCGCTTATCATGGGTCTGACTTCCTTCGGTGGTTTCTGCTCCGCAGCCCAGACGGACTGCATGCTCAGGGGAACAGGAATCCCTGTTCTCCCCTATCTCGCGCAAAAGCTGGCTGCCGCACTGGCAGCCAGCTCCCTGGCGTATCTCTATCTCTTTTTCTTTTAAATCACTCCGTCCTGGCCGTATCCGTCGTCGTCTTCCTCCGGGATGTCCAGCTCCGCGCGGTTGGAACGGACCGTATCATAGCATTCCTGAAGGGAGTTGATCAGCCCGTCGAATTTTGTTGTGTAGCTGTCAAGCGTGTGCCCGATGATGCTCTCAGCATTCGCGAGCAGGTCATCCGTATACTGGATCGCGCCGATGCGGATCTCATTGGCATCCCTTGTGGCGTTATCCACAATCTCCTGAGCCTGCGCCGTAGCCTGGGTGACGATCTCATTGGCCTGCGCGTAGGCCTGCTGCATAATCTCGTGCTCACTGACAAGCTCCGTTGTCTGCACCTGGGCCTCTTCAATCATAGCGTCAGCTTTCGCCTGCGCGTCCGCAAGGATGGCGTCCCGGTTAGCGATAATTTTCTGGTAGCGCTTAATCTCATCCGGCGTCTTCATGCGGAGTTCTCTCAACAGTTCGTCCAGATGTTCCTTATTCACGATGATTTTTGTCGTGGACAATGGCTGGAATTTACAGTCACGGTCGATGTACTCTTCGATTTCTTCGATAATCTGCTCGATACGGCTGCTCATTTGTTACACTCTCCTTTTGTATTCATCTTTTTTCTAAGCTCCACAGCGACTGCTTCCGGCACAAACTGTGACAGATCTCCCCCAAAAGCAGCAATCTCCCTCACTGTGGTGGAACTCAAATACGAATATTCAATACTGGTTGTCAAAAACATGGTCTCAACATTTGGTTCCAGTTTATGGTTGGTCTGTGACATCTGGAGCTCATATTCAAAATCAGTGATCGCCCGCAGTCCCCTTATAATAAGCCCGGCTTCCATCTTCGCAGCAAATTCGACCAGAAGCCCATGAAACGGGACAATCCTTACATTATCCAGGTCTTTCGTCACTTCCTCTAACATTTTAACACGTTCTTCCACAGAAAACAACGGCATTTTCGCTTTATTGCACAGCACTCCGACGATCAGTTCGTCCACAAGTTTGGAGGATCTGCGTATAATATCAAGATGCCCGTATGTAACCGGGTCAAAGCTGCCCGGATAGATCGCTTTTAACATATTTCTTCCTTTCCCGCCTTCTCAATAAAGACATGCTTGTTCGTCTTATACACTTTCTCGCGGATTACAGTCAGTCCCAGACCTTCCACATAAGAAAAATCGGTATCCCTTGAAGCCTCAACGATAATGAGTGTATCCTCGTATACCAGCTGGGAATCTGCGAGATATTCCAGCACTTTCCGCTCCAGTCCCCGGTCATAGGGCGGGTCCATGAAAATGAAATCAAAGACCTTGTCCCCTTCCAGCCGGTAGAGGGCGTCCATGACATCCGTCGTTATTGTAACGGCTTTCTGTTCAAGCCGGGTGAATTTAAGGTTTTCTTTTATACATGCCATTGCCTTGGCATTCTTTTCTACAAAAACGGCTTCCCGCGCGCCCCTGCTGAGCGCTTCAATTCCGATCCCCCCGCTGCCGCTGAAAAGATCCAGGAAAATACTGTCAAATATGGAAGGGCTGATCATATTAAATAAAGTTTCTTTGATCCTGTCTGTGGTAGGCCTTGTATCCATGCCGTCCAGTGTTTTTAGTCTCAGGCTTCTCGCGCTCCCGGCGATCACTCTCATAAACAGGCACCCCTCTTTCTGATACTGTCTCTGCTCTGTAAAGTGCAGAATCTGTCAACTTTCACTGTCAATTTCTTGTAAACTGTAAGGAAAATTTTATCAGAAAAAAGCGCCCAGGTCAATCCCGGGCGCTTTTCTCTCTGCTTACGGAAATACAGCTGTTATTTGCCTGCCATCTGTTTTTCCTGCTGCTCGATCATTTTCTTGACCATATATCCGCCGACAGATCCATTCTGCTTGGAAGTAAGGTCACCGTTGTATCCGTCTGATAACGGTACCCCCAGCTCATTGGCCACTTCATACTTAAATTTGTCCAGAGCACCCTTTGCCTCCGGCACTGCTGCTCTGTTAGATGAACGACTTGCCATGATCAATTTCCTCCTTTTGCATTTTCGCAGTTTTTCATCTGCGTCTTGTGTTGTGTAACATATTCTCCCGGCTGCATCTGTATGTAATCTGCTGTTTGTATGCAGCCGGTTATCATACATCTGCTGTCCGTTTGTTTATGTTACGCTGATAGTATATGAAGGATGACGGATTTTAAACTGGAAATACATAGCAGACAGCTTTTTATTCTTTCAGACTGTAAATACTCGGAATGTTCCGCTGCCTTCCACCAATAATTCCCGCTCTTCTTTTTTTAAATAAATTCGTGTTGTAAACACCCGTTCCCCGCCATTGACAAAAATTTCGACGATTGAACTGTCAATCAGAACGGTCAGGTCTCTTACCGGACCTTCTGTATGTCCGATGCGCCTTTCTCTACCGCCTCCGCATTCTGCTTTTGTACCATTTCCCAGAAAGGAAAGCTCTGTCCGGTCTCCTTTTATCTGTATAGTCAGGCCGTTGTTCTCTGACCCGACCATCACTTTTACTTCCCGCGGACTTTTGTCGATCTCTGACATCTCAAGGCGTACTGTCCGGCCGCTCCAGTCAAAGCGCCCCCGGCTTATCTCGGCTTCCTTCCATTCCAGATCGTAAAGTTCTCTCACCGGTTTCTGAAATACGTTTCCGTTGTGGAGGGACAGTTCTCTGGGCAGAGTAAGACAATGCTGCCATCCGTTTACGACGGAAAGATTTCTATGTGTGTTCTCCGTATCCGGCACACCTGCCCATCCGATCAGAATCCGCCTGCCATCCTCTGACAGAAAGGTCTGGGGCGCGTAAAAATCAAATCCCATATCCCATTCCGTAAAGGTCTTTTCCGGATCACCGGATTTGGACAGCAGAGAGTATCCTGACTGATAGACATTTTGAAATCTTTCCGCTTCTGTTTTCAGGCCCTGCGGACAGAAAGACAGGATTCTTTCTCCGTCCAGATCGAATAAGTCCGGGCACTCCCACATATATCCGAAGGGTGTTTCCGGCATGATTTCCCGGTGGAATTTCCAGTTCCGCATGTCTTTGGAACGATAGATCAGCACCCCGCCCTTATCCAGGCGTTTTCCGTCAGAATCCTCTGTAGTGCCCCGCTCTCGCGCGCCCAGGATCATGAAGTAGTCCTCTCCTTCCTTCCACACCTTCGGGTCTCTTACATGGGCGGTAATCTGCCGCGGATAATCCTCCATGCCCAGCAGCAGCTTCTTCCCTGACATCTGCTGTCCGTCTGTGGATTCTACCATAAGCTGGCTTGAAATCCTGCCGCTGTCCGTATAGTCATAATCCCCCGGAAGCTTCACATTTCCTGTGTAAAACAGGTACATTTTTCCATGTTCACACAGTGCTGATCCAGAGTATACGCCGCTTCGGTCTTCTGGTATGTCTGTCGTAAGCACCGGGTCCTGATATTCCCAATGCAGCAGATCCCTGCTTGTACAGTGTCCCCAGTATCCGCCGCCGCCATGTACGTTCAGGGGGGAATACTGGAAATACACATGGAATATTCCCTGAAACTGGCATAATCCATTGGGATCATTCATCCATCCGACCGGCGGCATAATATGAAATTTTGTCCGGAAAGGACAGCCTGAAACTGTCCCTTCCATCCGGCATTCTTCTTCTTTTGCTCTCCGGAGGTTTTCTATTGTTTTTGACTTCTGCGGTTCTGTCGAACCGTAATTGGTTTTCAAATGCTTTTCCATCCATCTTCCTCCGCTTTATTTTTATCGGCCGATCACAGCTAATTTATCGCCAGCCTTAACTGTACGCTCTGGCTCTCTGTGCAGAGAGCATCCTTCCGCCGGCTCTGTCAGGATCAGGCATGTTGTGGTATCATATCCAGCATTTTTAATTTTTTCCTGGTCAAACGTCAGGATGGCATCCCCTTTTTTCAATACCTGCCCGTCACTTACCAGCACCTCGAAGTATCTGCCCTGAAGATTTACCGTATCGATCCCCACATGGATCAAAAGCCCGTTTCCGCCTTTGGTGCGCAGCCCTACCGCATGTTTTGTATCCATCACCATTTCCACGGTCAGATCCGCGGGAGCATAGATCTTCCCCTCCACCGGTACGATCGCGGCACCGTCGCCTAAGACTTTCTGAGCGAATGTGGGATCATTCACTTTCTCGATCCCGATATATTCCCCGGAAGTGAATGCGCCGAGTTCTTCCGCAGTGATTTCCGCGGCGTCCGGTTCTTTTTCTGTCACATGAGAATCTGCGGAAACTGTACCGGTTTTTTCCAATGCATTGACAGTGCCTTTTTCATTTCCACTGGAAGCCTCTTTTTTTCTGCCGAATACTACGCTGAGAAGCAGTGTAAACAAGAAGCCGGCAGCAAGAGCAGCCACATGTGCGATGATATAGTTCACGTAACCATTATGGGTGGGATCTGCGAGCGCGATTCCCGGCACGACTGTTGTCCCGAACCCCAGTGCCGCCAGGTCGGTAAAGTAGACGATCAGACCTCCGATGACACCTCCCATACATCCTCCGATCAGCGGATAACGGTATCTTAAGTTGACGCCGAACAGAGCCGGTTCCGTGATTCCGAATAATACAGAGATAAAGCTGGGGATACATAATTCTTTTGTTTTTGCATCTTTTCTATGTTTCATGAGGTAACCGAGCACCGCTCCTCCCTGAGCCGTCATGGCCACAGACATCAGCGGGTTTAAGAAGTTGCGTCCCGTATCAACAAGCAGCTGGGACTCGATGGCACCGAAGACGTGGTGAAGTCCCGTGATGACGATGAGCTGCTGGACACCGGAGAATACAGCATATCCCAGTGCCCCCAGATTCTCCGTCATCCATACCAGCACAAAGGTGATTCCCGATGCAAGCGCTCTTCCCACCGGTCCGATCACCATAAACAGCAGGAATGCGCTCACCATAGTGGTAAGCAGCGGTGATATTAAAAGGCGGATTACTTCCGGTACTTTCTTTTCGAAGAAAATATCCAGCTTCGCAGTTACAATACCGATCAGCAGAGCTACGATGATACCGCCCTGGAAACCGACCAGATCCACGCCCAGTCCGAAAATATGTAATGTTGTGACTTCTGCTGTCCCCTGCGCTGCCGCGTAAGCATCTGCGAGACTGTTGGTCAGCATGATGCAGCCGATCACAATTCCCATGATCGGACGCCCGCCGAATCGCTTGACAGTACTGTAAGCCACGCAGAGCGGCAGGAATCCGAAGATCGCGCCGGATGAAATATTGATCAGCCGGGACAATCCATATAAGGTATCGTTGTTCTGCACAAAGTCGATATTTCCCAGCACACTGGACAATCCGGTCAAAAGCGCCGCCGCCAGAATTCCCGGCATGATCTCAATAAACACATCGGAAAGTGCCTTTACTGCTCTCTGCAGAGGATTCATTCTTTTATTCGCCTTTGTCTTCAGGTCCCCAAGGCTCATACTGTCCATATGCAGCGATTCTGCCAGTACCTGGCACACGTCGTTTACAAGCCCGGCGCCAAAAATAATCTGGAGCTGGTCGCCTGCGACGAACACGCCTTTTACAAGGTCCACGTCCTCAATTCCTTTCATATCCGCTTTGTCGTTGTCACCGAGAACCAGCCTCAGACGGGTCGCGCAATGCGCGATTCCGAGTATATTATCTCTTCCGCCGGAAAGCCGGACTAATTCTGAAGCTATTTTTTCATAGCGTTCCCTCTTTTTCGCATCCATCTGCCAATACCTCCATCTTTTTCCTTTTCCGTTTATACAGTGATGTACACTGACTGTTTTCCGCGCGGTTGGAACAAACGCTGTCACAAGATTCTTTTATCGCCCGTCCTTTTGTTTGTTCTTGTAATTTCAATTATATCGTAATATACTCATTATTATATAGATAAATGTTGTTTCTCTATACAGTTTTGTTGGGGAAAAGAAACGGAGGCATTTTGAAAGATTACATATTTTCCAATGATTTCTCAAAAAATCTTGACGCGATGATCTACACATGCGGCTATGAGACATGCGAGCCTTCCCACAGCTACGGTCCTGTCGTCCGAAGCGGATACCTGATCCACTATATTCTGGATGGAAAAGGTATTTATAAGACAGACGGCCATATTTACCAGCTCTCAAAGGGAGATGCTTTTCTGATCCGGCCGAATACATTGATCTACTACGAAGCAGATAAATATCATCCTTGGACTTACACATGGATTGGCTTCCAGGGAATTAAGATTGAAGAGTATTTAAAACGGACCTCCCTGCTTGAGACCCCCTACTTTCATTACGGGAAAGATGACCGTGTCCGGCTCTGCCATGAAAAAATGTTTGAGGCGTACAAGCTCCCCGAGAACCGGGATCTCATGATGAACAGCATCCTGTACGAATACCTGTATCTTCTGGCAGACAAATTCCCAAGGAAATACATTCCTCCAAAAGAGCGGAAGATCACCTATGTGGAGGAGGCGCTGCGCTATATTGAGAACAACTACTCTCATTGCGTCAATATTCGGGTAATCGCGGATTATCTGAATATTGAGCGCACATACCTGTACCGTCTGTTCAAAGATATCACCGGCAGTTCCCCTCAGGAATACCTGCTTGACTATCGAATCCGCCGTGCATGTACCCTGTTAAAAGGCACCGACCTGCCGGTAAATGACATTGCCCGTTCCGTCGGTTACGATGATGCACTCTACTTCTCACGTCTTTTCAAACAGAAAAAGGCGCAGACTCCCACACAGTACAGAAAGAAGAAAGCAGACGAAAAACGTCCGGGATGATCCCGGACGTCTCTGCCGCTGACGGCATCCACTCGTTCTTTTATGCCGGAACGTCTTCCGCCTTAAGGATATACAGCCTGGAATCAAAGTCCTGGCTTAACTTCTCCTCCCCTTCCGCCTGACCGGAAGAAATATCCGTGGTCACAAGCCCGCAGTTCATCAGTTCATCCCCGTAATGCTCAAAGGGATCTCCCTTCACCGTGTATTTCTTATCTGGGTCAAGCCCTTGGAGACGCAGCCTTGTGCACGGCAGATTGACTCCATTCAGCATCCGGTACCAGCCCACGACCGCTTCCTTTTGATCGGCGCTTACAACCATCCACGCAGAAATAGGATTCTCAAATGGGCTCTGCAGGCGGTAGAAGGTGCCAAACTGGAAGAGGTTCCTGTATTCTTTCATAAAAGCAGTCTGCGCTTTTACTTCCTCCAGCTCTTCCCCGGTAAGCACATTGAGATCCAGCTCGTATCCAAAGGTCCCGAAATAAGCCACATTGGCCCTTGTATGCAGAGGCGTATTCCGGTTAACCTGGTGATTCGGAGTAACGGATACATGGGCGCCCATACTGCTGACCGGATAGCAGTAGGATGTGCCGTACTGAATCTTGATCCTCTCCGCCGCGTCCGAATCGTCGCTGGTCCAGCACTGCGGCGCATAGTAGAGCATTCCCGGATCAAAGCGTCCTCCCCCGCTTGCGCAGGACTCAAAAAGCACCTCAGGAAAACGGCTTGTAAGACGTTCATACAGGTCATACACACCCAGAATGTACCTGTGGTACACTTCTCCCTGACGGTCAGCGGGAAGCGCCGCGCTGTAGCATTCCGAAATACTGCGGTTCATATCCCATTTAATGTAAGAGACTTTCGCTTCGGACAGGATCTCTGCCATCATATGATAGATGCAGTCCACCACTTCTTTCCTTGAAAAATCCAGCACATACTGGAACCTTCCATGAGAAGCATGCCGCATCGGTGTCTGGATAATCCAGTCCGGATGAGCTCTGTACAGATCAGAATCCTTATTTACCATCTCCGGCTCGAACCAGAGACCGAACTTCATGCCCAGCGCATCTATTTTTTCGGCAAGCCCTGTGATGCCGTTTTTTAATCGGTCGGGATTTGCCGCCCAGTCGCCAAGGCCGGCTTTCTCATGGCAGCGTTTCCCAAACCATCCGTCATCCAGCACGAACAGCTCCACTCCGGCCTTCTTCGCCCCGCGGGCGATCTCCACCAGCCGTTCCTCCGTAAAATCAAAGTACGTTGCCTCCCAGTTATTTAAAAGGATCGGTCTTGGCCTGTCTCTCCAGTATCCCCGCGCCAGACGCCCGCGGTACAGCTTATGGTAAGTCTGGCTGAGTGCATTGAGCCCCTGATCCGTATACACCATCACAGCCTCCGGAGTCTGGAATGTCCCGCCCGGGTCTAACTTCCAGTCAAAACAGGAGGGATGGATTCCCAGGAGCACACGCGTCGCATCGAAAGTGTCTACCTCTGCCTGGGCAAGAAAATTGCCGCTGTATACCAGGCTGAAGCCGACAGCTTCCCCCTGGAATTCATCCGCGGTGGGACGTTTCAGGATGATGAACGGATTGTGATTGTGGGAAGAGTTTCCTCTTACGCTCCCCACAGACTGGATACCCTGCTCCAGCCTGCGTGTCTTCGGATAACGTTCCCTTGCCCATGCTCCCGAAAACTGAATCCACTCATAATCACTGTCCGGCAGATCCATACACAGACTCATGGCTGTCGTAAGATGAAGCTCCTGTGTCCCATAATTTACAAACCTTGCGCTTCTCGCAATGACGCCGCCCATCTCAAATATCGTATAGAGCAGTTCAAGGCGTAGACCGGTCACCACATCCTGAAGGCCGATAATGAGCGTCTTCGCCTCTTTATCCTTCTCTGTATAAGTAGCTGGCAGCCCCGGAAGAAGCGGTTTCCCATCCTCGATCCGGTAATCATGGAATGTAAAGTCCGAAATCCGGCTGCCGTTTTCCTGAAGGACTTCCACAGCCGGCATCCGGTAATCTGTCGTGCCAAATACTGCGTATTCCTGCCTGAGATATTCCAGGGAAAACTTTTTGTCCTCCTCAAATACCCATGACGTCATGGGACGGGTCATATACTCCATAAGATAGGAGAAATCCTCCCTGTCCCTAATCCTTTTCCCAAAGTATACCTGCCCCATCTGACGGTTTCTCATGATGGTCATGATATAGCTGATCTCATCATTATACAGATGGAACGTATCCCCTGCTTTGTTTACGACGATATTCATATGATCCTCCTGTTATGCGTGTTCTTCTTATCTGAGTCCTATTTTACCTCTGACCTCACGTAATAACAGGTAAAAATGTAAGTAAAACCAGTCAATATGTACACTCTTTACAGCTCAAAGGGTATCCAGCCTGTTTCTTTTTTCTGTAAGTTCAGCGCGCCTTTGCTCTCTGTCTGTTTTGCGGTAAACTGTCGGCGTCTGCCCCATCCGTCTTTTAAACAGTTTGGAGAAAACAAGGGGATCAGAATACCCACACGACTGCGCTACACCTTCTACAGGAAGCTCTGTGACGGCCAAAAGCTGCGCCGCTCTCGTGATCCGGAAGTTAATCAGATACTCCTGTGGAGACTGTCCCAGTTCTTTTGTAAAAAGCGTATGCAGATACCCTCTTGTAATCCCCGCATAATCCGCCACATCAGACACCTGTATCCCATAGTGATAATTGTTTTGGATAAACTCCAGCGCTTTCTGGACATAGATATTATCCGTATGCCCGTCCTTTGGCATTCCCTCTGCTTTGATCCCGCCTGACAATACGGCAAAGAAGGAATACAGAAAGCTTTCCCTGAAAAACTCATTTTCTACACTGTAAGTATTCTTCTTCAAGATATGGATCAGCATCTCTTTGAGCTTATCTGTACAGTCACAGCGGAACACCTTCTGCCCGCCGCCCAGTCCGATATCCGCAAGGTATTCTTTCGCGCGGCTTCCGCCAAACCCGATCCAAAGATAGGACCAGGGGGTCTTTCCATCCGCCTGATAGAAAGTCTGCACCTCCGGTTCGATGAGGAACCCCTGCCCCGGTTCCAGATCATATACAGTATCTCCTACAGTATACCTTCCCTTCCCCGCCGTAATCAGATGGATGATATAGTTGGGACGCACTGCCGGTCCGAAGCTGTGCAGAGGCTTACAGTTGGCGTATCCGCAGTAGCATAGATAAAACTCTGAGAATTTCCGGTTCTTTAACTGCAGTACATAAGCATCTTCCATATTCCGCCCCCTATTTGTGCCGGAAAGATCCCGCGTCTCTCTAAAGCGTGGTCTCCAGCATGATTTCCTGTATCTTACTGTCAATGTGTTTCTTCAGCCTTTCATGGCATGGCTGCTCAAGTTCCGGGTCTTCTTTCAGTATGGCTGCCGCTTCCTCGGATGCCTTTTTCAATACATTCGCGTCCTGAAATACATCCGCCACTTTAAAATCCAGGATTCCGCTCTGCCGGATTCCGAAAAGATCCCCCGGTCCCCGCAGACGCAGGTCCTCTCCCGCGATATAGAATCCGTCGTTTGAATGATTCAGGATCTCCAGCCGCTCCTTTGTTTCCTCCGCTTTGGACGCGGACAGAAAGATGCAGTAAGACTGATGTTTCCCGCGGCCCACGCGGCCTCTGAGCTGGTGGAGCTGCGCCAGGCCAAAGCGCTCGGCATTCTCAATCAGAATGACCGCAGCATTGGGCACATCGATGCCCACCTCCACAACCGTGGTGGACACGAGGATCTGGATCTCATTCCTGCCAAAAGCATCCATGATCTCATCCTTTTCCTGCTGTTTCATTTTCCCATGCAGGCATCCCACACGTATCCTGTCTCCCATTTCTTCCTGAAGCATCTGGGAATAATCCATTACATTTTCGGCGTCCAGGCTTTCACTCTCTTCTACCATGGGACAGATTACATAGCACTGCCTTCCCATCGCGACCTGTTTTTTCATGAATGCATAGGCTTTTTCCCGGTAACCGGTATCCACCACGCAGTTTTTGATGGGCAGCCGGTTTTTTGGCATCTCATCGATCACTGAGATGTCCAGATCCCCATACAGTATGATTGCCAGCGTTCTCGGGATCGGTGTGGCACTCATAACAAGGATATGGGGCATAGTTCCTTTCCCGGCCAGCGCCTCTCTCTGCCGCACCCCGAAGCGGTGCTGCTCATCCGTCACTACTAGGGCAAGTTCCCGGTATACCACCTTTTCCTGTATGAGTGCGTGGGTCCCAATGACAATAGAGGCCTCTCCGCTGTTGATGCGCTCGTATGCGCCTCGCTTCTGCGCGGCAGTCATGGAACCGGTAAGCAGCTCCGCTTTCAGGGGCAGATGATATTCTCTTAGCATCCCCGATATATTCTCATAATGCTGCCGTGCCAGCACTTCCGTGGGAGCCATAAGGGCGCCCTGATACCCGTTCAGTCCCGCCAGAAGAAGCGCCAGAAATGCAGTCACCGTTTTTCCCGAACCCACATCGCCCTGGACAAGGCGTGACATCACATGTCCCCCCTGCATGTCCGCTTTGATCTCTCCCCACACCTTTATCTGGGCGTCCGTCAGCCGGTAAGGGAGCGCTTCTATGAACTCCTGGATCTTCTCCTGATCCGCAAGGACAAAGCGGTTCTCCGCACGGTTTTCCTTCTCTTTCATCCGGCGCAGGGACAGAATGAATACAAGGAACTCCTCAAATACAAAGCGCTCCCTGGCTGCCGCGAACTGTTCCTTGTCATCCGGGAAATGCATATTCCTGACTGCTTCTTCGTAAGGCATAAAATGATATTTCCCGCTCAGTCTTTCCGGCAGAATGTCTGTTTTTTCATTCGCGCAGGAAAGCGCCTGGCGCACGGCTTTGATGACCGCGTTATTGGTCAGGCCGGCTGTGAGCGGATAAACCGGCTGCATGGTGTGAAGTTTTTCATCATATTTAGCGGCAGGATAATAGATTTCAGGGTGTTCCATCACAAGCCCGTCTTTCTTTCGCACTACCCGTCCCCGAAGAATGAGCATTCCGCCCTTTCCAAGCGTATTTTTCAAAAAAGGCATGCGGAACCAGATCACTTTCAGCGTGCCGGTCAGGTCTTTCAGATGAAGTGTGGTCACCTGGATTCGCTGGCTGCCGGAGACCTGGATGCGTCCAAACACCGTGCCCGCTACAGCGCTGACCTTCCCCTCTTCCAGACTGCCGATCGGCACAGGTTCCTCAAAGATCTCGAATCCCCTTGGATAGTAACGGATCAGATCGCCAACCGTATTCACACCCGCGCGCCGGAATAATTGTTCCGTTTTTTCCCCGATCCCCTTCAGGGAGCTGATACGTTCTGTCTCTCTCATATTGTCTGCTCTTACTCCTTATTTCTATACAGATAAGGCGTCCTCCCTGCCGGGAGAACGCCCAGTTCCTCAGTTGTCTTATTTTACTCGACAGAAAGTACATAGTAGTAGATCGGCTGCCCGCCCATGTGCACATCAACATCCACATCCGGATAAAGCGCCTCGACCTCTCCGGCAAACCGTTCTGCGTCTTCCGGCAGGACATCCTGTCCATAATACAGACTGATCAATTCCGATTCATCATCCACAAGCTGAGAAAGCATCTCTTTTGCCGTCGCTTCCACAGACTGCCCAACTGCCAGTATACCCTCGTCACCGATGCCCATGATATCGCCTTCATGAATCTCCTTATCATCAATGCGTGTATCGCGGACCGCGTACGTCACCTGCCCGGTCTTTACATTCTTAACCGCTTCCTGCATCGCCTCCAGATTCGTGTCCACGTCAGCTTCCGGCATAAAGCTGATGACCGCCGTGATTCCCTGGGGCACCGTCTTTGTCGGAATTACAATAATATCTTTATCCTCTGTAAGAGACTGCGCCTGGTTCGCCGCCAGGATGATATTTTTATTATTCGGAAGGATAAAGATGTGGTCCGCGTTCACCTCGTCAATGGCAGTGAGCATGTCGTCCGTGCTCGGATTCATGGTCTGCCCGCCCTCGATGAGATAATCGACGCCCAGTTCGCGGAAGATCTCATTCATGCCTTCCCCGATAGATACCGCGATAAATCCCACGGATTTCCGAGGTTCTTTTTTCTTTTTCAGGGCGTTCTCCTGTGCCTGCTGCGCGGCAATCTTCTCCGCGTCCCTGATGAGTTTCTCCTGATGCTCTTCTCTCATATTGTCGATCTTCATGCGTGAAAGCTGTCCGTAAGTGAGGGCTTTCTGAATGGCAAGCCCCGGATCATTTGTGTGGACATGGACTTTCACAATATCATCATCCGCCACACATACAATGGAATCACCAATGGATTCAAGATATCCCTTGAAGTCTGCCTCATCTTTCTCTGTAAATTCTTTTTCTGTCATAATAATGAACTCTGTACAGTAGCCGAACTTAATATCCGCTTCCGCCTGTTGTCCCGGCTTGACCACTTTCGTTCCTGCCCCGGCCTCAATCGCCGTATAGTCGATCTCCTTGCCAAGGAAAGCGTCATAAGCTCCGTGGAGCACTTCCAGCAGTCCCTGCCCGCCGGAATCCACAACTCCGGCCTCTTTTAACACCGGAAGCATATCCGGCGTCTGCGCAAGCACATCTTCTGCATGTTTGATTACTTCCGGGAGGAAAACTTCCAGGTCTTCCGTGGTCTCTGCCAGCTCTGCCGCCTTCTGGGCAATCCCTTTCGCTACGGTGAGGATGGTCCCCTCCTTCGGTTTCATTACTGCCTTGTACGCCGTGGCAGCCGCACGGTCGCATGCTTTTGCGAGAATCGAAGTATCGATCTCACTGTGTTCGCGGATCTCTTTTGTAAACCCACGGAGAAGCTGCGAGAGGATAACCCCGGAATTCCCTCTTGCCCCTCTCAGCGATCCGGATGAGACCGCTTTTGCAATGGAGGCCATATCCGGTCTGGTCAAAGCCTGTACCTCTTTCGCAGCCGACATGATCGTCAATGTCATATTCGTCCCCGTATCCCCGTCCGGTACGGGAAACACATTTAATTCATTGATGAATTCTTTCTTCGCATCCAGATTCGCCGCTCCGGCAAGAAACATTTTCTGGAGCATCTCCGTATTTATCGTTTTAACAGCCACGCCAATATCCTCCTTAATCTATCACTCTCACACCTTCTACGAAGATGTTGATCTTTTCTACCGTCATGCCGGTGAATGCTTCAACCTTATATTTCACATTACTCATAAGATTGTCAGAAACAGAAAGGATATTCACGCCATAAGAGACAATGACATGAAAATTCAGGGTAAGGGCGTTCTCGTCTGAGATCTCGACTTTGATCCCGTGAGTAAGGCTCTCTCTCTTCAACAGACGAACCAGCCCGTCTTTCATGTTCACGGCTGCCATCCCGACAATCCCAAAACATTCAACAGCGACGGAGCCGGCATATTTGGCGATCACCTCGGGGCTTACTGTAATAATCCCAAGATCTGTGCTCATACTTCCCTTCATCGTGTATACCTCCAGTTTTTAAGGATTTTTCCACAAATAACATGATTATTATACTATCCATTCCTTAATTTTACAATATACATTCGATTTTTTTAAAAAATACTTGCAATAAGAAATTCTTTCTGCTAGAATAACTGTGTTGTGAGTCTATATGACCAGTTCAGATTGTTAGGAGGTGCAGTCATGGCTAAATGTGCTATTTGTGAAAAGGGTGCTCATTTTGGTAACAATGTAAGCCACTCTCATAGAAAGACACCAAAAATGTGGAAATCAAATGTGAAGTCCGTCAGAGTGAAAACAGAAGGCGGTTCCAAGAAAATGTATGTATGTACATCCTGCCTGAAGTCCGGACGCGTTGAGCGTGCGTAAGCCAGGCTTGTGCTTTTCGACGCAGACACATTTCAAGGTAAAAGACGACACGGAATAAGGAATGGGACAGGATGGGTCCCATTCCTTTTACGTTACTGTATCTTTTCCAAAGATTCATATTCCCGCCTCGGCTTATATCCCGGAATACTCTCACTCCCCTCTTCATCGATGTCATTTCCTGTATATACCCATCTTCCGTCTTTTTCCTTCATGGTCACTGTATGTCTGTAAGTACAGTCATCTCCTTTCACGATGGTAATCCCTTCTACATATACTGTCCGGGTCCCGTCCCCATTGTCGACGCATTTCACCACCTCCGGGAAGGGCTGTACCTGCCGCACCCGGTTCCAGGCCCCAATGGGTTCCCAGGGATAAACGCCCTTTACACTGTCATAGCGCGCATATCTTTCTAGTTCCTCTGCCGATATATCAAAATAGGCCTGCACCACATTTTCAAACTGTTCCTTCTCAATGCCTCCACGGGCCGTCTCCTCGTCAAGCATCTCCCCATATTTCATCCGATATAAGAAATCATAGAGGTCATTAAATTCAATCTGATCCATACTTCCCGCATCCCAGTCCGTGAGGAATAAATTATTACAGAAATAACTGACCGGTGAGATATACTGGCTGCAGATCTCCCGGCACTTTTCATCCAGAGGCAGAATCCGGAAAAAACTGTGCATGTCCATCTCCTGGTTCCTGGACGGTGCTTTTTCCCAGATCAGCCATCCTTTTTCCGTATATTCCCAGTCATAGACTTTGAATTTTTCCATCTGGCGGACCTGTATTTCCATCCCC
Organism: uncultured Lachnospiraceae bacterium; assembly: GCA_959022495.1. Classification (GTDB taxonomy): domain Bacteria; phylum Bacillota; class Clostridia; order Lachnospirales; family Lachnospiraceae; genus Mediterraneibacter. The sequence goes on along the minus strand of CAUEYX010000002.1, from coordinate 42,412 downwards.
TCATCATAGGACGCATTCGCATATGTCACAGTCAGATTCCCCTTTTCTGCCAGCAGTTTAAAATACATAAAATATCCGCTGGTTGTAATTTGAAAAAACTCTGCCTCTGCAGACCTGCCTTCTGCCGCGCTTAACAGTTCCTTGTGGACCTGCTCATAATTGAGCATATTATAATCATAGCTTCCACAGGTAACTGCCCAGCCTCTGCCCGCCGTTTCTTCTGCCATCGCATGAACGACAGATTCCTCCAGGACCACATTTGACGCATCTCCCTTATCTGCCTCTGCATAAATCGTACGGCAGAGATTCCCGATGGATAACATCTGTTCTTTGATCGTTTCTTTTTCCTTTTTCTTCATATGGATATATTCCGCCTCAAAGCCTTCCCCTTCTTCTTTCTCTCCATCCGCCCCGATATCTCCGGTATCCCCGGATTCTACGCCTGTAGTGTCTCTGTCAGCGTTTTTCCCGCCCACCTGGCAGCCAGTCAGAAGGATCAGGCATAACAAAAGAATACATTTTCTCAATCCCTGCTTTTTCATTTTGCATTCGTTCTCCGTTTCCTCAAGTTGTCCTACGCGTGTAGTATACAGTATTATGGACATTTCTCTCTGATTTGTCAATATAATGATTGACCTTTTCCTGTTTCTTTTCTATAATTACTACACGAGTAGTACTAAGGAGCGTTGAATGATGGAAAAGTTACCACAAATATCCGAAGCGGAATACGAAATTATGAAAATCATATGGGCCGAATCCCCGATCAGTACCAATGAAGTGTGTGAAAGGACGCCCAAATCACATAACTGGAGCAATAAAACCATCCACACACTATTATCCCGTCTGACGGCAAAAAACGTGATTTCCTATGAACAGCGGGGACGCATGTACTATTATTATCCTGTAATTTCCCAGAAGAAATATCTGGCCCAGGAAAATCATCAGTTTTTACATCGGTTTTATGACGGAGAAGCGTCGGCATTATTTTCCTCGCTGCTGTCTGGTTCTGAGATCTCGGATGCGGATTTAGAAAAAATGTATTATATACTTGATTCAAAATTAAACGGAGGTGAATCGGATTGACATTTCCCATCCGTTTTTTATTGTGTAATTTCGTACTCTCCATTCTACTGGGCGCAGTCTTATTATGTAAACGTATCTCAAAAAGGTACGTTACAGCAGGCAGCCAGTATCATATATGGTACATCTTTGTACTGGCCCTGCTTTTCCCTTTTATCCCTCACAGCGCTTTCCGTCCATTCCGTTTCTTTACAGAGATACAGAACCTGCTGGAAAGCAGGACCTTCGCTGTGGAAAGCACGGTATCCCAATGGACGGATGGCGCCGCCGGCATGTCACCGCTGGGCATTTATGATCAGGCCGTCTCAGCCGGACGGAGCCTGCCCTCTGTTTTGTCTGCCTGTTTCTCCATGATCTGGGCAGCAGGCTGTGTTTTAACCGCACTGTCTTTTCTCTTTAATCTGTATAAAACCTGCGCCATGAAAAAAACGGCTTACCAGATTACGGCTGAAAACGAGCCGGATCTGTACAGGATCTTTTCTTCATGCATGAAAGAATTGAAGATCCGCCGCGAGGTATCCTTATATGCGTCCTGCAGAGTCTCCACCCCTGTATCATACGGGCTGTTACACCCGAAGATCATCATTCCCCAGGACATGGACATTGTGCTGCCGGCGCAGGAACTGCGGTTTATTTTCCTGCATGAGCTGATCCACTATAAACATAAGGATGCCCTTTTGAACTATGCAGGCTGTATTCTCCAGATCTTTTACTGGTTTAATCCGTTCATATGGTATGGATTCCGCGTCATGCGCCAGGACCGTGAAATTGCCTGCGATCATTCCGTCGTCCGTACTGTGGGAAAAGAACAGGCTTTAAGCTATGGGTACACGTTGATCCGATACGCAGAAAAACTGCGCAGCAATATTTTCCTCTCACCGCTCTCCTTCCTGGGCGGCAGGAAAAAAGTGATGCTGCGGCGCATAAAAGAGATCGCTGACTATAAGCCGGAAAGCCCTGTCCGAAAACTGAAAAGCGTCTGTGTCATGCTTGTCTGCGCAATCCTTGTATGTGCGGCCAGCCCCCTGCTGGCAGCCAATGCTTCATCAGACAGTATCTACCGATTTTCCGGACACAATGCTGAAACCATAGATTTGTCATCTTATTTCAACGGAATGGACGGCGCTTTTGTTTTCTATGATGCAGCGGAAGAACATTATTGGATCTACAACAAAACAGTGAGCACCAGACGGGTGGCGCCGGACTCTACATTTAAGATATACAGTGGCTTGTTCGCGCTGGAAGAAGGGATCATCTCACCAGATGCATCCGGCCAAAGCTGGGATGGCACGGATTATCCTTTTTCGACATGGAATCAGGACCAGACACTCGACACCGCTATGCAGAGTTCCGTAAACTGGTATTTTCAAAAATTGGATGAAGAAGCAGGATATGCAGTACTGCACAATTATTATAGAAAGATTGGTTATGGGAACTGCGATCTAAGTGGAGGTCTTGATGATTACTGGGCCGAGTCCTCACTGAAAATATCACCCGTGGAACAAGTAGTGCTGCTGTCAGACCTGCTCCAGAATAAATGGGGATTCGCGCCTGAAAATATCCAGGCCGTGAAAGATGCTTTATTTATAGGGGATACAGACATGGGGAAACTTTACGGAAAGACCGGCACAGGCTCAACAGATGGTGAAAATACCAATGGATGGTTTGTCGGATTTCTTGAAACCAAAGAAAAAATCTGCTGTTTTGCAGCAAACCTGCAGGGTACACGGGACGCTTCCGGAAGCGCTGCCTCCGAAATCGCTATGAATATTCTAAGAGATATCAGGCTCTGAGTCAGTCAGAGCCTAGATAGGCAGCTGCGCTCCATAACCCATAATCACAATTCCTCTGCTCAGCAGCAGAATAGACGGTATCCTGCCACGAGACAGAGAATTGTAATGATCACACCCCAGACAAGGTTCGGAAGGAGCATCATAATAAACATCCCCAGCGCTATACAGAACAGCGCGAAACCACATACCTTTTTCATGCTTTCACTTCCAGAGAGTCTGTTGATTCATATTATGCACAGAGCCTCCCGCTTATGACAGCCCGCGCGTTTTTATGCCTGTTCTTCCGAATCAAGGATGTCCATCACATCCTTCTCCGTCATGCGGTCCTCCTTCTTTGTCGTAAATCGGTCGACAACATCCGGCACCATATCAAGGATTTTCGTAATGGTATCCTGATTCTTGATATTGACAAGCCTTGTCTTGCCATCCTGAATGACAATGACCGCGCTCGGAGACATCTTTCCGCCGATCCCGCCCATGCCTTTTTCTTTCTTCTCGCCGGAGAAAGCTCCCGCTCCGATTCCGAAGGACACATCCACAAGGGGAAGGAGAATTGTCCCGTTAATGTGGATCGCATCACCTACCACTGTCTTGGATGACACGATGCCGTCCATCCCCCGGAAAAGAGATTCCAGCGTTGTCTTAAAATCATTTTTCCCTTCAGCCATTTGTTTTTCCTCCTCGCATAAACTTGTCAAAATTTTTGATATGCCGGTATGTTGTCCGTATATCCTTATTCAAAAGTATGCGCAGCGCCGCTGCCGCCACATGTACTGCACGTATCCTGCCTGCCAGACAGCATCTGCCTGCCAGTTTCTTCTGTTCAAAATCAGGCACAACCTGTGTATACTCACCAATGACAGGATAAATCAGGCTGATCAGCCCAAGCACATAACCTGTTACAGCCGGGTCCGTAAACCCAAACTCAATGGATATATCCGCTTTTTTGGGCCGGAGTACTTTCAGAAATCGTTTTGTCTCGCAGACTAATTTTAAAAATGCGCTCTTATGCGTCTCATCCCGGACAAAAGCATCTAAACGTTCTTTTTTCTCTGCCAGTGACCTTATATTATCACAGATTTTCTGAAAAGTATATTTTATCTTTTCCCAAAATTTCTTGATTCTTTCATACAGGGAGCTTTTTTCTTCCCGTCCCCCTGCTTTTGTCCCTGCCTTTTTGATGCCAGATTCAGAGGGCGGCTCCGCTTTCTGTCTGCCCTCCGCTGTTTGTTTCTGTTTCTCTTTCTGCTGATCAGAATGTTTCCCAGACAGAGAACTTTTCTGCTCTTTTGGTGCATCTGCCCGAGTTGGCGGTGTTTCCGCCGTCTCTACTGAAGCCGTGCCACTGGAATCCCTCTTCACTGAATCCGTGCCGGACGAAGGTGTTTCAGCTGAATCTGTCTTTGCCAAGTTTTTCTCCCGGCCGCTCCGGAAGCGCTTCCACCCCGCGCGCATCCGCCAGGTCAGCACACCGTCTTCATAACAAATCTCTCCGGATACAAGACACAGAAGCCAGTGAAATCTTATATTTCCTTTCACGCTTTCCAGCGTATCTCTGCCCGACAGCTCCACCCTGTATGCGGCGGGAGATAAGAGGATGACAAGAAGAAGGACAGCGATGAGCCCAAGCAGTCCGAGCAGCAGTAAACCAAGTATTTTCAAGATAAGGAGAATGATATGTAACATCTATCGTCCCGCCTTTTCATATTCTTTCTGATGATTCAGTATGAACTGCCGAATATCGGCATCTGATGTTTCCTGGTACACATGGTCCGCAATCTCTGTGGCAATGGACAGCGCCTCGTCATATCCCGCGGCAATCCCCACTACAAAAAGCCCGCCATTTCTGAATATCCGCTGTTTCAGAAACACGCTGGAGAAAAATTCAAGATGATTCTGCTCCCCCTGTGCCAGGGCGATCACGTACACCTGAGGCTGAAGCCGGTTTTGTCTCAGCTTTTTTATGATTTTTTCCTTTTTTTGCTGCCAGCATTCACTGACATAGAGATCACAGTAAATTTTTATCTGCATAGGATTTTCTCTGCCACATGCCGGCAGGACTTTGGGAGTCCCTGCCGGCAGTTGAATCTAATTATAATAAGAATCAAGAATCGTTCCCGCTATGTTGACTGCTTTCCCGCCTGCACTTCCGTCCGATCCTTCTGTAATCACACTGATGACCAGCTCAGGATTGTCCACATTGGTAAATCCCACAAACCAGGAATGGGTCTTCTCGCCATCCACAAGACTGTATTCTGCTGTCCCTGTCTTCCCGGCCACAGAGTAGGAGCGTCCGTTCAGCACGGAACCGGTCCCCTCATTTACCACGGCAGCCATATAGTCCTTCAGCTGTGCCGCTTCCTCAGCAGTCATAAGACGTTTATAACTTTTCGGTACATTTCTGCGTACCTCAGTGCCTGTATAATTTGTCACCTGCTCGACCAGATACGGCTCCATGAGGGTGCCGCCGTTGGCCACCGCCTGGGTGATCAAAGCCATATGGTACGGACTGACCGTTGTTTTTCCCTGTCCCATTGCCGTCATCATAATTTCCGCTGTGCCAGAATCCTCATTCAGCGCAAAAGAACTCTTCGTGTAATCCAGAACACCCGGAAGCGATGAATTAAAGAGCAGGCTTTCTGCTGTTTTCTTGTATCCCGATATGTCAAGCGACAGACCAATATTCGCGAAAGACGAATTGCAGGAATTCGCAAAAGAGCTTCTTAAGTCTTCAAATCCATGCACCGCGTTATCAAAACAGGGGATCTTTGTATTGTCCACGGTAATTGATCCGGTACAGTCATACGTATACGATGGATAATTGCTGTCCTGACGCATGTAGGCCAGGGTCGTAATAATCTTAAATACAGATCCCGGCGCGTAGGACCCGCTGGTCGCACGGTTGAGAAGGGGGCTGTTCTCTTCATCCGTATTCAGCGTCTCCCAGTCGGCCGACAGATGATTGGGGTCATAGTCCGGTTTGGAAACCATGGACAGGATTTTACCGGTATCCGCCTCCATCACTACAACCGCCCCTTTGTTCTCCCCGAGGGCATCATATGCCGCCTGCTGGAGGTCCGCATCCAGGGTCGTGACCACGGTGTCTCCCTGATTCTTTGTTCCATTAAATTCATTCTGTATCTTTTCTACAAAGAATGCGTTCGAAGTGAGCAGTTCAAAATTCTCGACTGACTCAAGCCCGGTCTTCCCCAGTTCCGTGTCGCTGTATCCAATCACGTGGGAGAAGAGCGAACCGTAAGGATAAACTCTGGTCTCTGTCCCATCTTCCGCCGTATCTGTCCGGGCAAGCACATTGCCGTTCCTGTCCGTGATTTCTCCACGCACCACTTTCTGCGCGAATGCGTCCTGTCTCTGATTGTACGGGCTGTTAACAAAAGTATCCGCCCGCGCGATTGTAAAATACACCAGATACCCCATAAGCGCAATAAACAAAATCACAAAAAAGTAAGTGATCCTCGCGAACTCTTTATTTCGCACGCGTTCTCGGCTTTTTACGCGCCCTTTGTCTGGGGACCTCCTCGAATCTCGGTTCGACCGCCGCCGCTTTGCGGGACGCTGTTCTTCCCATGCCATTTCTTGATTTCCTTTCTTTTCTCCGCTTCTCCTGTTCCAGCTTCTCTTCTTCATCTTCCCTCAGTATATACAGCCCCTGGATAATGCCGAACATAATCATGGTGCTCAAAACAGAGCTTCCTCCATAACTGACAAAGGGAAGCGTCATTCCCGTGGACGGGATGAACTTTGTCACACCGCCGATCTGGAGGAACACCTGGAAAATATAACATGTCCCAAGCCCCAGGGCCACCAGCTTATAAAAATAATTGTGCAGTTCCATTGCAATATTCAAAAACATCACATAACAGCTCACACAGATCAGTATCAGGCAGAGCGCGTAGATCACTCCCATCTCTTCTGTGATGGCAGAAAAGATGAAATCAGACTCTGCGACGGGAATCGTATCCGGCTGTCCCTGGAACAGCCCGGTACCAAACCAGTTCCCTGTCCCGATAGCGAAAAGGGACTGGGCTACTTGATATCCGCTGTCCCCGTAGGACGCGATGGGGTCCTGCCATGCCTCCACCCGCACGCGGATATGGGCAAAGAGATGATATCCCGCCACAGCAGCAAGCACACCCGCGCCAAGCCCTGCCAGCGCATACAGCGGCTGGTGTGTCGCCACATACAGCATGACAAGATACACAACGAAAAAGATCAATGCGGCTCCAAGATCTGTGGACAGCACAAGGATCAGCACGTGCGCCGCCGCTATCGCCGTGGTGACGACCACGTTCTTAAATTCCTTGGACTTATTGAGGCTTGCGGCGACAAAAAAGACAAACAGAATCTTTACAAACTCCGACGGCTGAATGTTAAAGCCAAAAATCTCAAATCCAAGTTTTGCGCCGCCCGATGTCTGCGCAAATACCGCTACAACAAGAAGTGCTGCGCCGCCCGCTCCAGCATAGATATAAGTCCATTTATCCAGGAAAGTAAGCTTCCGGATCAGGATCGGCACGATCAGCCCGAACGTGACTCCCAATATGACGAAAATAAGCTGGCGGACTGCCGAGCCGTAAGGCGCCTCATTGTCCGACGACAGCCTTGTGATCATGATCATCCCTGCTGTTATGAGCATACACATATTATTGACAACCAGCCGGGACACATTCGGATAGATCAGATTATACAGCAGGATTACACCCAGGAGCACGACTCCCAGCGCTGCATAAAAGAACAAGATCCGAATATCCTCCGTGGCAAGGAACATTGTAAAAAAAGCCACAAACTGGAGCAGGAACAGCAGAACGTCCTGCCGGATCAGCACTGCCCTTTCCTCATCTTCATAACTGCGCGTAAAGATAGAGAAGCAGGAAAATGTATAGGCTGCCATAAGGATAATAATAAGATATTTTGATAATTGTATAATAATGTTTACCATGTTACCCCCTGTTATGATACCCCGCGCCTGAAATGCCCCTGCGTATATTCAAAATCCGGCACGGCTGGAGTCCTTTCCCCGCAGAACGCTTCCTGTACCAGATCCAGGATCCGCCGGGCACGCTCCTCCGTCTCAATACTGAACTGCACCCGGAGCGTCCCCGGTGCAAGCCTACGGATACTTTCTTTCTGTGTTCCCAGATACAGAGGCCGTGTATTCAATATGACATTATAACAGCCGGTGCACTGATTTTTCACGGGAAATCGGTTCCCCAGCCGATCTGTGAGAAAGCTCACTTCCGGAATTCCCCTGCACCGGCCCGCTGTCCTGAGCGTGCACTGTGCTGATACCATGACCGGAAGATGCCCATACACAGGCAGTTCCATGCCCCTGATCCCGAGCCCTTCCAGTTCCCCGGCATTGAGCTCCTGGGGAGCAGTAAATGCAAAAACGTGAACCTTCTCCCAGAATGTCCTGCCATAGTGGTTAAACACATATAGATTATGGTCCAGAATGATCTTTTTGTCAAACCCCAGTTCCATCAGGAATTGATACTCTTCATAATTTCGGATCAACACTCCGTCTGCCCCTAGAGCAGCCGCCAGTTCAGGCAGCTGTAATAATCCTGTCTCTTCGGACTTTACGGAATCTGTATGCGCTTTCCTTCCTGACTGCTGCTCCTGCCGATTCTCTCCCCTGCGGAAGATCCATGGCAGAGAAAGAAATAATTCTGCCGGTGAATCAGCCAGTTTTCCAAGCAGTTGTCCGCAGCTGTCCGACGAACCAGCGCTTTTTGCAAGATCCAGGTCAATATAGACACGGCGAAACGTCTGAGGGAATCTTTCCACCGCGTCCCACGCTGCGGCAAGCTGTCCTTCTGTCTCCACAAGAATCGAAAAAACAGGCTGCCATGTTTCGTCCCTCTGTGTCCCTGGCAGGACTTTTCTGTCCGAGTCTCCGCAGGCAGCCTGCCGGGAAACGGTGCCTGGCAGATGAGCTGCCGGCGCTCTCTTTGGCAGAACACGCTCTCTGCTTTTGATCACTGTATCTCTCAACCCTTCCAGGGCCGCGCGGCGCAGTGCGTTGAGCTGCTGGACCGGCACAAATATTTTCTCATCCATATGGATCTCTAATTTTTCGAATGAAAACTGTGAATTCCCCGTTTTCCGGATCTGGGCACGGATGCGCTCCTCATCCATGGGACGGTTCTGCGCCTTCTGGACAGCTTCCTGGGTCATGGCTGTATATGACAGTTCCCTGCCCTGCGAATCTTGGTATATAACAGTAAGAGACCCGGGCTTCGATATCCGCAGCGCCAGTTTCCCACTAATCTTAAGCTGCATCTCTTTCTCAAGGAAGGATTCCCGGACAGCGCGGATCAGCGATTCATTTCTCACACGGTTTAATATGGTTCCCTGGGCGAGCCGGACCCCTTTCTGCACAAGAAAAGGAACCGTTTTCCCTTTCTGTATATCACTGCCGGCTGTATAGCTGTTATTCTTACCGGAAATTTCGATCACATCTCCGGGATGAATATCTGTAAGCGCGGTACAGCGGAGTTCCCGCCCTCTCTGATCCCGCACCTGAAACGCGGGGACACCGGTATGGTTCGGGCGGTCAAGAGCCATCATATCCTGCCCATTGTGCGTCTTATAGTACCCTTCTGAGAAACCGCCTCTGTTGTATAGATCCATGAGCATTTCCCGGTCTCCGGGCAGAATTCGGAAGCCCGCGCGTCCTTTCCCTAAATACAGGTCCGTATACTTCCTGTACATAGAAGTGACTCCTGCCACATATTCCGGCTTCTTCATCCGTCCTTCAATTTTAAAGGAATCAATTCCCGCCTCCACAAGATCCGGTATCAGCTCAAGAGTGCAGATATCTTTGGGGCTTAAGTAATATTTCTTTGTCCCATTTACAGTATATGGAAGCCTGCACGGCTGGGCGCACTGTCCCCGGTTGCCGCTCCTGCCCCCGATCATGCTGCTCATAAGGCACTGTCCGGAATAACAGTAACAGAGCGCCCCGTGGACAAAGCATTCGATCTCCAGTCCGGTTTCTTCATGAATCTGCCGTATCTCCCCAAGTGACAGTTCCCTTGCGGGGACGACGCGCACTGCCCCCTGCTTTTCCAGGAACTTTGCCCCGTATGCTCCTGTCACCGTCATCTGTGTGCTGCCGTGGATATCAATCTGAGGGAAATACTGCCTGACATACTCCATCACTCCCATATCCTGCACAATGACTGCGTCCAGCCCTGCCTCATAGAGAGGAGCTAGATAATCATAGAGTTCTTCCATTTCCCGGTCTTTTAAGAGGGTATTCACTGTCAGGTAGAACTTCCGACCAAATAAATGAGCCTCCCCTATCGCCCGGATCAAGTCTTCCGGCGTGAAGTTGTCCGCAAAGGCCCTGGCCCCGAATTTGGGGCCTCCGGCATAAACCGCGTCGGCTCCCGCGGCCAGCGCTGCCCGGAAAGCGGCGTAAGATCCCGCCGGGGCGAGAATTTCTATCTTTCGTCCTGTCTCCTTCTGTCCCTTTGGCAGCCGGTTTCCTATTTCTGTCATATTCTGAAAAATCCTTTCTTCCAGCAGCGGTCGCCCTGCTGATTCTCTCTGTCTGCATTCCCGCTATGCATAATCTTCCTCTATAATGAAAGGGGCTGTCTTTTCTGACAGCCCTCGCATCCTCACATTCCCGGTTACCCCGATTATAACCGCTCCTGCCTGTAATTATTTTCTCCGCAGTCATCGCCTGCGGTTTTTCATCTCTGTTTCCAGTTTCACGATCTGCATCTGAAGATCGTTGTTTTCTTCTTTCATCTTCGCCAGCTCTTTCTCCGCATTCTCCAGCTTAATCTGCGCTGAGATGAGCTCGTGCTTGAGGTCATACATTTCCTTGTCCTTAAGCTCAATATCACTCTCAAGGGAGTCCCCCTGCTTCTTTGCTTTAAAATAATCATCCGCGATATTCAGGGCGAGAAGTACATTTCTTGTATCCGCACTCTGCTTTCTGTATCCCTCGCTGTTCGCGCACTCTGTAATCTTGTGGTTCAGATAGGAGGATACTTTCTGCAGGTATTCTTCACCCTCAAATCCGCTCAGAGTATATACCTTTCCCCCGATCAATACTTCTGTAAAATGTTTTGCCGAACTCATAGCTTCCTCCTCGTGTTTCTTACCTGTTTATTATATACGATTTGCCAGTAAAAACCAACAGTTTTTTCTGGAAAAGCGCAGGCGCTGCCAATTCGCGCGTCTGTACGCTCTGCCAGTTCCTTTACTCCGCCTGGGGCAGGGGAATCCCCAGATGGCTGTAAGCCAGATTCGTAACCACTCTTCCCCGGGGCGTCCTCTGGATGAATCCGTTCTTCAGCAGATAGGGTTCGTACACATCCTCCAATGTCCCTGTATCCTCAGAAATGGCTGCGGCAAGAGTATCCAGTCCCACTGGTCCTCCCTGAAATTTCTCAATCATAGTAACCAGGATGCCTCTGTCGATATGGTCCAATCCGTACTTGTCTACATCCAGAAGATCAAGCGCATAGTCCGCAACTTTTTTCGTGATTTTCCCCTCATATTTTACCTGAGCGAAATCCCGCACTCTCTTTAAAAGCCTGTTGGCAAGCCTTGGAGTCCCCCTGGAACGTCTGGCAAGCTCAAGAGCTCCCGCCTCTTCGATCTCCACATTAAGCACCCTTGCGGACCTTAAAATAATCGTCTTCAGCTCTTCGTCTGTATAAAATTCCAGCCGGTTCACAACGCCGAAACGGTCCCGGAGCGGAGCTGTCAGCATTCCCGCCCGGGTGGTGGCGCCCACAAGGGTAAACTTGGGCAGATTCAGGCGGATTGACCTGGCACCTGCCCCTTTTCCGATCATAATGTCAATCGCGTAATCCTCCATTGCAGGATACAGCACTTCCTCCACCTGACGGTTCAGACGGTGAATCTCGTCTACAAAAAGGACATCGTGTTCCTGGAGGCTGTTCAGGATCGCCGCCATCTCCCCGGGCTTTTCGATCGCCGGGCCGGATGTCACCTTCATGTGCACGCCCATCTCATTCGCGATAATGCCGGCAAGCGTCGTCTTGCCCAGTCCCGGAGGACCGTAGAACAGGACATGGTCCAGCGCTTCATTCCTCGCTTTTGCCGCTTCTATATAAACTTTCAATGTCTCTTTCGCTTTCTCCTGACCAATGTATTCTGTCAGAAGATGAGGGCGGAGCTCACCCTCTATTTTAATATCCTCTTCCAGATTCTCCGTTGTAATAATCCGTTTTCCCATAATGAATCCCAGTTCCCCTTCATCGCTGTACAGCGCCGTGCTTCTACATGCGGAAATAAGTGTTCATCCTCTTCCGGAGGCTAAAATAAATATTTCAATGCTTCTTTTAACATTTCTTCCACAGTCGTGCATTCAGCGGATGTTTTCTTCACAGCGCGCATACTTTCCGCACTTCCGTATCCCAGTGCTACAAGAGCCTGCACAGCCTCCGCCTGCATATCATTATCCGCGGCCCCGGAGACAGCCGCGCCTCCTTCGCTTCCATGGGCGGCATGCTCCAGCATGTCTTCGATGTCCACTTTGTCCTTGAGCTCCACGATCAGCTTCTCCGCGGTCTTTTTCCCAATCCCAGGCGCCGCTGAGATGGCCTTGGCATCCCCGGACATGACTGCGAAACGAAGCTCATCCGGGCTCATGCACGACAGAATGTTAAGTCCGCCTTTGGGGCCGATCCCGCTCACCCCAATGACCAGTTTAAATATTTCCAGGTCATCCCTTGTCAAAAAGCCGAACAGCTGCATAGCGTCTTCCCTTACATTCAGATATGTATACAGCTTAACCGTACTCCCAATCTCCGGCAGAAGAGCCAGTGACTGCTGCGGCATATAAACGCCATAACCAACGCCGCCAGCCTCTACAACTGCCTTATCCTCTTCAACTGCCGCAAGTTCTCCTTTTACATATGAGACCATTGTTTTCTCTTTCCTCTCTATATCTATAAAAAGTGTCCGCCTGCTGATTCCGGTGGAAGCCCCATTAAATAAACGAAAAATTTTTCACCCGCTTGAGCACCTCCCGGCTTACTGTTCCGATTACCGCTCCCGCGGCTGTTCCCGCAATGAGAAGTACCGGAAGGTAATATCCAATCTCATAAGTCTCCACCACAATCATCGCCACGATCAGCTGTCCCACATTATGGCTTACGCCTCCCGCTATGCTCACCCCGATGACACTAAAAGATTTTCTCTGTTTCAGAAAAGCCATGACAGCAAGACTTAGGATACCACCTGCAAGACTGTACAGAATGCCGAACAAATTGCCGAAGAGAAACCCTGACAGCACAATCCGTGTCACAGATAAAAGAAACGCTTCTTTCAAATCCGTCTTATACAGAATAAGAACGACTGCCAGATTTGCCAGCCCGGGTTTTGCTCCCGGGATGCCCAATTGAATCGGAATCAGCGTTTCTACATAACTCAGAATCAGCGCCAGCGCCGTAAAAACTCCAAAATAAGCCGCTCTGTTCTTCAATCTTTCTACCTTTCCTTTAAATCTTACTGTGCGATGCTGTCCAGTCCGCTTTCTTCCCGGCTCTCCACAGATATAACCACCCGGTTGGGAAGACAGATGATGCTCTCCCCGTCACGGCTGATTCTGCGGTGGCGCACGCACACTTGATCCGGGCAGTCCGCCCACTCCATATACGCAGAACCGCCGCTGATCACAAGCCGGTTGGAATCATTGATCTCCACGGTACGGTCCTCATTCAGGCAATAGGTGCCTGTGATTTCCCCGTCAACGGTGACAACAGCCGACGCGTTTTCCTCAGTCCCACGCAGTATCTGAAATAAAAATAAAAGGGCAGCCACCGCCAGAATGCCCGCCGCCAGAAGCAAGTCATTTTTCTTCATACTTGTACCTCTTCACTTCCAATATCATAGCACAATGACTTTTAATGTGCAACCACATGTTCGATTGTATGTCCAGCTGCCCGCGGACCTGGACGGCAGCATGAAATATCAGCCATATTCCCGGTTGTGCGGGGCATAGAAAACGCTTATAATAACCTCATGGTTTCCCGTGTACAGGCGAAGCTGTCTATCCGGGCGTCCATCCTATCCGGAGAAACGAAAAGGAGTATACAGAGCACAGATGAAATACAAAACACACGTCAGGACCCATTTTTTTATACTTACACTTGCAGCTTTCCTCACCGCTTTCTCAGCTGGAGGATGCGGCACCCCTATTAAGACGGAATCTTTGAAGATGACCGGGATGTATTTCGATACGGTCATCCAGATTGAAGCATGGGGGACGGACCGCGCAGTACTGGACCACTGCGAAGAGATGTGCGAGTATTTCGAAGGGATCTTAAGTCCCTCCATAGAGACCAGCGAGGTTTCCCAGATCAACCGTGCCCAGGGCGCTCCTGTGACTGTGTCTGATGAGACTGCTGAACTGATCCGCCTGGGGATTTATTATGGCGGCCTCTCTGAAGGCCGGTTTGACATCACCACTGCCCCCGCCTCTGACCTCTGGAATTTCAAGGAAAACCCGGATGGGGTGCTCCCGGGATCAGAAGCGCTCCAGGAAGCGGTCAGCCACATTGACTACCGCTGTATCCAGATCGACGGCAGAACAGTCACGCTTACAGACCCGGAAGCCCGGATTGATCTGGGCGGAATCGCAAAAGGCTATATCGCGGATTCCCTGAAAGACTATCTGAAAGACGCGGGCGTCGAACACGCTGTAATCAACCTGGGAGGAAATGTACTCGCCCTTGGGGGAAAATACGACGGCACCAGCTTTCATATCGGCATCCAGAAACCATTTGCCGCGGACGGCACTCTGCTGGGTTCTGTATCCCTGTCCGATCAATCGCTCGTATCTTCCGGGGATTATGAAAGATACTTTGAGAAAGACGGCGTAATCTACCACCATATCCTTGATCCATTCACCGGGTATCCTGTACAGAACGATCTGGATCAGGTAACCATCCTGTCCGAGCGGTCTGTGGACGGGGACGCTCTGAGCACGACCTGCTATATCCTGGGCCTGGAAGAAGGAATGAAACTGATCCAGGACATCAGTGGCGTGGAAGCTGTCTTTGTCACAAAAGACGGTAAGATCCACACAACCGATGATCAAATCCTCCGTCTGGAATAAAGAGACAGCGGAAATTCCTGTATTTCACAGGTTCTATCCGCTGTCTCTCTTGGAAAGGTCCGGTTGTTTCTGTTAAAGAAGAACCGGCCGGACTTTGATAATCTTCCTGGGGCATTTCTCCGCGCACACGCCGCAGTTCGTACACTTTTCCACATCAATATGGGCCAGGAAATTATGGACGGTAACAGCGCCTGCTTCGCAATTTTTCTCGCAGAGGCGGCAGCCGATGCAGCCCGCCTGACACACTTCCATCAGCGCCTTCCCTTTGTCGTTGGAACTGCACTGTATCAATGTTTTCTGCCGATATGGGATCAGCTCAATCAAATGCTTTGGACACGCGGAGACACATTTTCCACAGGCCTTGCACGCCTCCTCATCCACGACCGCGATGCCGTCTACAATGTGCATCGCGTCAAATGGGCAGACATCGACACACGTACCGTATCCCAGACACCCATATGCGCAGCCTTTGGCGCCGCCGTCCTGCATCTGGGCCGCCATAATGCAGTCCCGGATACCATAATATTGATATTCCGTCTTCGCCTTCTCACAGCTGCCCCCGCATTTAACGAAAGCCGTCATACGCTCTTTGGCGGCAGCATCCACGCCCATGATGGTTCCGATTTTCTCCGCCACAGGCGTGCCGCCAACCGGGCAGGCACCCACTTCAGCCTCCCCTTTCACAATTGCCGCGGCAAGCCCGGAGCAGCCTGCATATCCACATCCGCCGCAGTTATTTCCCGGAAGCGCTTCCAGGATGGCTGTTTCTCTCTCATCAGTCTCCACGGCAAACTTCTTGCCTGATATCCCAAGGAAGACTCCGATAAACAATCCCGTGCCGCCCACAATTACGGCAGCTAATATAATCCCTGTCACACTCATGATCCTGTCCTCCTATATCAGACCGGAAAACCCGAAGAACGCAATCGCCATCAGACCGGCTGTCACCAGCACAATCGGCGTGCCCCGGAATGATCCCGGTACGTCATTATATTCAATCTTTTCCCGGATACCCGCCATAAGCACGATGGATACAAGGAATCCCACCGCAGTCGCGAACCCATTTACTACTCCGGTCAGGATGCCATACCCCTCCTGTACATTGGTCAGGGCTACGCCAAGCACCGCGCAGTTTGTCGTAATCAGCGGAAGGTACACACCAAGAGCATTATAAAGCGGCGGCATGGATCTTTTTAAAAACATCTCTACAAACTGAACCAGGGCAGCAATGACAAGGATAAATACAATCGTATTCAGGTACTCCAGCTCTCCGCCCATAATATTGGGATTTCCCAAAATAAACTGATAGATCAGCCCGGTCACAAAAGACGCGATCGTGATAACGAATACGACTGCTCCTCCCATACCCGCGGCTGTCTTCACATTTTTTGATACCCCAAGGAACGGACAGATCCCCAGGAACTGGCTGAGCACGACATTGTTGACAAAAGCCGAACCCACTGCAATTAATAATAATTCCTGCATTTATGCCCCCTCCTGTTCTTTTTCATTTTTCACTTCAGAAGCCTGCGCCCCCTCTGAAACAGAGCGGCCGCCGCAGATCCCTCTGCCCGCGCAGGAAGCGCATCCCTCCCCGCATCCCGCTGTCTGGGGAACTGCTTTTCCCTTATCTGCAAGATTCTTCTTGATCTTATTTTGTAAAGCCACAAGACATGCCAGCACAAAGAACGCGCCCGGAGCCAGAATAAAAATCGTCAAGGGCTCATAAGCGTCCGGCATAATCTGCATCCCAAAGATCTGCCCCGCACCGATCAGCTCCCTGACAATACCGATACAGGTCAGCCCCACCGTAAATCCGAGCCCCATGCCAATCCCATCGAAAATGGAGGGAAGCACAGGATTCTTGGACGAGTAACTCTCAGCTCTTCCCAGGATGATACAGTTTACAACAATCAGCGGAATATAAAGCCCAAGAGAATCATATAAACTTGGCACAAATCCTTCGAGAAGGAAATCCACGATTGTCACAAATGAAGCAACAACGACAATAAATGCCGGCATGCGGACAGAATCCGGAATCACTTTTCTCAGCATAGAGATCAGCATATTGGACATAACGAGCACTGCCGTGGTAGAAAGCCCCATGCCGATTCCATTGACAGCGGACGTTGTAACCGCCAGCGTCGGGCACATGCCCAGCATGAGTACAAAAGTCGGATTTTCTTTGACCAGCCCGTTAAAGATACGTTCTGTACACTTATTCATAGACACCGCCTCCTAACTCATTCTGATAATATACAAGCGCCGCGTCAACCGCATTGGTAACAGCATTGGTTGTGATCGTGGCGCCGCTGATGGCATCGATCATATTGTCGCCGCTTTCGCCGGACTTTGTGTAAGAAAATTTTTCCACATTTTTATCTTTGAACTGGTCTTTGAATTCAGGCTCATCGGCCTTCATCCCAAGTCCGGCCGTCTCACTGATGGAAAGCATTTCAATCCCGGTGACCGTGCCGTCGGAAGCAATGCCCACGGATACTTCAATATCGCCGCCATATCCCTCATGGGAAACCACATTTACCACAAATCCGACTGCCTCGCCGCTGTCGTCTTTCCCGATTACAGCTTCCGTAATCTCATCAGATGTGTAACCATTTTCGGTCAGAAGCTCCCCGGCGTTTTCAGCGTCAAAGCTCTCGTATTCTTCAAAAAGAGACGCCGCAGGCAGAACCGCCTTAAACGCCTCCTGCTTTGCGTTTTCCTGGGCCGCGGCGATGGGGTCCTTTGTAATATCGTACACCAGTCCCAGCAGCAGACCGGAAATTACCGTAATTACGGTTAGAATCAGCGTATTCTTAATAATCTTATTCAAAATCGTTCTCCTCCTTTCCCAAATGGTTTCGGAAGAGTTGCCTTCTCGATCAACGGCACAAGGAGGTTACTGATAATAATCGCGTAGGAAACGCCTTCCGCCGATCCTCCAAAGAGACGGAACAACCCTGTCAAAAGCCCCATACAGATCCCATATAGGATCTTTCCTCTGCTTGTGATAGGCGAAGTGACATAATCCGTGGCCATAAACCATGCTCCCAGCATAAGGCCGCCGCCGCACAGATGGGCTGTAATGTACTGTGGATCAAAGCCGTGTCCTCCAAAAATCGTTATAAAGATTACGAATGATACGATGTACGAACCGGGAATCCGCAGGTCAATCACACCCATGAGAAGGAGAAACATCGCGCCGATCATGATCGCGATCACCGACGTCTCTCCGATTGTTCCCCGTATATTTCCCAGCAGCATATCCATGGTGTTTACCGCTTCCCCTGCCTTTAGATCAGCAAGCGGTGTCGGTCCTGTCACGCCGTCATAGACAAAATAGGTCATCCTTCCCGCAAAACAAATTAAAAGGAAGCACCTGGCCGCAAGAGCCGGATTCATAAAGTTCTGTCCCAGCCCGCCGAAAAGCTGTTTGACCACTACAATCGCAAATACAGATCCCAGTGCCCCCATCCACCATGGCAGTGTGGGCGGAAGATTGAGAGCCAGCAGAAGCCCTGTAACGACCGCGCTGAAATCTTTTATTGTAACAGGTTTTTTCATTAATTTTTCGTATATGTACTCAGATAAGACCGCAGAGGCCGTGGTGACGACCACCAGAACCCATGCATCCTCGCGGCGGAAATTCCACATTCCGAACACAGCTGCCGGAAGCAGCGCGATTACAACCATGAGCATAATATTGCTGCTCTTGATCCGGTCGCGGATGTGCGGCGAAGATGATACATTATAATTCTCGTTCAATTCTCTGTCTCCTCTCTCATTTTTTCCTCTTATTCGCAAGCGCTGTTTTTCTCATCGATCCGATCGCCTGCTTAAGCGGCCTCTTCGCCGGGCAGACATAACTGCAGGAGCCGCATTCCACGCATTCCAGCCCATTCATTGCCACAAACCGCTCCTCATCATGGCGGATAGCCAGATCCGCAAGCCGGGAGGGAATAATTCTGCTGGGACAGACTTCCACGCACCGCGCGCAGTTAATGCAGGCTGTCTCCGGGCTCTCTGCCACCACATCTTCCTTAAAAGCCAGTATGGATGAAGAGGTCTTGGTCACCGGCGCATTCGCCGTCACCATGGCAAACCCCATCATCGGTCCGCCGGAGATCAGCTTCCGGGGAGGTAAAATAAAACCGCCCGCCGCGTCCACAAGCTCCTGATGGCTGATTCCAAGAGGTACTTTAAAATTCCCCGGAGCAACAATATCATCGCCGCTCACTGTCACAACACGCTCCGTTAACGGCCGCCCCTCTCTCACTGCGTAATGAATGCTGATCAGCGTTTCTACATTATCGACGATACACCCCACATCTGCTGGAAGCATAGATGAATTGACCGCCCGCTTGGTCACCGCATAAATCAGCTGACGCTCTGCTCCCTGGGGATATTTGGTCACAAGAGTCTCCACCTTCAGCCTGGGGTCTTCCGCTGCCGCCTCTTTTAATTTATTGATGCAGTCTTTCTTATTATCCTCTACCGCAAAAATTCCCCTGGCATTCGGGAACAGCGACAGCACAACGCGCATACCGCTCACCAGTTCTTCCGTATTCTCAAGCATTCTGCGGTAGTCCGCAGTGATATACGGTTCACATTCAGCACAGTTAGCGATAATATAGTCGATCTTATCCGGCTCCTTGGGAGAAAGCTTCACTCTTGTGGGGAAACCGGCGCCTCCCATGCCGACAATCCCTGCATTGGATATCTTCTCCAGGATCTCCTCCCGGTCCATCTCCTCCAAAGTTTTCACGGGCTCATATTCCGCTTCCTGATATTCCCCATCACTTTCAATGACAATACATTCCACCTTAGTTCCTGTGGGACTGAACCTCTGCTCCAGACCTTTCACAGTGCCGGAAACCGACGCGTGTACCGGGGCAGAAACAAACCCGCCTGCCGCGGCAATCATCTCGCCTTTCCGTACACGATCCCCCTTTTTGACCAGCGGATTCGCGGGCGCCCCAATATGCTGGGACAGGGGATAAACCAGCTCGCCTTTGGGCAGAAGAGACTGTATCGCCTGATCTTTGGAAAAGCGCTTTCCGTCATCCGGGTGTATCCCGCCTTTAAATGTCAGAAATCCCATTTTCTCTTTCTTCCTTTCTTTTTCTATATGGCATAAGACAACATATCCGAATATCTTTTCATGCCTGTTTTATAACCATTATATTAAACCGGTTTCTTAAAATCCAGTAATTCCGCATTATAAATTGCACGTTTCTTCATACATTCTGTCGATTTTTTAACAAAAAAAGGGGCGATACTTCATCATATCGCCCCGCAATTTTTCTTTTAATACTACAAAGATCTCTTACTCTTCTTCAGCGCTTTCCACTTCTTCGGCATAGTCAGCAGACTCAGCTGCCTCTGTATATTCAGACTGAAGAGCCTTCATGCTCAGACTGATCTTCTTCTCCTCCTCATTGAGATCCACGATCTTCGCTGTAATCTCCTGACCGATAGAAAGTACATCAGAGGGTTTGTCAACATGCTCCCTGGAAATCTGGGATACGTGAAGCAGCGCGTCCACACCTGGAGCAAGTTCAACAAATGCGCCAAAATCTGTCATTCTGGCAACCTTGCCTGTGATAACTCTGCCCACAGCAAAATCTTCTGCCGCATTTACCCACGGATTTGTCTCCGGGAACTTCAGGCTGAGCGCAATCTTTGTATCATGGATATCCTTTACAAGGACAGTCAGTGTATCACCCACATGGAATACTTTCTTCGGATTATCGACTCTTCCCCATGACATCTCAGAGATGTGAAGAAGTCCATCAACACCGCCGAGATCTACAAAAGCACCAAAATCTGTTACATTCTTAACAGTACCCTCGATTCTGTCGCCGATCTGAAGTCTTGCGAAAAGCTCTTTCTGCTTCTCAGCGCGCTCCGCAACAAGAAGCTGTCTTCTGTCGCCGATCACACGGTTTCTTCTCGGATTAAACTCGCTGATTACGAATTCAATCTCCTGTCCCTCATATTTGCCAAGGTCCTTCTCATAGGAATCGGATACAAGGCTTGCCGGAATAAATACTCTTACTTCATCAACGGTTGCGCAGATGCCGCCGCCGAGGATCTGGGTAACCGTCGCCTTGAGAACCTCTTTATTCTCGTATGCCTCACGAAGCCTCTCATTTCCTTTTTCAGCGGCAAGTCTCTTATATGTAAGAAGCACCTGGCCTTCTCCGTCATTTACTTTTAAAACTTTTACAGTCATTGCATCCCCAACGGAAACGGCTGTTGTAAGATCAAGAGACTGATCGTTTGAATACTCGTTTTTCGTAATGATACCGTCTGCCTTATAGCCGATGTTCAGGATGATTTCATCCGGCTTAACATCGATGACAGTACCTTCAACTACCTCCCCGTTATGAATTGTTTTGAATGACTCGTCTAACATCTGTTCAAAAGATAACTCTGACATTATTTTGAACCTCCTCAATTATATTGTTGGGCGTGGATGCCCCTGCTGTAATACCTACTGTTTCCACTGACCCTAATTGATTCAAATTCAAATCGTCAAGTGTCTGAATATAGTACGTATTGTTACATGCCCTGCGGCATATTTCAAATAACTTCTGGGTATTGGAACTATGTTTGTCACCAATCACTATCATAGCATCCACCGATTCCGCAATACTCTGCGCCTCTGTCTGACGCGCTTTCGTAGCATTGCAGATTGTATTTAAAACACTTACATCATAACTCTTTTTCTTGATAATTTCAACTAAATCTTTAAATTTATTGTAATTAAATGTCGTCTGGGAAACGACGCATATTCTCTCATTTTTGCTGAATTCGATTTTTCTGGCAGCTTCTATGTCCGGGACAATAGCAGCGCATTCTCCCGCCCACCCCTGAATCCCTTTCACTTCCGGGTGCTCCGGGTTTCCGATAATAACGATATGCGCTCCCGCAGCGCTCTCCCTGCTGACGATTTTGTGGATCTTCTTCACAAAAGGACACGTCGCATCCACAATCCGGATGCCTTTTTCATTCAGCTTGTCATAGATCCGTTTCTCCACACCGTGGGAGCGGATAATAACAGTACCCTCTGTCAGCGCATCAAGCGCTTCCTCTGACCGGAGAACAACGATGCCTCTGCGCTCCATATCTTTGACAACTTCTTCATTATGGATGATCGGGCCATAAGTATAGATCATTCCATTACAGGAATCAAGCTGTTCATAGACCGTGTCCACAGCACGTTTCACACCAAAACAAAATCCCGCTGTCTTTGCTCTGATCACTTCCATAAAATATGCCCTCTCCTTTACTTACAGTAAGAACAGATTGTATCCACAACTTCCTGAATCGTCATATCCGAGCTGTCCACAAGGACAGCATCATCGGCTTTCTTAAGCGGCGCCGTCTCTCTTGTCATATCGCGCTCATCGCGCTCCCTGATGTCATGGGCAATGGATTCCAGGCTGCAGTCCTCTCCTTTTTCCCTTAGTTCATCGTATCTGCGCTTTGCCCGTGTCTCCACACTTGCTGTGAGATAAATTTTCACATCTGCGTTTGGCAGTATATTCGTCCCAATATCCCTGCCATCCATAATCACGTCCCGCTCTTCTGCCAGCGTCCGCTGGAGTTCCAGAAGTTTTTCTCTCACAGCGGGAATCGCGGACGTCTTTGACGCCACATTGCCAACCTCTTCCGTCCGCAGGCGGGAGGTCACATTCTCACCGTTTAAATAGATCTGCTGCACCCCGTCTTCGTATCCGATCGTTACTTCCGCATCAGAGCAGGCTTCCGCCACTGCCCGGCTGTCGTCAGGGCTGATTCCCTTCTTGATAAAATGAATGGCAAGCCCTCTGTACATCGCGCCGGTATCAACATATATATATCCCTTCTTCTTCGCGACCAGTTTGGCGATGGTGCTCTTCCCCGCACCTGCCGGACCGTCAATCGCTACATTATACCCCATCTTATCTCCTCCTTGGCTTTCAAAACTAAAGACAGTATAACCCGGGAGGGGAAGATGCACAAGAGAGAAATCTTGCCGGAAAGTCTAAAAGGAAGGAACGCTGTGTGTCCTTCCTTTTAGATCTTTCCCACAAATCTAGATTATTTCTTATTGCGGTACTGGACTGGTGTGATATTGTACATTTTCTTGAACACCCGGTTAAAGTGTTCGACGTTCTGATATCCGACAGACTCCGCAATGTTTTCTACGGTGGCGCTGCTGCCTTTTAACATTGCTCTTGCCTTTTTCATGCGGATCTTCTTTAAAATATCACCGAATGTCATGCCGGATTTTTCTTTTATGTATTTCGAAAGATACGGCTTGGAGAGGAAGAATTTCTCTGAGAGATCATCCAGTGTTACATCTTTGTAGTTTGCATAGATGTAGTTTGTAATCTCCAGAAGCCTTTCGTCTTTTCCTCCCTGCAGTTCAGTGATCTCTTTGATTTTGTTTACCGCCACTACAAGCGCTTCGATGGAAGCCTTGATAATATCGGCGTCAATGCCGACTCCCCAGCAGCGTTTCTTATTGCAGATCACGCCCACATACGCGACTGCCCTTGAGGAAGAACCTTTCGTCAGGGAATGCTCCTCATAAAACGCCAGCTCATAGCTGATGTCGAAATAATGTTTGATCGCATTGCTCACAGCGTCCAGACGGCCGTTTCCGACACCCATAATTTTGCGGTTATTTCCATTGTGATGGATCGTGGCCTCGGCCATGATGCCGTCTTCCTGTTTAAAGTGGCATTCATCAACCGTAAATACTGGTTTTGCATTGATATAATTATCCTCGAAGATATGGTATACCCAGTCCGGCGTAAGCTCCTTATGCGCTTTGTCGGAGACGTCTTTGACAAGATAGCCAACCTCTTCTTTCATCTTTTCCGGCAGGCTGATACCGAAGCTCTGTTTCAGAATGTAGTTTACGCCGCCCTTTCCGGACTGGCTGTTGATGCGGATTACGTCGGAATCGTATCTTCTTCCCACGTCCTGAGGATCGATCGGAAGGTACGGGACAGTCCATTTCTCACAGTCGTGGTCTTCTCTCCATGCCATTCCTTTGGCGATCGCATCCTGATGTGATCCGGAGAAAGCAGTAAATACAAGCTCTCCGGCATAAGGCTGACGCGGGGAAACTTTCATGCGTGTCACGCGCTCATATACCTCGCAGATATCGCTCATATTGGAGAAGTCCAGTTTCGGGTCAACACCCTGGGAAAACATATTCATGGCAAGTGTAATAATATCCACATTCCCTGTGCGTTCTCCGTTGCCGAACAGCGTGCCCTCGATCCGGTCTGCCCCGGCAAGGATGCCAAGCTCCGCGTCGCTGATGCCTGATCCGCGGTCATTATGCGGATGCAGGGAAAGGATTACATTCTCTCTGTGGAGAAGGTGCTTGTCGAAATACTCCACCTGGCTGGCGAATACGTGCGGCATGGCGTTCTCTACGGTGGTCGGAAGGTTGATAATCGCTTTATGATCCGCGTCCGGCTTCCAGATATCCAGAACAGCGTTGCACACTTCAAGCGCATAATCTACTTCCGTACCCTGGAAGCTCTCCGGGCTGTACTGGAACGTAAAGCTGCCGTCCGTCTCCTCCGCCAGCTTCTTCAGAAGCACGGCTCCGTCGATGGCGATCTGTTTGATCTCTTCTTTATTCTTGCGGAACACCTGCTCTCTCTGCGCCACAGAAGTCGAATTATATACATGGATAATCGCGTGAGGAGCGCCTTTGACCGCTTCAAATGTTCTCTTGATAATATGTTCTCTGGCCTGAGTGAGCACCTGGATCGTCACATCATCCGGTATCATCTTCTGCTCGATTAAGGCACGCAGGAACTGATACTCTGTCTCCGACGCCGCCGGGAATCCCACTTCAATCACCTTAAATCCTACATCAACAAGAAGCTGAAAGAACTCCAGTTTCTCCTCCAGGCTCATGGGCTCAATCAATGCCTGGTTGCCGTCACGGAGATCCACACTGCACCAGATGGGCGGTTTATCAATCGCATCTTTCTTCGCCCAGTCATAGCATGGCTCTGGGGGCATAAAATAAGTCTTTTCGTATTTCTTCCAATTTTCCATAATTGTACATCTCCTTATATTTAATCAATTTAATTGCTTTATTTTATCCTCATCTATCCTATCACAGCTTCTCTAGATATACCAGTGGCAAAATTAATCATTTCGTTTGATCTATTTTATCATTCCGAGTCACTTCTGACAGAAAAATCGATCTGTAATATAAGACATACAAACAGAAATATTTCGTTCTTTTACCTCTTCCACCGCAAAAACCGGGTAAACCGCCACAATTCTCCCATCCAGTGTGTAGGTCAGTTCCCCAAGCTGTTCCCCTGCTTTGACCGGGGCCTCAATTTCTTTCGGAAGATTCATCTCCTTCTTGATTTCTTCCGTCTCTTTTAAGAGGATTTTCTGCTTTCCTCCTCCAAGTTTTATTGAAATCTGCACAGGGTTTTTCTGCGGGAAGCCGCCGGTAAATCCGTTTTTCACGCGTATTGTCTCCGCAGGGATCTCAGGGCTGATTTCCCTGTAAGAATAGTTTTCAAGCCCATAGGTCATCAGCTTCCTTGTATCTGACCATTTGTATCCTTTATTATTGGGCCACCCGCATGCCAGAAGCGCCACAATAAAGGTCCGTTCGTCTCTTCTCAGCGCTCCGACGTAACAATATCCGGCATCAGCGGTAAACCCGGTTTTCCCTGTCAGCGCCCCCTCCATCATCTTAAGGAACGCATTATGATTACTGCAGGAATAACTTCCTGTCCCGTCACAGTCAGAAAAAGTATAAGACTGCGTCCTTGTAATTTCGAGAAATTCTTCCTTTTTCGGCGAATCCATAATACAGTACTTCATAATCCGGGCTAAATCTTCCGCGGTTGTATGATGAACGCCGTTTTCGTCCCGGGCATCCAGACCGTTGGGAGTGATAAAGTATGTAGCAGAACATCCGATCTCTTCTGCTTTTTGGTTCATCTTGTCTGCGAATCCCCGGACACTTCCCCCGATCTGTTCCGCGATCGCCACGGCAGAGTCGTTGTGGGATTCCAGCATCAGGGAATACAGGAGGTCTTTGAGATAAAAGCTCTGTCCGCTTCTCATCCCCAGCTTTACTTCCGGCTGGGAGGCGGCTTCCTGGCTTACCACTGCCGGATCAGAGAGTTCTCCTTCTTCCAGGGCCAGAATACAGGTCATGATCTTTGTGGTGCTGGCCATCGGCATTTCTTCCTGACCGTTCTTCGCAAATAAAATACGCCCTGATCCTGCATCCATAAGGACCGCTGACCGGGCGTACAATTCGGACGGCTTTATCTCTGCGTTTCCACTCTCCTCCGTCCCCTGTGCCCGCACAGCACAGGGGGGATAAAGGAAAGCCGCCGTGTATATCATCATACAAAACAGCAGAATGATTGCCGCATTTATTCGATTTTTTCTTGTTATCATATGCAGGATACCTCTCCATCCTGTCTTATTCTCACTATATGTATTTCCTGTGTAGAATAGAACAGGGCGTCAGATATCCAGTTTCAGCTGGGCTTCATCTTCCGCCTCCTCTTTAAAATGCTCGATCTGCTCCTGGTCAAGCATGGGGAGGTCGTCTAAAGAATGTACACTGAAACGCCGGAGGAATTCCTCCGTTGTCCCAAACAAAAGCGGACGTCCCGGAGCGTCCATGCGCCCGGTCTCCTCCACGAGCCCGTATTCCACCAGTTTGTTTACTGCATGGTCTGATTTCACTCCACGGATTTTTTCAATCTCCAGCTTCGTTACAGGCTGCTTATAAGCGATAATTGACAGCGTTTCCAAAAGGACGTCTGTAAGGACATACCGCTTCGGCTGCTTTGCCACGCGGATTAAGTACTCATACATTTCCTTTTTGGTACAGAGCTGATACGCGTTATCCAGCTCAATAATCTTAATTCCCCGGTCCTCTGCCTCATATTTATCCATCATGTTATGAATGAGCTTTTTCGTTGTCTCCTCGTCGTGGCCGATGGCTGAGGCCAGCTTCTCCAGCTCCACAGAATCCCCCATTGTAAAGAGGATTGCCTCCACAGCACTCTGCAGCTTCTCAATCTCCATCTATCTCTCCTGTCCTTTCAATCATGATCTCACCGCAGGTATTCTCCTGCTCCACCCGTATCTCCCCCTGCTTCATCATCTCAAGAATGGCAAGAAACGTAACAACCACATGCATCCTGCTGTGCTGCTTCTCCAGAAGCTGCCGGAAACTGAATTTTTTGTGGCTCTTCAGATAATGATGAATATAAGTAAATTTATCAGAAAGTGTCACTTCTTCTTTCTCTATTTTCCCGAATTTGCTCCTCACCGGGTCAATCTTCTCCACCTGGCGTTTCATCACATCCTGAAAGATCTCATTGAGCCGCGAAAGCGTCAGGTCTCCCAGCAGCTGGTCCAGATCCACAGGCTCTACATATTCCTGTACTTCCTCCGGGATCGTAGGCCGTTTGTAGAGAACAAAATCTGAATCGGTCTGCCGGTCTTTCAGCTCATTCGCCATATATTTGTACATTTTATATTGAAGGAGCTGCTCCACCAGTTCCCTGCGCGGGTCCTCTTCCTCCCCTTCTTCTGTTACCTCTTTCGGAAGGAGCATCCGGCATTTAATGTCCAGAAGCGTTGCCGCCATAACAAGGAATTCGCTCATAATATTCAGGTCTTCCCGCTGCATGTTCCTGATATATTCCATGTATTGGTTTGTAATCTCAACAATCGGAATGTCATAGATATCTATTTTGTTCTTATCAATCAGATGAAGCAGAAGGTCCAGCGGTCCCTCAAATACTTCCAATTTTACCGGTATTCCCATATGATCTCTCCGAATTATGCTTTTAAAATATACCAATAGTACATTATAAGGGAAACCGCTGCCTTTTACAATCTTTTTTTCTCCATCCCGGAGGGCCATACTGCCCGCTGATCGCATCTCTTTGTCAATCCGGTCCCTTCTTAATCCTGCCTTTAATCCTCTGCATATCCGTCTGTGCCGCTAAGCCGGATTGAAATTAGTTCAGGAGTATTGAAAAGCCGGATATTCAGGGTATGTGTACCCAGCCCTCTGCTCACAATCACAGTCTGACTGCCTTCCTGTGTCATTTCTCCCGAGTATTTCGGAAAAAGGAATCCCTGAGGCGTGACAATGCCCCCAATCCCGGGGACGCGCACGAGTCCGCCGTGCAGATGCCCGGAAAGCACCATGTCCGCTCCCCATTCTAAATAGGCGTCCATGTACGCGGGATTGTGGGCAAGAAGAATCACATAGCTCTCCTGCTGAAAGCCGATCAGCTCTTCGATACTGCCGGAAGTAACCGCTTCTTTTCGAAATTTCCAGTAAGATGAAAAGGGAAGTTCCAGCCCACAGATATACAATTCTTTTTCTCCCAGTCCTACATGGATGCCCGCGTTTTCCAGAAAATGGACTCCTCTCTTTTCCAGGCATTCTTTGTACTGCGCATAGGTATCTCCGTAGGTCTGCGTGTCCTCCTTCATCCTCTGCTCATGGTTGCCGTTCCCATAGATGACCGGACAGATCCCCGGGAGCTGCTCCACAAACTCCCGGGCTGTATCGCACGGCACCCCTTCTTTTCCTACAAGCATATCCCCGCCGATCAAAATCAGATCCGGCTTTTCATCTTTGATTCTTTTCAGCAGAACGGCATTCTTTTCTCCGTAACTCCAGTTATGAAGGTCACTTAAGAAAAGAAGTCTCAGCTCTCTTGCGATCCCGGACAATTTATCCGATGTCACGTGATAACGGGTCACCCGAAAATGATGCGTCTCCCTGTATATTTCAGCGGCCACAGCCGCAGCCGCCAGCAGCACAATGAGCAGGACTGCCCCGATTTTTACATCATTCATATCTGCTCCTCCGATGTTGAAAACTGATCCGCAGGCGGCGGATCAGTTTCGCATTTGTTTTCCATTATAATCAGAGGGGGCGGAAAGGACAAGCACGTTTTTGTATTAGTCCGGGATTTTTCATTTCAAATTTTTCGCCTTAGGCCGGCGTTTTATGCCAGCAGCATCTGGAATGCTTTTTTTAAATAATCCGCAAATCCCGCTTTTTCCACCTTTTCTCCCGCGGTAAGCTCTGCTCTTCCGATCTCATTCCCATCAAGAGAATATACGATATGTCCGATCACATCTCCCTTTTTAATGGGCGCGGAAAGGTTCTTTTGGATTTCTGTTTTCTTTTCAATCCCCGCCACATTTTCCCCTGCCATATCCAGGTACGTAAATTCACCAGACCGCTCAATGCTGACCGTGTCCGCAACTCCGCCTTCTACCTCCGCGCTCTGGACATCCGGCGGGCTGTCATCGGTATAAACCTGGCATTTCCCAAAGCCATGGTTCAGCAGTTTTACCGCATCCGCGAACCGCTCTTTGGAAGTCTCCGCTCCCATGATCACCGCGATCAGTTCGATGCCGTTCTTCTCTCCTGTGGCGGAGACGCAGAATTTCGCGTCCCCGGTAGATCCCGTCTTAAGGCCGGTAGCATATTCATACTGCCTTACCAGCTTATTGGTATTCGTAAGCCCAAACTCTGATGTCCCTTTGCTCGTCGTGTGCGTAATATTTTCCATCCAGATCATAGAATAGTCGTGAACCTGGGGGTATTTCGTGATCAGCTCTCTGGACATCAGCGCAATGTCCTCCGCACTTGTCATATGCCCTTCTGCATCCAGGCCGTTACAGTTGACGAAATTCGTATTTTCCATTCCAAGCCCGTCTGCTCTCTCATTCATCTTTCTTACGAACTCTTCCTCGCTCCCACATATGTATTCTGCCATCGCCACACAGGCATCGTTCGCGCTTGCCACGGCAATGCATTTCAGCATTGTATCTACTGTCTGCGTCTCACCAGGCTCCAGGAAGACCTGCGAACCGCCCATGGATGCCGCGTACTCAGAGGTTGTCACCTCGTCTTCTAGATGGATGCTTCCCGCCTCCAGGGCATCAAAAATAAGCAGCATGGTCATAACTTTTGTCACGCTCGCCGGCGGACGCGCGGTATCCGCGTCCTTCTCATAGATCACTGTACCTGTGGAGGCTTCCATCAGCACTGCTGAAGGCGCGCTGATCTCCACCGCTGACTGCTCAACCTGCTCTTCTTCCGCATAGATGGTCAGCGGGGCGCAGAAGCAGGACAGCGAAAAGGCCGCCCCCAGGACCAGCGCCTGAATTCGTTTCACTGCAAAATGTCCCATTGCAAAACCTCTTTCAAGATTCGTCTATTAAAAATATAAGCGGAGGATATGAGAATTATTCATATTTTACCTGGTAACAATTGACTTTTCACGGCTCCCGGCGTATATTAAGCACGGGAGTTATAAATGGTTAATTTAATAAGGAGGTCATTCATGAAATCTCACACTTATTATGATATTTTAGGTGTTTCAAGAGATGCGACATTCGAAGAGATTACGACCGCTAAGAACGCATTGGCGAAGATCTATCATCCCGATGCAAACATACATAAAGATATAGATACTACTGCCCTTATGCAGGAAATACTGGAGGCATACCGTGTGCTCTCTGACCCGGAAAAGCGGAAAGAATATAACCGAGATACATTCGGGGAAACCACCCGCGTGTTCCGCACTTTCAAAGTGGGACCGGAAGACGGTGAGGAAGAGGAGAAAGTTTCTTTTGTTACTTACTGGAATACAGCTGCCCAGCTGAACGATGTCCTGAGAAAAAGCCTGCGCCTTATGGAACGGGAATCCCATAAAAAAAGCCTTCCCCACAGGATCTTCAAAAAGATCGGAAAGGCACAGAAACGGGAAGAGACTTTCCGGGGCAGGCAGATCGCGGAGCTGTCCATGCAGGCAGTCCAGTATATCACGGTCCTTAAGATGTCCGGCATTCCCATGGAGTATTGGAATTCTGACGCAATGAACTGGGTCCTGATCCGCTGGGGACAGAAGCAGTCCTCCGACTACCGGGTGCTCTTCTCCCGGTATGATGCTTTTGTAGAAGAAACAAAATCCGGCACAGAAAAGCTGCGGCTTAAGAATCAGAACCGCCAGTTCCATCACAATCTAAAAAAACTGCTCTCCTACGCCCTAGAGGCGTAAGAGGCAGTCCGCAAGGAGGGCTTCACAGCCCTCTTTTACGTCTGTGTAAGTCACATCAAAATTGCCCGTATACCAGGGGTCAGCGATATCCGCTCCTCTCCGGTCCGTAAAATCAAGAAGCTTGGACACTTTCCCATCCGGGTCATTGTTCCCGATGATGCGGTTGATATTGCGGATATTCCAGGAGTCCATCCCGATAATGTAGTCAAACTCATCGTATTCTGACGCACGCATCTGACGGGCGCGGTGATCCCCGCAGGGAATGCCTGCTTCCCTTAACTTCCGGCGCGTGCCGTGGTGAACCGGATTTCCGATCTCCTCCCGGCTGGTGGCGGCGGAATCGATGTAGAATGAATTAGATAGACCGGATCTGTTGACAAGATCCTGGAAAACATATTGAGCCATGGTGGAACGGCAGATATTGCCGTGGCAGATAAATAGTATTTTTATCATATCTCTTATATCCCTTCATAAGCCTTCAAACCTTGATTTTTCAAGGGGTATGGAATTTTTAACTGAGAAACTGTAATTTTAGCACACCTGGTAAACCTTCATAATCATATAAGAAACCTTCTTATGCAACCTCTTTATACCTTGTATATACATACTCATATATCTTCTGGCGATATCCAGATATACTTACTTCGTCATAACATTCCGGCAATTCTGCCCAGAGTGTATCACGAATCAGGTTATCGACAGCTGCTTTCGTTTCTTGTTTATCCGTCCAGTGGTCAAGTTCAGATATCATGCCCTTAATTTTATGAAGTAAATCTGCCGCAACTTCTTTTAATTTCTTGATATCATTTTTGCTTAAATCCTCACGAAACAACATATCGTACAAAGAAAGTTCTTCATCGCTGGAAAATCCTTCTCGAACATATCTCTGTTCTTCCTGATTCATTTGATTTGCCAAGTCCATCAAATCCATAAATGTTTTTTCGATAGTTGCCCGATCCTGCTCACTATTATAGTCATCAATAATCTGCTGATAACGTTCATAATAATTGATTCGATCAGGATTACAGAACATCATTCTATCCAATTTCTGCTGAATCACTTCTTCTAAGTCTTTTAGAACCAGATTCTTTTTCTTTATCTTGGCAAATTCTCTACGCAGTAAATCAAAATCTATCGCACTGATATCAAAACGGCGTGGCTCTTCTCGCACCATTGACGGCATATGCTGAATTTCAACATAAGAGCTGATAATCGCATTAATTTCTACCATCAAGTCCGTAGTATTGATATGCATACGCTTTTTCTGAAGCTCTGCATAGATAGCAGCTATTGCCTCATATTCTTTTCTGGTGTGACCGGTAATATCATCACGATCCGTATATTTCATCAGGCGATTCAGTTCAGATGCATATGTTGTAAAGGTTTTCTTGTCCTCAATCGTTCCGCATACCGCATTTGCTGCTTCCTGCAGATAGGAAAGTTTCTGAAAATCATATGCATCAATCAGCATTTGCAAGTCGAAGTCATTCTCTGCCAAAAACGATTTTGCTTTTCCGATTGTTTCAATAATACGGGCAATCAGTTTCTCTTTATCTACTGTTGGATCAGCACCACCATTACCGCCAACATTTGCCGTATAATCAGCAAGAGCCTTTCTGAGTGCTTTAACAATACCAATATAATCAACAATCAAACCGTTGCTCTTTCCTTCTGATACACGGTTTGCACGAGCAATTGTCTGCATAAGGGTATGTGCTTTCAATGGCTTGTCCAAATACAGACAGGACAGACATTTTACATCAAAGCCGGTAAGCCACATCGCACATACAAATACAACTCGCAGCGGATTCTTGGAATCTTTAAACTCCTTGTCCAGTTCTCGTTTTTCCATTTTTGTGCGGTGATACTTAATATCCAAATCCCACTTTTTGAAAGTCTGGATTTCATTCTGTTCCTGGCTGATTACCACAGCCATTTCCGTTTCCTGCATCCACTTCAGCTTGCGTTTCAACTCCTGTGCTACCTGCTGAGTAGCGGTTTTTATTTTAGCCTTTAATTGCTTTATTTCTTCTTTCCAGTATTCCTGCACATAGTTGTACATTCGGACACAAGTCACCTTATTCAGACAAACAAACATGGCTTTGCCGCTTGTCCACAGGTCTGAATAATGGTTCACAAAATCTCTTGCAATGGATTTTAACCTTGGTTCAGCCGTCATAAGATGAATTTCTTTTGCAAATTCAGCTTCCAATTTATCCTGTTGGTCCACGTCAAGGTCTGCATTTTCAATCGCATCCAAAATCTGCTCTGTAATTTCCGGATTATGTAAGTCAAGAATTTTCTCGCCACGATTTTCGTAATAAAGAGGAACGGTTGCTCCATCCTCTACCGCTCTTTTGAAATCATAAACCGATACATAGCCACCGAAGGTACGGGCTGTAATATTATCACTGGACAGCAAAGGCGTGCCGGTAAATCCAATACGGGCTGCCGTTGGCAACAGTTTCATCATATTGTCAGCAAAAATACCATACTGGCTGCGGTGTGCTTCGTCAGACATAATGATAATATCGTGATCCGGATATATCGGTTCTAAATTTGGCTTATTAAATTTCTGAATCAGCGTGAATATAAAACTCGGATTGCCTTTTAATTTCTGCACCAAGTCCTCAACGCTGGTAGCTATAAACTGCGAAGACTTATTCTTTCCCAGAAGGCCACAATTTTCAAATGTATCACTAATCTGTGAGTTCAGTTCTTCACGGTCTGTCAGAATGACAAAGGTCGGTGAACCCTCAAATTTTCTGCGTATTTTTTGCGCTAAAAATACCATAGAATAACTCTTCCCGGAACCTTGCGTATGCCAGAATACACCCAATTTACCGTCATTCAGTTTTCTTGCAGCATAAGCTTTCATGGCTTCGTTTACACCAAGATACTGATGATTGCGTGCAAGAATCTTTGCTGTACGTCCGCCGGAATGGTCAAACAGAATAAAATTCTCAAACAAATCAAGGAATTTTTCTTTCTTACAAATACCACGAAGCATGGTTTCAAGCGCAACACTACCCGGGTCTTCTTCCGCAAGTCGTTTCCACTCATGGAAGAACTCATACTTACTTCCAACAGTGCCCACTTTAGCTTCTGTTCCGTTAGAAAGCATAAGGAAAGCATTGTAATAGAACAGATGTGGAATGGTATCCTGATAATCGGTATAGTTATCATCATATGCATTCTGTACATCCACAGTATTCTTTTTCAGCTCCACAAACAGCAATGGAATACCATTTACAAAGCCAACGATATCTGTTCTTCTGCGGTACAAATCGCCATGAATTTTCAGTTCTTTGACAGCAAGAAAATAGTTATTGTCCGGATTCTGAAAATCAATGACCGCTGCTTTCTTTGTTTCTGTTTGTCCATTCGGCTTCTTTACAGTAACCGGGATTCCATCACGAATCAGGAAGTATTTCTCCTCATTTACCTGCAAGAGGGATGATGTGGAAAGTCTGTTTTCCAAAACTTTCTGAGCTTCGGAAATCTGATTGTCGTTAATCCATGGATTCAGTTTTTTCAAAGCTTCTCGAAAATAACGAAGCAACAATATCTCGTGATAACTTTTTCTGCCGAAAGTGCCGTTTTTCCCTAAAATTTCTGTATTGTAAGCAAACCGGACATCCCAGCCCAATTCATCACGGAGCAGATTACCGGCACTTTCTTGAACAAGTATATTTTCGGAATAATCGTAGCTCATAATGTAACCTCCCTATTGTCAGAAATTTTCCCTATACTTTGTTTTACTACATCAATTTTATAATTTCAGCAAATTTAATAAGTTCCTCATGATTCTTAATTATTATTGTATAAACATCATCTTTGGTATGTTGAATCGAAACCGATCTTTTACTATGCATCCAACACCAAGTAAATAACATTGCGCCATATAGATTCGCTTTCTCTGGTAGTGCATATTTTAATGGTTCATCAGGAAATGAATAACTACTCCTTAAATTGATAGATTCGAATTTGTCCTTAAAAAAATCCCCAAATGGTCCGGACTTTTCTTTTGAACTTGAAGCAACTAATCCTCCATATGAAGAAGTATTAAATGTACTACCAATAAAAAGGCCTCGATATTTATATACGCAAACCATTACAGCAGTTAATAATTCCATACACATAAATGAATAATCTTTTTTTTCTGTAAATAAAAGTTTGTGTACAATTGTAACTTTGTTTACAATTTGTTCTTGTGTACGAATATCTATATCTTTGAATATTGCCCGCAAACACTCTTCCACAGAATCATCAAATCGAAAAATATCTTTATCAAACAGTCTTATATAAGTAGCATGTTTTTCAGTGATTCTTTCAGACACTTTACCTCTATCAAGTTTGATTTCAAAATTTATAAATTTTTCGAGGTATTTATTACCTTCTTCAAAACCAAAAAGATGTCTGACACTACAATCCAACTGTTTTTTATCTATAGCAATAATTGTAATTATATTGCTTTTTTCTTCTGTCAAATGATGCAGACGCTCCAACACTTTTATTGCATATTCCGGAATGCATCTGTCCAATTCATCGACAATTATTATAACTGTATATCTTTCTGCTACGCTCTGGAGAAGTTCAGCAAGTTTATCAATAACTTTGTTAAGATCTAAATATGTATCATAAGCATGTTCTTTATCAAATTTTGCTGCACCTTCTTTTTCACCATTAATTACAGTTTCGACTGCATTTTGAATATCAATGCCTGTTTTAGCCTTAAATGCAGTATTAGCGAGTGATAATAAAGAAACTCCTGCCGCTTTAAACATTCCAAGTATTTCTTGTTTTTCTTTACTGTCAGGGAAAAGGGTTATTTTTCCCTCTATCTCCGCAATTATTGTAGACACAATAGCTATTAGTGGTTCTTCATAGTAATCATATTTCCAACAATTATAGTGAATAATAAAATACTTTTCAGTAAGCGTTTCTTCGGATTGAATTTTAGAAAGCTCATTTTCAAGCATATCTAAAACAAAACTTTTACCCGTCCCCCATTCGCCGTTTATAGCAAAGCAAGTTGTTACTTTATTCCCAGATATATTTTCTATCAGCTTTACAACTTGCTCTACAAATAGTCCTCTATCAAGAATGTCAAACTTGTCCATATTACACCTCATTTTTCCAAATTGCTAATTGACAATTCTTTCTTCATTATCGAATTTATAAACAACACATGATTATTAATTTGATTACTTCTTGTTTGAATATCTTCAAGCAATTCTTTTTTATATTCTTCAATTTCATGCTCTGCTAATATTTTAGGGTATAAGTTAAATTTACCAATATCCCCTGTTAACTCATTAAAATTTCCAGCAATATCATAAACAGACCTATAAATATTATCAGGCAATATGTACTCTGCCTGTTTAAACACCCATAATGTTTCGGATACATCAATTTTGATTGTTTTTAAATATGAATCAAATATTTGATAAAGTTGATCCATTGACTTATCTTTCAAATTTATTTTTTCATATATAATCTGTATTTCTCCAGTCAATTGAAAAACCTTATACAATGCATGATATATTCTGTTTTTGTATTCGAATGTATCCAGTTTAATTTGCCTTTTTTGTAATTCTGCTTGTTGCTGACCTATTTCTTCCTCTTGAACACTTTGGTGCTTTGCAAGCTTCGCTGTTTGCCAAATTATGATAGTTGTTAACACTGCTGTAATGACTAAAGACAAAAAATCAAGGATTGTATTTATGCTAACTTCATTCACCAAAATCCAATCATTTACATTTTTTATATATTGTTGCATCGTACACCTCAATTTCTCTGTTCACATGCTTTGATAATTCTCTTAAATTGTAATAACGAAATACATTACTTCTGCATCCTCTTGCATAATGCTGATTAATATCATGCATTCTATTTTTCTAATTCACCTATTCAATCTTCTAACGACTGTACCAAGACAATTCACAAAGTCTATCAAGTCCATTATTTTTATTTGGTGGAATACGTTCTCGCAAGCAATAATCAAGATAATTCTCAAAACAATTCATGCATAAATCTTTCACAAATTTAACTGGAAATCTTAGTTGCCATACATCATCACTTACTAATCGACCTTTACTTACATACTGCCTTGAACAATTTATATAACTCGGTCCTTCTATAACATTGCTAAACGAGATATGTGGTGCAGAAAACTCATGAGATAATCTGCATCTCATACGATATAACAATTCAACATATCGGTGTTGTTTTAGTTTTTTTGCTGTATATTCATTCCCTTTTTGCTTTATCAGTTCATTTTTTATTTCACATACTTTATCTGAAATAATCTTTGAATTTGGATAATATATTTCTCCATCTATTAAATTATTTAAATTTACAGTAGATGCAACTATACCTTCCACCCTGTAGAACAATGTAACTGGATCAGTAGCTTCTAAAAAGTCATATTGATCCTGAAATTCAAGAACAAATTTTGCAAAT
The DNA here is from genome assembly GCA_959022495.1 of uncultured Lachnospiraceae bacterium. Taxonomy (GTDB): domain Bacteria; phylum Bacillota; class Clostridia; order Lachnospirales; family Lachnospiraceae; genus Mediterraneibacter. The sequence continues at coordinate 4,832 of CAUEYX010000002.1, read as the reverse complement.
GACTCCTGTAATCCATTAGATGGAAAATTTTCATATTCCTGTGCCATCATTTCTAAAATCGAAAAGTATGTCAATAATTTTATTTCTTTTAATTCGATCTTTTCGACTTCATTCATCGTTTTTGTAATCCACTCTCTCCATGAATTTGCAGAATATTCTACATAATCAAAAATTTCATGATCTAAAATCACTTCCATATCCCAAATTTTATCTTCAGACATTATTTCACCTTAGTTTATTATGATTAAATCATCTTATTTTCAATAACAACGGTAAAATAGCAACACCAACATCAAAATTTCTGTCAGCCAACCATGTAAGGACCGGCTTAACTTTTTCCCACTTGGTTTTCTTTTTATCGTTACTATTGGCTACCTCTTCAATTTCATTTATTTTATCCAATATCTCTTTAGTTTCGTTGTCCGTTAAAGATGTCATATCTTCTATTTTTTCACGAACTTCTTCAAATGTGATATTAATATTCACATGATTATTTACCGTAACAGTTACACCATTTTGCTTTTCTAATATCTTCGGAACCTTACCTGCGATTGCATTTTCTTCAAATCTGTATGTTAACAGCTTTGATTGAACCATTTCTAAATTTTCAACCACATAATCAGGATATTGTTGTAGTTGTGGGAGATGTAATACATTTTTATTCGAAACAGATAACCACATCCCCTCACAAAAGTTCTTAATGCAACTCTGATATTTTCTATCCATTTCTCGGAACAATTTCCATCTTGATGCATCATCACTATCTTTTAGCTCATTTTCAATCCTGTTAATATTTCTTTAGGTAATGCCATATTTACACCTCAATTTCTCCGCTCATAAGTTTAGGCAATAAGCGTTCACGGGCTTCTTGTAAAAGATATATTCGATCCTTTAAATTTCTAATTTTCGTAAACATAGCTTTAGTTACATCAGAATATTCTAAAGCCAAAAATTTATCAGGTATAAGAATTTTTTTGTCATTCAATCTTCCTTGGCTAATTTTAGGTTGTGCAACACCAGTTACTACATCCGCAATTTTCATATGTCTACACAACATATACAGAAATTCTGTACTGTAAAATTCATTTCCCTGGAATACATGCGCATGATTATTTACCCAAAATTTTCCCCAAACATATTGTAATACAGGAGTACCATCTTTAGTAATTACAGTACCATCTTCTCCAAAAAGCAAATATATTCCATCGAATAAATAATTCTCGACATAATCCATCAAATCAGCCGCGCCGTAATATGGATATATTTTCTTTTGAATATCCCGTGTCTTTCCAGACAATGGCTTTCTCATTTTATCGAGACAAGTAGATATTTCTTTGATACTTCCCATGTGCCACCCCTCCGGTACACCATCTACAATAGGTGTATCTTCATATCCAGGGAAACGCAAATCAATAAACCATTCTTTATACAAACGTTGCGCAGCTTCTTCAAGAAGCTTAATTTGTTTTTGATTGTTTTCAATCAAATGATCAAAAGATTCAAGGTAATTGGCAATTTTTCTTTGAACATCCAATGGTGGTTTATCTATTATAACTTCTTTAAGTTTTTGTTCTGGCATATGCATTATCGTTGCACCTGTATAATATTGCTTGAGTGCACCTTGCTTACCAGCTAAAAGGAACCAATAATAGACATATCTATAATCCATTTCTTCTTTCACTCTTACTCGATGCAGAGCTTTTTGAATTTTCATATTTGGAAGTTCTTCTTTCCAAATTGCACATCTTCCAGGCTCTCCACCTTCACATATAATCAAATCGCCATATTTAATCCCATATCTTTCGTCTTCATCATCTTCAAATCTCATTTCTTTCAGATTCTCCAAATCAAAAGATCCCCAACGCACATTAACATTAGCAAGATATGGTTTATAGAATCCTTTATTCTTTCTTTTATCCAACATTTTCCCCAAACATGATTCAGACACATCCCCTAATCTCACTTTTTCCCAACTCATACCCCCATCTCCTTCATATTCTGCGAGATGATATCCATTAAATCATTGGATTCTGCCTGCAACAATAAAAGTTCACGATGTATTTCTGCCATTCGTTCTTCAAAATTTACGCCGTCATATTCTACAGGTGCTACACCTACATACGCACCCGGTGTCAGAGACCAGCCCTTTTCTTCAATTTCTGCAATGGTTGCAGCTTTGCACAGACCAAGTACATCAGTATAAACACCTTCGCCAAACTTTTCATAAAGCCATACTGCCTCTTTTGCAACAGTGATTTCTTCATTCTTCGCTACTATCAGTTCATCATAATATGTCTGCACTCGTTTTTTATCATTTCTTCCGGCTACTTCTACTTCAATTTTTGCATGCTTTTGTAAATTTTTCAGTTCTTCTTTCAAAAGGTGAAGCGATTCTTCAAAAGATATATCCTCACCAAGTACATTTTTATATTCGGCAATAAGTTGATGATATTTTTCAATCTCGCCACGATATAGCCAAACAATGGCATTCAGATTTTTCAGCTGCCATTCGGACCATTCGTTCAATGTACGGTCAACCACTGTATAATAATTTCTTGCATCAATAAACAGTACTTTTTCCTTTATTTCTTCTGATTTTCCTTTGTCAAAGAACCATAGAGAGCAAGGCAGTGATTTGGTGTAGAAGAAGTTATTTCCCACACTCACCATTGCGTCCACATGGCCCGTTTTTACCAGTTTTTCACGGATATCCTTGTCTTTGCCCTGGCTGTCCGTAGCAGAAGATGCCATAACAAATCCTGCTCGACCATTTTCATTAAGGTATGAGTAAAAATAGGAAATCCACAGATAGTTACCATTACCGATTTCTTTGTTTTTATTAACCGCAGGCATGCCAAATGGGAGACGGCCTGCACTTTCAGCCGACTCCGCTTTTACTTTATCGACATTAAACGGCGGATTTGCCATTACATAATCACAGCAACCGTTCAGATTATGTGCATCATGATAAAAGCTGTTTGCCTCATCACCGGATTTGATTACACCGGTAAGACCATGAACAGCCATATTCATCAAACAAAGCTGAGCGTTGTACTCCACCTTTTCCTGTCCATAGAATGTCATAGCATTATTGGCATTCATACCGGAATGATTTACAAAATCACCTGACTGAATAAACATACCGCCCGAACCACAAGCAGGATCCAGCAAAATACCACTCTTTGGCTCGATAACATTTACAATCATTTTTACCAATGATTTTGGAGTAAAGAACACACCGTCATCAGAAGCAATGTTTTTTGCAAACTTATTCAGAAAATATTCATAAATGCGGCCGATAATATCGCCGCCCACTTCGTCCAATGCACTGTTATTGAATATACGAAGAAGCTCTGACAGTATTTCATCAGAAAAATCTGTATAACTTTTCGGAAGGACACCGGTAAGCTGCTCACTTTGTTCTTCAATCAACTGCATCGCATTATTAACTACTTCACCCAGACTGTTCATTGTGTGGCCATCTTTGTTCAGAATACCTGCAGATGCAATATCATCCGGAAGATTCAGCAAATAATCATACTGTGCCTCTTTTGGAAGATAAAGCGCACTTTTCGCCGCAAAGTCACTTGCTTCCACAGGCATTACACGCCCGCCACGAGAAGGACGGTTTTTCAAAATCTCCGTCTCCACCATTTTATATCTGCTATATGCATAACGCAGAAAAATCAAACCAAGCACCGGCATACAGTACTGATTAGATGTCAACTTTGAGCCTGCACGCAGCAAGTCTGCCGATTCCCATAATTCTGCTTCTAATTTACGAATGTTTATCATTTTATTTTCCTCTTAAATTTTTGTAGTATTTTAAATTATCATATTAGCTTATTTAAGCTTTAAAAACCCATTCGTGCTCTAATATCATTCAACCATTCGCCTTTATATTTAAAGAATCTTGGGCCTGCAATGGAATATTTCTTTCCTGATAACAGTTTTGCCAAAGCTGTTAAAGACATTTCTTTTCCTTGATATTCTACCTTTCGATCACCGACTAAAGTACATTTCAAACTTGAATCAGCACAATATTCCAATTCTGCACCAATCGGTATCTGACATTTTGAAAAGGAAAAATTCTCAGCTTTTTCATGGCTTTCTGTATCAATCTCCTGTGCCAATTCTTCTTCTTTTGCTTCTGTTTCATTTGGAGCAATAAGTTTGAGCTTATCCTTGCAGTCATGTATTTCAGCCATTGCCTCCAGTATTGCAAATGCTTCTTCCGGTTTCATTGCATAGAACTCACGCACTCTCTTTTGTCCATTAAAATCGTCTATTGAACGCAAATCCGGATTCAGTTTATCTATAATTGAATGCAATTTCAAATCGGACAAACGAGAATTTACTTCGTATGTCGCATATACTCGAAATGCAAAAGGGATACACTCGCTCCTGTTAAGTTGCTTTAATCTTTTATCAATATCATCTGCATATCCGATTTTCACATAATCCGGAAATGAAGGGTTTGTCAAAATATATATTACGCCTTTGTTTTCCATGTTCCGTTCTCCCATGATATTCTTTTAGTTTTCTCTCGAGCTCATCAAAATCTATTTTGTCTTTTATATTTTGTAGGGATAATTCCAACAAATAATTGGATACCCTAAGCTTATCTACTTCCTGTAAACCAATCCCTGCTAACCATCCTTTAATTTTCCAATACTTCTTGTAGTTCCCCTACTCATCCTGCTCAACTTATTCTTTTGAACTAGTGCATTTTTTGCAACAACTGAACGCTTTCTACTTATCATACTCAATCCTAAAGTAATCAAGATATGCCTTATATTTATCCTGTGCCGTCAGACAAGTATCGGTCAGAT
>CAUEYX010000001.1 GCA_959022495.1 uncultured Lachnospiraceae bacterium | reverse complement strand
CCGCCAGCGTTCATCCTGAGCCAGGATCAAACTCTCGTTAAAAGTGTTTGTTCCGAAGTCCAGAACTAACTGCTAGCTAATTCTTTCCCTCTTTACTGTTGTTGGTTCGTTTTGAACCGTTCTTAAAAAATCTTCTCTTCAAAGAAATTTTCAAGGGTTGTTGTCTATTGTTCAGTTATCAAGGTTCTAGTCGCTCTTTTCAAACGACAGCTTTGACATTATATCAAAGTATTTTTCGTCTGTCAAGAACTTTTTCTTCTTTTTTACTTTTCACTGCCTCTCACGAGTCAGCTTAGATATATTACCATTTTCGCCAACTATTTGTCAACACTTTTTTACAACTTTTTCAAGTTTTTCTTTCTGGTACTATATCTGGTATTTTTACATGATATTATCCACAATTTTACAATTGATATACAAAAACTACCGGAATTCTCCAGTAGTTTCTGAGATAATATCAAACGGAGAAAGAGGGATTTGAACCCTCGCGCCGGTTTCCCGACCTACACCCTTAGCAGGGGCGCCTCTTCAGCCTCTTGAGTATTTCTCCGGATTCTGAACACATCCGCATTTTACTGCGGCATTCTATTCAATTCTGCACTAATAGTGCGAAATTTATTATACTAAACACATTTTCTAATGTCAACGAAATTTTTAAAAAAATATAAAAAATTGCAATCCCAGCCCTGAACCGCTATATATTTTCATTAATTACGCATTGTATCCGTTCCTCAACAAGCGCCGCAATCTCTGTTGTCTTCATATTTTTGTATTCTTCATATAAGATCGGCTCCAAAAAATGTACTTGAACCGTGACTGGCTTTGTTGAATTTGTGTCAAAAGGTTTGAAAGAATCTATCAGAGCTACCGGGACGATCGGGCACTGCGCCTTTGTTGCCGTTTTAAAACTGCCCCCCTTAAAGGTCCCTACTTTGTTCCCATTTTTAGAGCGAGTCCCCTCAGCAAATATAAGATAATTTCTTCCTTTTTTTACTTCTTTTGTCACATCGATTATGACCTGCATCGCCTGCCTCACGTCTTCCCGGTCCAGCATAAACGCCCGCATGCATGCAAAGATCTGTTTCAAAAAGGGGATCTTCGCAATCTCCTTTTTCGCAACTACAGAAAATGGCCTCGGGCTTGCTTCTATAATAGCAAGCACGTCATAGAGTCCTTGATGGTTCGGGAAAAACATAAATCCATTCTTTTCAGGTATATTTGACTTTCCGTGGACATCAATATGTACATTTCCACCTCTGTTCGCATGAAGATCAATCCATTGAAGAAATGCATACATATCCTCTTCTGTATATTTATCCACATGCGCAGCTCTGTAACAAAGACGAATCCAGCCGTACGGTACCATGTAAAGATTTCTGAGCACCATCATTAAGATACGTTTCATCTTTTTCCATCCTCCGCCTTATTATAAGATTTCACCGCGGTTTCATAAAGGTTATTTCCTTCACAGTCTGCCACCACAATCACCGGAAAATTCTCAACTCTAAGCCGGCGCACTGCTTCCGTTCCCAAGTCATCATAGGCAATCACTTCTGATGAGGTAATGCACTTGGATAAAAGCGCCCCTGCTCCACCAACAGCCGCAAAATATACTGCTCCATTTCTTACAACAGCCTCCAGCACTTCCGGACTTCTTTTCCCTTTTCCAATCATGGCTCCCATGCCCAGATCTAAAAGCCGGGGTGTATACTTGTCCATACGGCTGGCAGTTGTCGGTCCGGCAGAACCAATGGGACGTCCCTCACGGGCCGGAGATGGCCCCATATAATAAATAATCTGATCTTTTATATTAAATGGTAAAGTTTCACCTCTTTCAAGTATTTCATCCATTCTTTTATGAGCGGCATCCCGCGCTGTATAAACCACACCGGTCAAATATACATAGTCTCCGGCACGCAGAGACTTAACAGTCTCCTTATCCATGGGTATTGTAATATGCTTGTCCATGAGAATGTCCTTTCTATCAAAATTTTCTGAAAACAATCCGCAAAGGGGCCTGACCCCTTTCCTCGATATTTTCTAAATTGTACGCACAATATGCCGATTCACATGACAACAGATATTTACTGCCACCGGAAGTCCTGCGATATGTGTAGGATATGTATTGATATTAACAGCCAGGGCTGTCGTGGTGCCGCCCAATCCTCCGGGACCGATGCCCAGACTGTTGATCTTTTCCAGCAGCTCCTCTTCCATCTCTTTCACATAGGGAATTGGTGAGTGACTTCCTGCCTCTCTTGTCAATGCTTCTTTTGCCAGAAGTGCACACTTTTCAAATGTACCCCCAATCCCAACGCCCACAACCATAGGTGGGCATGCATTCGGTCCCGCATCTTTCACGGCAGTAAGCACGGCATCTTTTACACCTTCGATGCCTTCTGCCGGTTTCAACATGAATATACGACTCATGTTCTCACTTCCAAAGCCTTTGGGCGCAACCGTAATCTTCACCTGTCTCCCCTGAACAATCCGGGTGTGGATTACGGCCGGCGTATTATCTTTTGTGTTCTCACGGATCAGCGGATCGCCAACCACAGATTTTCTCAGAAAGCCATCCGCATACCCTTTCCGCACTCCCTCATTTACAGCGTCTTCAAGGTTTCCGCCTTCCAGATGTACATCCTGCCCGACTTCAAGGAATACAACCGCCATACCGGTATCCTGACAGATGGGAATCATCTCTTCTGCCGCAATCGCCAGATTCTCCTTTAGCTGTCCAAGTATCTGTCTGCCAAGAGGTGACTCTTCCGTCTCTTCCGCCCTGCTCAGGGCCTGTCCCATATCGGGGGAAAGGAAATGGTTCGCTTCAATGCACATTTCCCTTATATTTTCTGTAATCTCATTTACGTCTACTGTCCGTATCATAATTCAATCTCAATCTTTCTCTTCGTCCTATTATACTTATGGTATTTCACACCGGCCGCATCCATCATCCTTTTTGAGGCAATTACGCTCGGCGTATCCGCATATTTATCACAGTCGTAGATCACTTCTCTGATCCCCGCCTGAATAATCGCTTTGGCACACTCATTACATGGGAAGAGCGAGACATAAAGCTTCGCTCCCGCGAGGCTGCCGCCGCTGTAATTCAGTATCGCATTGAGCTCACTGTGGGTGGAATAGACATATTTTGTCTCCAGAGGGTCCTCCCCATCCCTTGCCCACGGGAATTCATCATCAGAGCATCCGATGGGGAATCCATTATATCCCATTGAAAGGATTTTGTTATCCTGGCTGACAATACAGCAGCCAACCTGCGTATTCGGATCTTTTGACCGCATCCCGGAAAGCATCGCAACTCCCATAAAATACTCATCCCACGATAAATAATCTTTCCGTTTCTCTCTCTCCTCTGCCATAGCTTCTATCTCCTTTGTCCTATTTGGTTCCAAAGATCCGGTCTCCCGCATCTCCCAGTCCCGGTACAATGTATCCATGGTCATTCAATTTTTCATCCAGAGCGCCAATATAAATATCTACATCCGGATGCTCTTCCTGCATGCGCTTCACCCCTTCCGGAGCAGCGATAATGCAGAGGAAGCGGATATTTTTGACACCTTTTTCCTTCAGCATGCGGATCGCGGCCACACTGGACCCGCCGGTCGCCAGCATCGGGTCGACAACGAACACTTCTCTTTCGCTGCAGTCAGCCGGCAGCTTACAGTAATACTCGACCGGCTCAAGTGTCTCCGGGTCACGGTATAACCCGATATGTCCTACCTTCGCAGCCGGTATAAGCGAAAGCATCCCATCCACCATTCCGAGTCCGGCACGCAGGATCGGTACAATCGCAAGTTTCTTTCCCGCCAATTCTTTCCCGGTCATCTCGGCAATCGGGGTCTTGATTTTTACATCCCCGAGTTTCAGATCTCTTGTAGCTTCATAGCACATAAGCTGAGCAATCTCCCCAATCATCTCACGGAACTCCTTTGTGCCCACATTTTCCTGTCTGATATAGCTGATCTTATGGGCGATCAGCGGGTGATCCATAATCGTTACTTTACCTGTCATTTTTCTTCCTCCACAAATGAATCCAGTTTATCTGCAAGCTTTTTAATCAGTCCGCGCAGCACCTCAAAGCATTCTCCATATGCTGTCAGCGGCTTCCCATAGGGATCGGGTATTTCCGTCTCATCGCCGGTAAATTCGTTCAGCGTATACACCTGATATCCCGCTCCATACTCAGAGAGGATTTTGTTCTTCTCAACCTCATTGATAGCAAGGATCAGTGTATCCTCCTGAAGGTTCTCTTTATCAAACTGCCGCGACACATGATCTCCCAGCGTCATCTGAGCGCTCTTCATGATTGCTTCCGCTTTCTGGTTAGCAGGTTCAGGGAACAGTACAACCAGCCCCCTTGAATCAATCACGTACTCCTGTTTCAGTTCATACTGCCTCAGGATCTCTGCCGCCATTGGCGCACGGGCGCAGTCCGTCCTGCTCACAAAAGTAATGCGCCTGTACTTCTGCTTCTTCACAACCGCCGCAGCCGAGATACGCAGATGCCCGGCCGCCTTTTCCAGACGGTTCATGATCGCTTTTCCCATGCCCTGTACAGCAAATGACTCGCTGTAAATGGTCTCCACATCTTCTTCGTCAAATTCCCGCAGCACCCGGTAGAGACTTCGCGCGATTGTTTTTTCATTTTCCCTTGTTCCGATATTTTTGACAATTCCATATTTATAGAAGGGAAGCGTCTCCGCGGTTGCGATAATCCCCGCTCGGCGCCCCTCCCTGTGGGCCGCATAAGAAAGCTGACGGATCGCCAGAATCTCTTCTCTGAGATCCCCCTCTACAATAAGGAGCTTCGCCCGCGGCGCATAATGCCTGTATTTCATCCCCGGCGCCTTGGGAGCTTTATCGCTCTCATCCCCCAGAAGGGTTTCATCCATGGCAACCTCACCGATCAATTCCTCGAACATCTCCGCCGTAACAGCCCCCGGCCTCAAAATCATGGGCGGACTTACAGTCATATCCAGGATCGTCGACTCCAGCCCGATATCTACTGTCCCCCCATCCAGGATCATATCGATCTTCCCGTCCAGGTCGTCCATAACATGTTCCGCCGTCGTGGGACTGGGCCTTCCGGAAGTATTCGCACTGGGCGCGGACACAAAACCGCCCGCCGCCCGGATCAGCGCCTGGGCTGTGGGGTCTGACGGCATCCGCACTGCCACAGTGTCAAGTCCCCCTGTTGTCCCGTATGGCACAGCATCACTCTTCTCAAAGATCATTGTCAGCGGGCCGGGCCAGAAATGCGCTGCCAGTATATCCGTCTCCGCCGGGATATTGACTGCGATCCTCTTCAAATCCTCGTATTCCGCAATATGCACAATCAATGGATTATCCGAAGGTCTCCCCTTTGCCGCGTACGTTTTAAGCGCTGCCTCCTCCTTGAGCGCGTCTGCTCCAAGACCGTATACCGTCTCTGTCGGAAACGCAACCAGCCCGCCCTTCTTCAGAATCATGCCTGCTTCTTGTATAATCGTCTCATCAATCTGATTTTTATCTATTTTTCTTACTTTCGTCTCCATAACGTTCATTATATCATTATTCCCATTAAAAAAAAACTCTTTTATCCGCATCCGGCCAGCCCATATACGTCCGCTCTATACACATCCCCTGCATCCCATCCGTTATTTATTCACCGTTTATATACTGCAGAATCCCCTTTGTCACTGCCTCAGCCAGTTTCTGCTGATATTCTTCATCTGCCAGTCTCTCCGCCTCCTCATAATTACTGAGAAAACCACACTCCGCTATGACGACCGGCACCTCCGTCTTCTTTAATATATAATATGTACTGTTCGCTTTTGCCTCCTTTGTATTGTTCGGGGCAATCTCTTTTAGCGCGTCCTGTATGAGTCCTGCTGCCCGCTCACTCTCCGCTGAATCTGTATAATAGAAAACCTGGGCGCCGCTGACGCCTTCTTCGTGATAACTATTCTGGTGGATACTGACAGCGAGAACCGGTTTCTTCTCGTTCATAAGCGCTGCCCTCTTCTTCAAATCCTCCACCTGGCTTTCTGCGAGACGCTCATCCTCACTCCTGGTCATCACCACCTCGACGTCCTCCTGATTCAACAGTTCCTTTACTTTCAAAGAGATCTTTAAATTTATCTCCTTTTCCTCCGCTCCATTTACTCCCACTTTTCCGGCATCCAGGCCGCCATGCCCGGGATCAATAATTACCAGCCTGGAATCAGCGGATACCGCTTTCCCCGCTGTCTCTTCCCCATCCATAAGCCCCTTTTTCAAAAGGGCTCCGCCAGCCTGGCATAGAACAATCAGCGCCGTCAGTACCGCTGCCGCCGCGATAACTCCCAGCTTTTTCCGCATAAAAACATCCCCCTTTCACATATACCAATATATATGCAGAAGGAGGATGTCTCTTTCTATCCTATATGCGTTTTATTCTGTTCCACTTCCCGTCAATTTACATATTGCAGGATAAGATCCCATACACTGGAATTCTCCATCCCCAAGCTCCACTCTGCCACGCCGGCAAGATTGTTGGATTTGATCACTTTCAGTTTCTCTTCCAAAGACTGATTATCTTCCAGCCAGATTTTATAGACGCCGCCGTCAGCTTCCCACTGAGCATAATTCTGTTTCGCCGAAGCATCCCACTCTGCCTGTACACCGGCCGCTGATACTGTCTCTGCCGCCTCATCCATGCCGTATGCATAGCTTGTCACTTTATTCGGATACGACGCCGCCTCTGTTCCGGCTTCCTGTGCCAGCTCCTCTTCTGTCTTCGGTGTCTCAAACCACAACCGGGTAAAGAAGGGAATACCGGCCACAAGCTTCTCCGCCGGAACCTCTTTCAGCGCCTCTGTAATGCCGTCTTCAAGATAGCCGATGGATGCCACCGATCCCGCCTCATAAGAACCGTCCGTGTGCTCATCATATCCCATAATAACCACATAATCCGCCACCGATCCCTGCTCTTCTATGTCATAATGCGTATTATACGGCTGGGGAACATAATTATCCACCGAAAATACCAGCCCGTTCTGGCGGCATTTCACAGACAGCTCCCGTACAAACTGCACATAGTGCTCTCCACAGTCTGTTGAAACCAGCTCGAAGTCAAGGTTAATTCCATCCACGCCGGACTGAAGCGCCTCCGCTATCACCTGATTGATAACCTTCGTCCGCTTTGAAGTATAACTGAGCACCTCATACGTCTCATCATAGGAATTGATACCCCCATGGAAATCTCTGAGCACCGCCCAGACTTCCAGATTTGACTGATGTGCGTAATTGACATAATCCGGGTCGGCGAGGGAAGACACATTCCCCTGTGTATCAGCAAGGCTGAACCAGGTCGGAGCGATCGTTGTCAGTCCCTTTGTCCCCGCTATCGTCTCCAGTATATAACTGTTGGCATCCGTATTGGACACATTATGCCATGCCATATTAATCGTATAATCCTTTGAAATATTGGTATAAACAGGCTCTTCGAACTCCCTGGACGTTGTCTCTGTGGTAATCTCTTTGAGATCCCCCGTCCTGACATACCCGATCACTCCGTCCTCCGTTCCGACCTTCATCCAGTCGTCTTCATCTTCCAGCACGCTTACTTTGTCAGATTTCTTCACGTCCGTCAGAATCGGGCTTTTCACTCCGCCCTGGTATCTCACCTGCGTATCCCGCTTTATAACGGCCGTCTGTGTCTCACCCCACTGAGATGTAATGACAGCCCTTGCCGGATCATTATAAACCGCATACTCCATATTTGTATACGCCTGAATAAATGGAAGCGCAATATATGCTGTCCTTCCTTCTGTTTTCAGGATCACATAGTCTTCACTCTTCTTTTCTGTTATATCTGTGTATTCTTTACTGCCGACTTCCACTGAAACACTGCCTCCCGGCAGAGTATACAGCAGGACATTTTCATTCGGGTCCCAGTAAAACTTCCTATTGATCCGCTCCCGGACAACGGAGTATTCAATATAGTACTGTCCGTCGTATATCCTGCCAGGCGCGGGGGATTCTGCCTCCTCCGCTTCCATTGCCGACGCGCCGCTTCTGACGACATTATTATCCACGACCACCGCGATGTCGTTTTCCGCCTCCAGCTCATAATATTGGTTCAGATCAGCTCTCTCATTTGATGGGCCGTATTTTCTCCAGATCACGAAACCACCGACCGCTGCTATGATCAATACAATAAATATCATCCATCTTATGACTGCATTGCGCCGTCTTCTCCTGGCTCTGCTGCTTCTCCTGCCCGGCCGCCTGTCTGCGCCGGGACTGCTGCTCCCCGGTCTCTGGGCGTTTCTGTCAGGACGCCGTCTGCGGGCACCGCCAGTGCCGGTCCGCCCGGGAACCGCGCCCCTTCTTCCTCTTTCGTCCATACCGCACCTCCTATCAGCAATTATTATAACATATTTTCATAATACGTCATTAATAATTTGCCTGTTTCAGGATATTTTAAACGGCTTTCAAGAACCACGTCTATAACCTTCGCCGCCCGGCATCAAGGGGTATTCTCTGTCCGGCTGCAATCATTAATATCTGTAAACCTGAGTGCCTCTATGCTCCCGTCTCCTCCGATGTCATAATCCCGCATATAAGTGCCTTCCTCCTTCGTCATATGGGCTGTTACAATCTGAAGCGCGCTCGCATGATATCCATCAAGTGAGATATCGACGCCCTTCTTTTCATATTTTTCCAGTTCTGCAAACAGATCCCTGTAAACTGTTTCATCCATCTTCATTCAGCGTATACTCCTTTCCCCCGCGGACCGTGATAAATAGTGTACTCCGCCTGTATCACCATACGGAAGCATTCGTGACATACTCTCGGATCTGCGGCGGAACAAAAGACAGCCGGGCCCACAGCGGTTTTTCATTTTTAGAACTTTCTCCTTTCACATTTTATTTACTTATCAAGGGATACCATCTTTTGTAAGTGCCATTATAGGTGTGCCCTTTCTCGTTTGCAATGTGTTTTTTGTTCATAACCCATGTAGATTTGTTGATAACCCCGGCAGGCTGCATTTTTCGCTTTACATCCCTTTCATTTTTGTTTATACTAATGATGAGAATATGTATCCAAATTTATTTTGCGTGCATATTATCTTATATAGTATAAGGATGTGATTGTATGAAGATTGAGAAACTCAATGAAAATCAGATTCGTTGTACGCTGACACATGCTGATCTTGCAGCCCGCCATTTGAAGCTGAGCGAGCTTGCTTACGGAACTGAGAAAGCAAAATCTTTATTTCGCGATATGATGCAGCAGGCATCCTTTGATTTTGGATTTGAAGCGGAGAATATTCCCTTGATGATAGAGGCTATCCCCTCTTCCGCGGATTCGATCGTCCTGATTATCACAAAAGTGGAGGACCCGGAAGAACTGGATACGCGCTTTTCAAAATTCACTCCGGCAGGGGACACTGATCCTCTCAATCTGGAGACGCTTGAGAAACTCCAGGGCGCAGATGAATTCCTGAATCTCCTGAATAAGGTAAAGGAAGCGGCGGCAGGTACGCGGACTTCCGAGCCGGAATCAACGGCACCCACATTTACGGTACGCCTCTTCTCCTTTGAGACACTGGACAGCGTGATCCGCGCTTCCCGCCTGCTTGCACCTGTATACAAAGGCGCAAATACATTGTACAAAGACGGAAGCAATGGAATCTATATACTGGCCCTGGCGCCGTCCGATCATTCCGCCGGTGAATTCAATAAAATATGCAACATGCTTTCCGAATATGGTTCACCTGAGAAGGCAGAGCCTTCCGTTCTTGCCTTTTTGGAAGAACACTGTGATATCATCATATCAGCAGATGCCGTACAGAAGTTATCCACATTGTAAAACATGGATGTAAAAATGCCCCCTGACCAGCCTTGGTACTCCCAAGACCAGTCAGGGGGCTTCTTCATTCTGTTTGATGCGGGCGCTGGGTTCGTATTATTTCCCCGCTGCCGCCATTGCCGCGTTGATCTTCTCCACAAGAAGCGTGCTGTCAATACCGTGGACCATTGCCGCCTCCTCAAGCGTCTCCATCTGGGAAGCCGGGCATCCAAGGCAGTGCATGCCAATTTCCATCAAAATCGGAGCGGACTCCGGAAAGATGTTAAGAAGTTCTCCGATTTTTGTATCTTTAGAAATCTGTGCCATTTCTATTTCCTCCTTATAAATAAATGATAATTTTCAGTGGTTATTATTATAAGCCCTGCCAATTAAATTATCAACAATGTTTTTTCATTTATACAGAGGAGAATCCGGCAGTCTTTTCTGAATTTTCTGACTTGTCCTTCCTCATTTTTTTGTTTTTTTGAATACTCAAAAGTCAATAATGAATGCGATTTTTTTCGACAAATTTACATTTTCATGACAACTCACCAAAACGTTCGTTCTTTTTTTACTCCCGAGTAATTCACCAAAAACACATGTTTTTGTGTGGATAATGTGGATAACTTTGTGGAAATCCTCACTTTTTCCACGTTTTTCAAGCTTTTGGGTGTGGATAAGTTGAAAACTACCTGCCTTGTAATTTCGACTCATTTTTACAAATAAACACATTTTTGTGCACTTTGCTTATTTCCGCGCTCTTTATGTCGAAATAAAGGAGCTGCCCTCTCATCTGAAGTACAGCTCCCTTTTCATTTTAAATCATTTTCATTCTGCTTCTTACAGGACACGCCTTACCGCAATAATATCCGCATATGTGGCACTGCAGATCCCGATGCCGTCCGCCTCATTCATCGCGTTGACAATCGTGCCGTCTCCCATATACAGTCCTACGTGGCCGTCATAGAGGATTAGGTCGCCAGGCTGCGCCTCCTCATAACTCACAGCATATCCCGAATTTACCATCTCATAGGTTGTCCTCGGAAGGCTGATGCCAAAATGCGCATATACTGACTGGACGAATCCGGAGCAGTCGGCGCCGCTGGTCAGGCTCGTCCCTCCCCACACATAGGGATTCCCGATAAACTGGCAGGCATAGTCAATCACCGCCTGGCCGCCGGCAGCGCTTCCGAGGGCACTCGCCTCTTCTGCCTGTGCCTCCTCCACCAGCCGTGCTTCTTCTTCCTCCTTTGTCTCCCCGTAGGAATAAGAAGTCTCTTCGGTCACATAGCTTCCTGACACCCATCCGTCAGTCTCGCCCACTTTTATCGGATACCAGCCGTCTACCGGCTCTCCTGTCACATCATAGGTCTCTCCCTGACTGACCTGCGTCAGAATCCGGGCTTCTATCCCCTGCCCCTCCCTGACATTCAGGGTATATGCAGTGACCGTGACTGTATGGTCCTCATACTCTTCTGCCTGCGCCGCGGCCGCATCTCCTGTAATCAGGGAATCCGCCGGCACATAGCCTTCTGCCGAACCTGATCTGATCTTCGTCCAGCCATCCAGATATTCCAGCACCTGAGCCGCAGAATCCGGATACAATTTCCCGACCCAGCCGCTGTTTTCATCCGGGGCATTTCTGATATAGGTATAATCTGCTGTATCAGAAAATGCCATATTCAAATACTCACCCTCTTCTGTTGGCACCAGATAGAGATTGATATTGTCCTTCACCTCTGTTTTATAACATTTCTCCAGTACCGATTCGATCCCTGCCGCCTCTATAAAAGGCTGCTCCTCTGTCTCCCCGGCAGCCGATACATCAAGCGCTCTCCCCGGGATCAGGATCATTCCTGCCACAGCAGAAAGGATCACCTTTTGCTTAATGTGTGTCTTATCCATATAAAACCTCCTTCATTTTATGCCTTTATCTTTTGTAGGAAGTTCTAAATGTTACACAATTGTTAAATTTGTTACGTTAACATTATAGCAACCGAATGATGCATTGTCAACTTATTTTCCACGCATTTTCATTGACAGCAGTCGACACATCGTATAAATCGACAATGCGACCTCCCCTTTTTTTCTACATTCGTTAATTATTTTGTAATATATTATCGAAAATATGTATGATATCTGTATCTTCATATTTATTTATAGAAGCTGATATTTCCTTCCGAACAACAATTTTTAATTTTTTTCTCAAATAAGTGTTGACAAAAAGAAAATACTGTATTATATTCTAATTACAGTAATCGTTATCATTATTAATTTGATATCGGTTCTCATTTAGAAATGAAAGGGGGATTCCCATTGGCAGCTTTAAAATACAGTAGACAACGAGAATCCATCAAACATTATCTTATGTCAACCAAAGAACACCCCACTGCGGATACCGTATATATACATGTGAAGAAAGATTTCCCAAACATCAGTCTTGGCACCGTATATAGAAATCTGAATCTTCTCACAGATATCGGGGAAGCAGTAAAAATCTCCACACCGGATGGGGGGGACCGGTTTGACGCAAGAGTGGAACCGCACAATCATTTTCTCTGCACAAAATGCGGACGGTTACTGGACCTGGATCTGGATATGCACAGCATCGAGGAGGTGAACCGCCTCGCGGCAGAAAAATTTGATGGAATCATCACTTTCAGTTCCACATTGTTTTATGGAGAATGCAGTGACTGCATTAAAAAGTCATAAAAATATATTCAATAAGAAAAGGAGAACAAAGATCATGAAAAAATGGGTATGTACAGTATGTGGTTATGTTTACGAAGGAGAGGCTGCTCCGGCTGAATGTCCGGTATGTCATGCACCGGCTGAGAAATTCAAAGAGCAGGCAGGCGAGAAGACATGGGCTGCTGAGCACGTTGTAGGTGTTGCGCAGGGCGTAAGCGAGGACATCCTTGCAGACCTGAGAGCAAACTTCGAGGGCGAGTGCTCTGAGGTTGGTATGTATCTGGCAATGGCAAGAGTTGCTCACAGAGAAGGATATCCGGAGATCGGTCTGTACTGGGAGAAGGCAGCTTACGAAGAGGCTGAGCACGCTGCGAAGTTCGCAGAACTCCTTGGTGAGGTTGTGACCGACAGCACAAAGAAGAATCTTGAGATGCGTGTAGATGCTGAAAACGGCGCTAC
Source organism: uncultured Lachnospiraceae bacterium (assembly GCA_959022495.1). GTDB lineage: Bacteria > Bacillota > Clostridia > Lachnospirales > Lachnospiraceae > Mediterraneibacter. Next base: position 243,628 of record CAUEYX010000001.1, on the reverse strand, counting down.
AGCAGGCAAATTCGATCTTGCAAAACGCGCGAAAGAGGCAAACCTTGACGCAATCCATGATACCGTTCACGAGATGGCAAGAGACGAAGCTCGTCACGGAAAGGCATTCGAGGGACTTCTTAAGAGATACTTCGGTTAATTACAATCTTCAACATATTTATTTGGTAAACGAAAGGCTGTTTCTGATAATTTCATATGTCTTCAGAAACAGCCTTTTTCTATGAGAGAAGCGTTCAGATTCATACACAAAAAACGGAGGATAAGATTATGTCGAAATATGCAGGAACAAAAACAGAAAAGAACCTGATGGAAGCATTCTCAGGCGAATCACAGGCACGTAACAAGTACACGTACTATGCTTCCGCCGCAAGGAAAGCCGGTTTTGTCCAGATGGCAAATATCTTTGAAGAGACAGCAAATCAGGAAAAAGAACACGCAAAAATGTGGTTTAAAGAATTCCACGGAATTGGCAGTGTTGAAGAAAATCTCGCGGACGCGGCTGCAGGTGAGAACTATGAGTGGACAGATATGTATAAGAGAATGGCTGAAGAGGCTGAAAATGAAGGATTCCCAGAGCTGGCGGCGAAGTTCCGCGGCGTAGCACAGGTAGAGGCTTCCCATGAGAAACGCTACCAGAGACTTCTTGACCACTACCGCCAGGGAAAAACATTCAAGGATGAGGCACCTCTTGGATGGAAGTGCAACAACTGCGGTTATATCTACGAAGGTGATGAAGCACCGGAGATCTGCCCCGTATGCGCTCATCCCAGGGCTTACTTTGAAAGAAAGGCTGAGAACTACTAAGATTTCTCTCATCTTTCATGATCATTTATTCCCGGCAGTATACCTGGGAGGCACTGCCGGGAATTTTATTGCTTACATCTCAACGATAAATCCCGGATCATATGTAAAAATCCGTGCCCTTTATCTGCACGTCATAGGCAGCATCGCCGCGCCCACGATACCAGGTTCCTCAAGCTCCGCTTCTTTGAACACGACTGACTGCATGCCGTCATGGATCATAGAGCGGTAATATTTTTCCATCTTGTCGAAAAATACATCCTTCCCTTTCATTACGCCCCCGCCCACAACAAATACGTGCGGATCTACAATATGCCCCACCGCGCTGAACATCATGGCAAGGTCATAAGCCATATCATCTACTATTTTCAGAGCTTTTTCATCGCCCTTTCTGGCCAGGTCAAAGACATCCCCGGCATGTGAGATGCTCTCTCCGAATACAGCGCGTCCTTTGCGTGTAATCGCGGTCCCGCTCGCCTCATTCTCCGCCGCGCCGGCATTGAGAATATTGTACTTTTCCCGGTTCCGGTCAATACATATATTTCCGATCTCCCCGGCATGCCCGTTCTGCCCGCTGATCACTTTCTGGTTAATGACAAGGGCACCGGCAATTCCTGTAGAGATTGTAACATAATAGACAATCGGATACCCTTTCCCTCCGCCAAGAACCGCTTCACCCAGAGCCGCGACTTTCGCGTCATTGTCCATGTATGCTGGTTTGTTGAAATGATTGCGGATATATTCCGCGATGGGGAAGCCGATCAGCTTCGGCAGATTCGTTGACACAATGATTTTCCCGTTGATCGTATCGATGGGGCCCGGGATGCCCATCCCAATCCCTTCGCATTCTTCATAGCCTTCCAGGCTCTCGATCAGGGCAGTCATTGTCTCCATGACAGCTTCAGCGCCTCTCTCGGGATGGCTTTCCGATTTCTTCATATTCAGGATAACGCCATCCTCCTGTACGACTGCTGCCCTTATGTTGGTTCCTCCAAGATCCACTCCGATAAATTTTCTCATAACCACACCTCACATCTCGTTTTTTCTTTCTATTATAAACATCCAAAAGGCAGCTTACAATCTTAAGTTTATTTATTTTCTTCTTTTCCTCTGCGGATAATCGCTTCCTTCTCCCTGCGTTCCATGTGCTTGACTGCCCATTCTCTGCGCATAGCTTCCTCTTTTGTGGCAAATTCCTCATAATACACGAGCACTACCGGTCTGCGCGCTTTTGTATACTTTGCTCCTTTTCCGGCATTATGGTCTTTGATCCTCTTTTCGAGGTCATTGGTCCAGCCGGTGTAGAACGTACCGTCACTGCATTGGACAATATATGTGTAATTTATGGTCTTCCTCCCGCGCATAGCATCTCCTCCTCTATGTATCTTACATAAATTCTAAGCTTTTCACAAGAAGCGCTTCTATATTATAGTTTATTCCAAAGGCCTTCTCATTAATAAAGGAAGGTCCCCGTGCCTGAATAATGAAATAGTTTCACAGGCATGAAGACCTTTTTTTGTCTGATTTTATTCCGTCTGCATTGCGCCGTTCAGTTCGATTCCGCTTCAATCCGGCTCAATACGATTGCATATTATTCCATAAAATTCATAGGATCAACAGGTTCGTCGTCTTTGAGGATCTGGAAATACAGATTGGGCCCTTCTATACTGTAGTATTTTGTTGGCTCATTTAGATTTCCTACCATTTCTCCCGCATTGACATAATCACCCACCGAAAGAGGTACGTCTGTCAGCTGCCCATACACCGCGGTATAGCCGTTCCCCATATCCAGACTGACCGTTGTTCCGGTCTGGGCTGTCTCTTCAATGTTTGTCACAATACCGGCCGCGGAAGCATTGATCGTCTCGCCCACATCTCCGCCGATGATCATCGCAGGGTTGTACTTATATTGGTCCAGTGTCTGGAAAAACACGGTCTGGTCCATGCTGTAACCCATAATCACCGCTCCGCTGGCAGGCCATGTAAGAACACTGTCCTCTGAAAACCACACGCCTGATGTACCCGCTCCCGATGTTTCCGCACCGTCCAGGGTCCCGCTTCCGGTGCTCTCCTGCCCGTCTTCCAGTTCTTTTGCGGTATCCGTTTCTTCTTCATCTTCCATACCCTCTCCGTCTTCCGCTTGATCCTCTGCCTCCGGAAGCAGGATATCATCTGTTGTTGTCTCCTCTGTGTTATCTTTTGTAAGCTCCTCTGCCTGTTCCTCGGCTTTTGCCATCTGCTCGTCAATGTCCTTCTGATAGTTATTGAACGTATATACTCCTACCAGTGCAATGACCGCGACAAAACAGATCACGATACCGACCGCAGCGCCCCTCCCTTTTAAGAAGGATGGTCTTTCATTCTTATTCATTGTCATCACCTCTGGCTATATTTTTGCCAGAAAATGACCGCTTTATTCTGTTCTTTCAAAAACATCTCTCGCAAATGCTGCCCAGCTGACACTTCCCCGGTATATTCTCAAAATTTAAAAAAGTTCTGTCTCCTGCATATCCTTTCTAAGCTCTGTCCCTTCAAAGAAAAAGGAAAGTATTTCTTCATATGTCTTCCCCTCTTCATCCATCTTTTCCGCCGTCCACAGACTCATTCCCAAACCGTGCCCATTCCCGGATGTTGTAATCTTGATCCTGGCTTCGCTGTCCTCATTCCCCTCTTCTGCCTGGACCTCACTGAAAGAAAACGCACTGGAAGGAAGAGAGAGCGCGTCCCTGAACTGATCCCCCGTGCAGATGGTATTTCCTATGCGGAGCTGGCTGACGTATCCTGCTGAATCATATGCTTTGATTTCAAAATCCGCAAACGAATATCCTTTCTCTGCCTGCTCCCCGTCCGCGGCGGCGACAAGAAAGTCCCGGCACTTTTCTTGAATCTCGCTGCAGGAGAGCGTAAATACCTGGACCTCTGCTTCTGATTCTTTGTCCGCCGGGCATTCCCTGACTGCCACGTAGGGGTACTCTTCCGTACCCATCACTTCTGACGCGCTCCGCGTCTTTCCATTACTTGCCTGATGGAACGGCGTCCACGCATATCCGTCCTCATACATAAGCACTGTATCATCTGTCTGTTCCACAGCGCGGATATATTTTTCATAACTGTCTGCCGCTTCTTCCGGTCCGTCCTGCCGCTGTATATCTTCACGGGTCAAGTACTCCATTGTAAGGATCTTGTCCTCTGACGTCTCCAGCTCCCGGTATATCTGCGTCCTGACAAGCACAGCCTGGGCCTTCATCGCTTCCTCCCCACAGCCCGAGGGGATCTCTTTTGCCAGGATGCCTGCCAGATACTCTGTCCACCCGACCTCCGTAACCCCGTCCGCCTCTTCAGTATCCGGGACGCTCACTTTTACATAGAAAGAACTGCCGCCTCCCGCTGTAATATCCGCCCCGTTTACAAAAACGGATATCACGTAAGGCAGCAGTATAATGATGATGAGAAACGCGGCGGCAGATTTCAGTTTCTGCTCAATGATATATCGCTCCATAAAAAACAGCCCTCCATACTTTATTGTATGAAGAGCTGTCCTGCGTCATTCTGTTTTCTCAGGTTCCTCCTCAGTTCCGGCAGAAGTAATCTCCCCTGCCGCTGTCCCCCAGTCTCGATCCGCGCTTGTTTCCAGCGTCTCTGGCCCCGTCATATCAGAGGGCGCCTCTCCCTCTGCATCTTCCAGACCTTCCGGCTTTAACGGTGAAATCGGCCGCTCCTCCGGGGTCTGATCCATCGGCGGTACCGGAGTTCCCATTGGCTTCTGGTCTGCCGGCGGTACCGGATCTGCTGCCGCCTTATGATTCGCCGGCGGCATCGGACCTTCCGGATATACCGGCGGTATCGGAGCCGGCGGCGGAGTCTGTTTCGGCTCCATGCCGGGGTTAAATTCCCTATTGCGCATTACAAAGAAGCAGAATGCTTCGTACATCGGAACCGCGATCGTCAGCACCGCGTGCACTGTCGGCATATTCCCGGTAGTAAATCTCTCCAGGATCTGCTTATTGATCAATACTCTCAGCGTTATCCGCGCCGCGCTGAGGGCAAGCGCCGCCACAATCAGCAGTGTGTACAGCAGAATGCTGAATACAGCCGCAAAACCCAGCCCCCGCATTCCTGCTGTAGCAGCCATGATCCCAAATCCCATCGCAATCGCGATCAGCACCGCAAATACTCCCGCCACCACGCTGGATATGATCGGGATAACCAGGTTCCAGATCCCCGGATTTTTTATCGATTTGTTCTTCAGTGTAATCTCTCCCGCTAACTCTCCCTGGTAATAGTGTCTTGCGTAGGGGATAAAGGCCAGCCAGGGGTACTGTCTGCCCATCCGTTTTCCCATGGTATACAGTCCGACCGCGCGGAAAATATAGCTTATCAGCGCGAAAATAATCACCACTGTAAGAAGAATCAGATAGATCGACATGACCGCTTCAAAAATATCCTGGCCGCCGCTGCTCATTGGATAGTTGTTTTCGTAGTTATAGTGATATCCATAGTCCATTTATAACCGCCTCCTGATTTTCTATCCCCGCCTCGTTTATTTGTCTCCTGTTTCTTAATCCTGATTAAATTTCCTCTTCACCGGAGGGAACTTCAACCTTTTTCAGATGCCAGATATCCGATACATATTCTTCGATTGTTCTGTCAGATGAGAACTTGCCGCTGCATGCGGTCTGCATCATCGCCATCTTTGACCATTTCTGCTGATCCCGGTACGCTTCTTCCACTCTTCTCTGCGCGTCAGCATAAGAACGGAAATCCTTGAGAATGAAATACATATCCGCCCTGTCCGTGCACTGTGTATTGAGCAGGGAGTTGTACAGGTTCTTATACATGTTATGGTCTCCGTGGGAATACGTGCCGTCCATCAGCTGATCGACAACCCGTTTCAGCTCCCAGTCGTTGAAATAGATATCCTGCGGATGATAGCCGCCGTTGTTCTCGTAGTTGATAACTTCCTCGGAGCTTAAGCCGAAGATAAAGGCGTTCTCCGCTCCAACTTCCTGAACAATCTCGACATTGGCGCCGTCCATGGTTCCAAGGGTCGGCGCTCCGTTGAGCATGAACTTCATGTTTCCTGTACCGGACGCCTCCTTGGACGCCGTGGAGATCTGCTCGCTGACATCCGCGGCCGCGAAAATGATCTCCGCGTTGGATACACGATAATCCTCGATGAATACAACTTTCAGCTTGCCATTGATGCTGCGGTCATTATTCACCACATCCGCCACGGAATTAATCAGTTTGATTGTCTCTTTCGCCCTTAAATATCCTGCCGCGGCCTTCGCGCCGAAGATAAATGTCCGCGGATAGAATGAAATCTCCGGGTGCTCTTTTATCTGATTGTACAGATACATAATGTGCAGGATATTCAAAAACTGGCGCTTATACTCATGGAGACGCTTCACCTGTACATCAAAAATGGAACGCGGGTCCACATCAATGCCGTTATGTTCCTTGATGTATTTCGCGAGCCGCACTTTGTTCTGATATTTGATCTGCATGAACTCGCGCCTCGCGGTTTCATCGTTTATATATGGCTTTAAGTTCGCGATCTTAGACAGGTCAGTAACCCAGCCGTCTCCGATCTTGTCTGTGATCCAATCCGCAAGAAGGGGGTTGCCGTGTGCCAGGAAACGTCTCTGGGTGATTCCGTTTGTCTTATTGTTAAATTTCTCCGGCATCATCTGGTAGAAGTCTTTGAGCTCCTGATTTTTCAGAATCTCTGTGTGGAGCTTTGCCACGCCGTTTACAGAAAATCCCGCCACAATCGCCATATTTGCCATGCGCACCTGACCGTCCATGAGGATCGCCATCTTCTTTACTTTATTCTCATCGCCCGGATACATCTCGCGGACTTTGATGAGGAAACGGCGGTCAATCTCCTGCACGATCTGATAGATGCGGGGCAGAAGTTTGGAGAACAGGTCAATCGGCCATTTCTCAAGGGCTTCCGCCATAATGGTGTGATTCGTATACGCGCAGGTCTTTGTTGTCACATCCCAGGCTTCATCCCAGTTCAATCCTTCCTGATCAATAAGAAGACGCATCAGCTCAGGAACCGCCACTGTGGGGTGTGTGTCATTCATCTGAATAACGACTTTCTCATGCAGCCTGCGGATATCGCTGTGTTTCTTCTTATATTTCGCGATCAGCGCCTGGAGGCTCGCGGAGATGAAGAAATACTGCTGTTTCAGCCGCAGCTCTTTTCCGGAATAGTGGTTGTCATTGGGATAGAGCACGTCAACGATCAGCTTCGCCAGGTTCTCCTGCTCCACTGCCTTGTGGTAGTTTCCTCTGTCAAACTCATCCAGTTTGAAATCCGTGATCGCCTTCGCGTCCCACACGCGCAGTGTGTTTACCACATGGTTGCCATATCCGACGATGGGCATATCATAGGGGATCGCTAACACAGACTCATAGTTCTCCTGGATGAACTTATCCTTTCCTGTGACAGGATCTTTCTCAAAGCGGATGTTCCCCCCGAAGCGCACTTCCTTTGCATACTCTTCTCTGCGCAGCTCAAAGGGGTTGCCCTCTTTCAGCCAGTCATCCGGCACTTCTTTCTGGTAACCGTTCTCGATCTTCTGCTTGAACATACCGTAACGGTAGCGGATGCCGCATCCGTATGCCGGGTAATTCAGTGTGGCCAGCGAATCAAGGAAACATGCCGCCAGTCTTCCCAGTCCTCCGTTTCCAAGGGCTGCGTCCGGCTCCTGGTCCTCGATCACATTCAGGTCAATTCCCATTTCTTCCAGCGCTTCTTTCACATCCTTGTAAGCCGTCATATTAATGAGGTTGTTCCCAAGGGCGCGGCCCATAAGGAACTCCATTGACATATAGTATACGGTCTTCGCGTCTGCCTCGTCGTATGCCTTCTGCGTAGCGAACCAATCGTCAAAAATAACATCTTTTACCGCATAGGATACTGCCTGGAAGATCTGCTGGGGAGCTGCCTCCTCAATAGTCTTGCGGTAAAGAGTTTTGATATTCTCTTTTACGGTCTGTTTGAATGTTTCTTTTTCTAATCTTTTGCTGAACATTGATTTATTTCCCTTCCTTTTCCACGCCCATTGTAACTGCTTCACCATTTATTTTCCACTCCTTTACGAAGCCTGCCGGCTCTGCGTTTACAACCTCGTCAGCCAATACTTCTGCGCTGATCTCTGCCGCGTATTTCTCGAAGACTTCCTCCGCCTTCTCTGTTCCGTCGTATGTCACCCTGATCCGGTCCATGACCTCAAAATCAGCTTCTTTCCTCATTGTCTGGATCTTGCTGATAATTTCGCGCACAAATCCCTCCTCAAGAAGCTCCGGTGACAGATTTGTATCCAGGACAACTGTGATGCCGCTGTCATTTTCAGATACATAGCCTTCCATCTGCGCTGTATCAATAAGCAGATCCTCCTTAAAGAGAGTAATCTCCTGGCCGTTTGCATCAAGCTTCAGGGCTCCGGTTTCATTGACCTCGTCCATAGCGGCATTTCCGTCCAGAGAATCAAGGGCTGCTTTGATACCGCCTAACATTTTACCATACTTAGGTCCCACTGTCTTTAACTGGGGCTTAAATGTATAGGAAGTAAAGTCCCGCACGTCCTCTGTGAATTTCACATTTTTCACATTCAGCTCGTCTGCCACGATATCCTGATAGAATTCTGAGAGGTCAAACGGTGCTTTTACGAACATCTGACCGATTGGCTGACGGTTCTTGATATTGGATGCGTTTCTGCATGCGCGTCCCATAACGACCAGTTTCAGGACATGGTCCATGTTCTCCTCTAATTCTCTGTCAATCTGGTCCTCGCAGACTTCCGGGAACAGGCACAGGTGGATGCTCTCCGGCGCCTCCGCGTCGATGCTCCGGACAAGGTTCTGGTAGATCTCCTCTGTCATAAAGGGGATCATTGGCGCCGCGGCTTTGGAAACGGTTACAAGCGCTGTGTACAGCGTCATGTAGGCATTGATCTTATCCTGCTCCATTCCTTTTGCCCAGAAACGCTCACGGCTTCTTCTTACATACCAGTTGCTCATATCATCCACAAATTCCTGGAGTGCTCTCGCTGCTTCCGGAATGCGGTAGTTCCCAAGGCTCTCATCCACGTCCTTAACCATGGTGTTCATTTTGGAGAGGAGCCATTTATCCATTACGGACAGTTTCTCATATTCCAGTGTATATTTTGTGGCGTCAAAACCATCAATATTCGCGTAGAGCACAAAGAACGCATATGTGTTCCACAGTGTGCCCATAAATTTCCTCTGGCCTTCAACAACCGCCTTACCGTGGAATCGGTTCGGAAGCCACGGCGCGCTGTTGACATAGAAGTACCAGCGGATTGCGTCCGCGCCGTATTTCTCAAGCGCCTCAAACGGATCAACAGCGTTCCCCTTGGATTTGCTCATCTTCTGGCCATTCTCGTCCTGAACATGCCCCAGGACGATCACATTCTTATATGGCGCCTTGTTAAAGATCAGTGTGGAGATCGCCAGCAGAGAGTAGAACCAGCCTCTTGTCTGGTCCACGGCCTCTGAAATAAAGTCTGCCGGGAACTGTTTCTCAAAGAGTTCTTTATTCTCAAACGGGTAGTGGTGCTGCGCGAAAGGCATGGACCCGCTGTCAAACCAGCAGTCGATCACCTCCGGCACTCTGTGCATCTCTCTGCCGCACTCCGGGCACTTGATGGTAACCGCGTCGATGTACGGACGGTGAAGCTCTATGTCATCCGGGCAGTTATCGGACATTTCTTTGAGCTCGGCGATGCTTCCGATGGAATGCATATGCCCACACTCACACTCCCAGATATTGAGCGGTGTTCCCCAGTAGCGGTTGCGGCTGATGCCCCAGTCCTGAACATTTTCAATCCAGTCGCCGAAACGCCCTTTTCCGATGCTCTCCGGAATCCAGTTGATTGTGTTGTTGTTCGCGATCAGGTCATCCCTGACTGCCGTCATTTTGATAAACCAGGATTCACGGGCATAGTAGATCAGCGGTGTGTCGCATCTCCAGCAGTGCGGGTAGCTGTGCTCGAACTTCGGCGCGTCAAAGAGGAGTCCTCTGGCGTTCAGATCCTTTAATACTTCCGGGTCCGCTTTCTTGACAAATAATCCCGCAAACGGTGTGGACTCCGCCATATTTCCTTTTTCATCTACCAGCTGAACAAAGGGAAGTCCGTACTTTCTTCCCACGTTGGCGTCGTCTTCGCCGAATGCCGGCGCGATATGGACAATTCCTGTACCGTCTGTCAGTGTGACATACTCGTCGCATACCACATAGAATGCTTTTTTATTCTGCTTTGCTGCCGCGTCAGCCGCGCACTGGAAGAGCGGCTCATATTCTCTGCCTTCCAGCTCTGTTCCTTTGTAAGTCTCAAGTACTTCGTACGCCGGTTTTCCTTCCTCCGCAAGTTTTCCCAGCACGGTGTCCAGAAGCGCGCATGCGAGATAATAGATATTTCCGTCCGCCGCTTTTACCTTTGCGTAATCCTCTTTTGGGTGTACACAGAGGGCAAGGTTCGAAGGCAGGGTCCACGGCGTGGTGGTCCATGCCAGGATATATGCATCCTCGTCTTTTAGTTTAAATCTTACAAATGCGGAGCGCTCTTTTACATCCTTGTAGCCCTGGGCCACTTCCTGCGCAGACAGAGGGGTTCCACAGCGCGGGCAGTAGGGCACGATCTTAAATCCTTTGTAGAGCAGGTCTTTCTCCCAGATCTGCTTTAATGCCCACCACTCAGACTCGATAAAGCTGTTGTGGTAGGTGACATAGGGATGCTCCATGTCAGCCCAGAATCCTACTGTGCCGGAGAAATCCTCCCACATACCCTTGTATTTCCACACGCTTTCCTTACACTTATCAATAAACGGTTCCAGACCGTATTCTTCGATCTGCTCTTTTCCGTCCAGCCCCAGCGCTTTCTCAACTTCCAGCTCAACCGGAAGACCGTGGGTATCCCAGCCCGCTTTTCTCGGGACCATATATCCCTTCATCGTGCGGTATCTCGGGATCATGTCTTTGATGACACGGGTCAGCACATGGCCGATATGCGGTTTGCCATTTGCTGTGGGAGGCCCATCATAGAAAATATAGTCCGGGCATCCTTCTCGCTCTTCCATACTTTTCTCGAAGATGTGATTTTCATCCCAGAATTTTTCGACCTCTTTTTCCCGGCCGACAAAATTCATATCCGTGGATACTTTCTTGTACATATCTGATTTTCCTTTCTTAATAATCGCTTAGAATTAAAACAAAGGCTTCCGTCCTGTAAAAGGACGAAAGCCATCTCTCTCGTTTTAACCACCTGTTACAACATACTTGGAGCTCTTATCACTGCTCCGCATATGGTGTCCCTTAACGCGGGACCCGCGTCAGCTCTTACTCCGGCTCAAAGCGCGTCTGCCACTCGTTTCAGATGCTGCGGCTCGGGAGTGATGTTCAAAAACCTGCTACTTGTGCCGGGCTTGCACCGCCCCCGGCTCGCTGTGACGTTCGGAAGGTATCTACTGTCTCCGTTATCGCCTTTGCACTGTTCATTTATACACATGGCTATTATAAGCGCCCGGACAGCCAATCGTCAAGGTTTTTCTCATATCAGGGATTGATTTGTGAACAATTCGTGAACGGGGTCAGGCCCCTTTGAGGAGAATATTCTGAAAACATTCTTCAAAGGGGCCTGACCCCGTTCACAGTTTTTTCACAAACAGTGCCCGGATCGCGTTGAGCACTGCTATGATCATGACTCCTACATCCGCGAAGATCGCAAGCCACATGTTGGCGATTCCCACTGCTCCGAGAACTAGACATATGATCTTTATGCCGATGGCGAACCAGATATTTTCATATACGATGCGCAGGCATTTTCTTGAGATCTTGATCGCCTTGGCGATCTTCAGCGGGTCATCATCCATGAGGACGATATCCGCGGCTTCTATGGCGGCGTCTGAGCCCATAGCGCCCATGGCAATACCGATGTCCGCCCGGGAGAGGACCGGCGCGTCATTGATGCCGTCTCCCACGAAGGCAAGCCTGGCCTTTGCCGGCTTCTGTGTAAGAAGCTCCTCCACTTTTGTCACTTTATCCGCCGGCAGAAGCTCACTGTAGACTTGGTCAATGCCCAGAGAGGAAGCAACCTGTTCCCCCACCTTGCGGGAATCGCCTGTGAGCATAACTGTCTTCTCCACACCTGCTGCCTTGAGCGCTGCCACTGCTTCTTCGGCGTGCGGCTTCACAATATCCGATATCACGATATGCCCGGCATACTTCCCGTCCACAGCCATGTGGATGATCGTTCCAATACTGTGACAGTCTATATGCGGAATTCCCAGGCGTTTCATAAGCTTGGCATTGCCTGCTGCCACGGTAATCCCGTCAACTTTCGCTGTCACGCCGTTTCCGCTGATCTCCCGGATGTCAGTCACCCTGGAGCGGTCAAGGTCCTTTCCGTACGCGCGCTGAAGGCTCCTGCTGATCGGATGGGAAGACGCGCTCTCAGCAAGGGCAGCATATTCCAGCAGCTTTTCATCCTCCATCTGATTGTGGTGGATTCCGTTGACTTCGAACACACCCTGGGTCATGGTGCCGGTTTTATCAAAGACCACGTACTTTGTCTGGGACAGCGTCTCAAGATAATTTGATCCCTTTACAAGCACACCCGCGTTGCTGGCTCCACCGATTCCGGCAAAGAAGCTTAACGGAATGCTGATCACAAGGGCGCATGGACAGCTGATCACAAGGAAGGTAAGTGCCCGGTAAATCCATGTCTCCCAGTCCGGAGACAGTCCCATCCCCGCCATGCGTACCAGAGGCGGCAGGATCGCGAGGGCAATGGCACTGTATACAACCGCTGGTGTATAAATGCGCGCAAATTTTGTAATAAATTCCTCAGACTTTGATTTTCTGGAACTTGCATTTTCAACCAGGTCCAGGATCTTTGACACCGTGGATTCCCCGAACTCTTTCGTAGTCCGGATCTTAAGAACGCCGGTCATGTTAATACAGCCGCTTAAGACCTCATCCCCAGCGCCCGCTTCCCGCGGAAGGCTCTCTCCTGTCAGAGCGCTTGTATTCAGTGTGGTCTCTCCCTCCAGGATCACACCGTCAATGGGTACTTTCTCCCCGGGCTGTACGATAATTACAGAACCGATCTCCACCTCGTCCGGATCTGTCTGTTCCAGCTTACCGTCTCGCTCGATATTCGCGTAATCCGGACGAATGTCCATAAGTTCACTGATATTCCGGCGGCTTTTTCCGACCGCATAGCTCTGGAACCATTCGCCTACCTGGTAAAACAGCATAACCGCAATCGCTTCTGTGTAATCTCCGCTCTCCGCCAGGGCAATGGCAATCGCCCCGATGGTGGCTGCTGCCATCAGCAGACTCTCGTCAAAAGGCTGCCGGTTCTTGATTCCCTTAAATGCTTTTATGAGGATATCATATCCGATAACCAGATAAGGCACCAGATAAAGCACAAACCGCGCATATCCCCGGACCGGTATAAAATGGAGCACGATCATAAGCGCCGCCGCGGTAATAATCCTAGTCAGCATCTTTTTCTGCTTCTTGCTCATATCATTCCCTCTTTTCTTTAAATGATTAAATAATAATTAAATCATTTTTCAGCAGAAAGAGAGCTTCTCAAAGCTCTCGATTTCCGCGAAAACTGCTTACAGGAAAATCTCGCAGTCATCTTCCACTTTCTTGCAGTTTCTGCGCACTTCCTGCATAACTTCCTTCGCATCCTGCCCCTCCTCAAACTCTACACTCATCTTTAATGTCATAAAATTTACAACTGCATTTTTAACACCTGCCGTATTTTTTGCGGCATCTTCCATTTTATTAGCACAGTTCGCACAGTCAACATCAATTTTATAAGTTTTCTTCATATCTGCTCTCTCCTTATTTTTCTGCCGGTATCCGGCTCTCTATCGTTTTTAATTAAACAATTATTTAATTGTTGACTATAATGTAATTCAGATTGTATAATAAGTCAATACATGATCCATTCCTATTTCCGTTTGGGCGAAAAATACTCCCATTTGGAGCAATTCATCCAAAAAGAACAATACATGATACTCAAAGGAGGGTTCTCAATGGAAAGAAAAGAATTACCACATGACCACGGACATAACAATGAAGAACAAATCATGAAGCATCTGCCCGGTCAGGACGAGATCGCCAGTGTATCCGAAGCAATGAAACAGCTCGGCGATCCCAGCCGCCTGCGCATCTTCTGGCTTCTGTGCCACTGTGAAGAGTGCGTGCTTAATATCGCCTCCATTGTCAACATGACAAGCCCCGCTGTATCCCATCATCTGCGCCTTTTAAAAAGCAGCGGACTCATCGTAAGCAGGCGGGAGGGCAAAGAAATGTACTACCGCACGGCAGATACGGAGCTGGCGCAGGTGCTGCACCATACCATTGAAAAGCTGGGGCGGATCACCTGTCCCCAGCAGCGCGCCTGAATCATCGGGGCACCAATTGCGTTAATTTCCCAGCAGAAGTGAAATCGATTCATAACATAATATGGAGGTTTTCTTTATGGAAAAAAATCCGGTCCAGGAGATCCGCTGCCATCTGCGTGACGTACCGCCTGGAAAATGTATAATGATCCGCCATCCCCTCTCCGGAACAGGCCGTATCAGCCGGTTTGCTGACAGCCTTCTCCCGGAAGACGCACGGCTCAAAATCGAGACTTACGAGCTCTACCGCGGGATCGAACTTTCCTACAATTATTTTCTCGGAGATCAGTTCCACCTCCACCACAGTCACAAAGACTGCGTCCTTTCCATTGACCACTGCTGCCGCGGCCGCATCGGATGGAAGATGAAGGAAGGGCTGAGCCTGTATTTCGGAAGCGGAGACCTTTCTTTCCACGCCACAGATAAATGCGCGGACTCGGAAATCACCCTGCCCCTTGGCTATTATGAAGGGCTGACCGTCTCCCTGGACCTTTCTGTCCTCGACAATGTCCTGCCGGAATTGCTGGAGGACGCCCAACTGGATGTCTGCACATTGTGCCATACATTCTGCGGTACACGGGAGACTGCCGCGCTGCCCGCAAGCCCGCGGATCGAACACATTTTCTCAGAAGTATACGCACTTCCGGAAAAAATGAAGCGCCCCTATCTCAAGCTGAAATGCCAGGAGCTCCTGCTCTTCTTAAGCATGACCGGACCGGCGGAAAACACCGTATTTGACTCCTTTCACTCTGAACAGGCGGACACCATACGCCAGATCCATGATGTAATGACCGCGGATCTCAGGAGGCGTTATACGATCGAAGAGCTCTCACGCCGATACCTGATCAATACGTCTGCCCTTAAGCATGTATTTAAATCCGTCTATGGGATGCCTGTCGCTTCCTACATGAAACAGTACCGCATCATGCGGGCCGCAGAATTATTGAGAAGTACAGAAAAAAGCATTTCTTCCATCGCCTCGGATGTGGGATACGAAAGCCAGAGCAAATTCTCCGCCGCTTTTAAAGATATTATGAAAATACTGCCCACGGATTACCGCAGGCAGTACAGCTGACAGTTCAGGCAGACTCTCACTGCCAGTCGTCTCTTTGGTAACGGCGATACGCAGACCGCGTCGTCTGCCGGCTGGAACGGCCTGACCGTTCAGAATACTGGCGGGACCTGTATGAAGAAGAATGCGGTGCCTGCCGGGCGTACTGCCCGGGGTAGCGCTGCCCGGGATCATACCGGCCCATACGCCCGGCCTGCCTCATCTGAGCGGCATGCCGCATCTGCATGGCCCGCCTCCGTCTCCTGGCCCGCGCCATACGCAGTTTTTTTCTCTTTGCAATCCGGTACCGGGCAACAGCCCAGAGCAGAAGCAGCAGTACAAGCATCGCGGCACCCGCACCGATCAGGAGTTTCGTCAGCTGGGAAAGCCCTTCTGTTTCTTTAGGCATATCAGCCGTTATGTCTCCCTTATCTGCGATCTGCGGGATGATATCATACCCGGTCTTCTCCTTCACATACTCTGTTGTCAAAGTGACATCCGCGCTTCCCACATTCTGTCCTTCGTAGAAATATGTGATCTTCCCTGCGGCTTCTTTCTTATCCGTAACCGTGATTTCGCTTTCCAGTAAAGAAAAATCAATCCCCGCCGGCAGCACTACATAGGCATCCTCATCCACATATGAGAGAACTCCCTCTTCTTTTGGCTGATCGTGAAGCGGGGTTTTCATGAAATTCGCGAAGGCATAGTCAAACATTGCCCTTGTATCTACATATACATCCCCGTCATCCTGAAGCACAACTGCCACAAGCTGAAGATTCCCATTATCCGCCATGGTGACCAGCGTTGTCCTGGACTGATCCGTGTAGCCGGTCTTTCCCCCGGTACAGTAATCATAGTAATAATAGCCGCCTTCCCAAAGCATTTTGTGATTCTGCTGAAATGTCCGGGTCTCACCCACAAGGTTCGTTGCCCCTATGGTGTAATTCAGCGTCTGGGTCACAGTACGGAACGCCTCGAACTGGTAAACAGCGGATGAAATCAGCGCCATATCATGGGCGGTCGTATAATGATCCTCACTGTGCAGCCCGTTGGCATTCACCCAGTGAGAACCCGTGCATCCCAGCTCTGCGGAGCGCTGATTCATCTCCTGTATGAAGGTATCATATCCTCCGCCCATGAGAGTGCCCACATTCTCCGCAATCGCGTAAGAAACTTCATTTGCCGAGGCAAGAAGCATACCGTACAAAGCGTCATTCATGCTCAGAATCTCACCCGGAGTCATCCCGATACTGGCGTCTCCATATTCCAGGAAAGAAACACTGTCCTGTGAGAAGTACACCTCATCGTCCAGCTTGGAATTTTCTAGTGCTGTCAGCGCTGTCATAAGCTTCGTAATGCTCGCCGGGTAATGCCTCTCATGCACCTTCTTTCCATAGAGCACCGCGCCGCTGTTCATATCCATAACAATCGCAGAGTTTCCATACACCAGCGGGCCCTGCGGCCATCCCCGGATATTGTTCGTCTCAGGGATCGTGTTATAGGATGCCTGTATCGCCGCCTCCAGGTCCGACATTTCATCCGCCTGCACCGCGCATGGCGGAATCAGAACCATAAGCAGCGATAATATAACCGCGGCACCGTGTTTTCTATACTTTTTCATCTCATCCTCCAAACGGTAAAACTATAACTATTATAGTAAAATGCCCGCGCAGATGCAATCAGAATCCTCCGCGGAGTTATTTACAAAAAAAGACAAAAGAATGCAGCCCGGATTTTTGTCCGCTGCTGCTATGCACACGGCTGCCAGTTCCATACAGACAGCCAGGGCAGAGGTTTCCTCTCAGAATTTCCTCTGCCCTGGCTTTTCCCGCTTCTGTCCTGACAATGTTCAGTATCCCTGTTCCACTGCGGACTTCTTATGGGTTGTCAATTTTCTTTTTATTTTGATTTCTTTTTGTTGCTTATCACAGCTGTACCCGCCGTGCATGCAGCCGCGAGGATCACGATCCAGAGGAACGCGCTGCTGTGATCGCCGGTCTGTACAGCTTTATCCCCGCTGTTCGTTCCTGAGCCCGTCCCCGGTTTACCGGAGCCTGTGCCAGGTTTATCTGTGGAAGGTGTACCCGGCTTATCCGGTTCATCCGGATTATCCGGCTCGGGCTGTGTGCTTTCTGCTTTAAACGTAACAGTAATCTTCACATCCGAAGTTATGTTTTCAATCCTGCCTTCATAGGAAGCCTGTCCTGCTGCTGCCTCAACTGCTGTCCCGTTTACAGTCAGCGTATCAATCACATATCCTTCAAGCGCCTCAGCTTTATATGTAACATCCGCGCCGTCTGCCACAGTTCCATCTTCCGCGGTGCCGCCAGTAACGGTAATCGTT
Organism: uncultured Lachnospiraceae bacterium; assembly: GCA_959022495.1. Classification (GTDB taxonomy): domain Bacteria; phylum Bacillota; class Clostridia; order Lachnospirales; family Lachnospiraceae; genus Mediterraneibacter. The sequence continues at coordinate 225,977 of CAUEYX010000001.1, read as the reverse complement.
CCATTCGGACCTGCCTCGGTGGTGATCTCATGCCTTACCGGTTCAACAGCATCTTCCTCAAAGACTGCTTCAATGGTCCCTGCCTGGCTCATTGTATAGGTTTCCACCGCGCCGACTGAGCTGCCGTTGACTATGACATCCTGAATGTGCCATCCCTCATCTGCTGCGATTGTAAACGTCTGGCTCTCTCCTTCATTCACTAAAATCTCACCTGAAGGAGTGATTGTACCGCCTTCTCCCGCAGATGCTGTGATCGTATATGTCTTCGGAGGTTCAGGCAGTTTCACAAGTTTCTTCACTGCATCCTCAAGAGCTGTCACCTGGGCGTCGATTTCTTCCTGGGACGCGTCTTCTGCATCATAAACGGCCTGCGCAGCCTCGATTGCCTTATTAAGGGCCTCGATAGACTCTGCTGTATAGACGTCTGTCCTGTCTGCTTCTTCCCGCGCTTCTGTCAGTTTTTCTTCTAACGCAGTCTTGTCCGGTTTATCTTCTTCCGGCTCGGATGTAAGCACGATGTCAAATTTATCAAGCTGCGGAGCATTTTTGCTTCCTGCTGTAAATGTCAATACGCCTGCGCCCGGCTCGACAACTTCCAGTTCAATCTCTACAGTCCGTACCTGCAGTGAAGACGCATTGTCGGCTGTCACACTGTCCAGAGATCCGTCCGCGATCTTTCCGTCCGCTTCTTTCCATGTCATGGAGTTATTCGAATCCCCGCTTCTGTACTGAATTGTGGCGGTATATGTACCTGCTTTCTCTGCCACATAATACAGTGTAATGCTGTCGTCCGTATTCATGGCATTGACGAATTTTCCTCCACTTGCCCAGTCTCCCTCTGAGATCTGCAGCGGCCATGCTTCCCCGCTTCCTGTATTGTGAAGGATCAGTTTCTCCGCCTCCAGTGTTACCGGTGAACCGTTCCGTTCTGTCGGGAAGTAGAACGGATGCTCTTCCGTATACTGGTCGGGCTCTCCTTCCACTGCCTTGAAGCTTACAACCACTTCCGTATCGGCATTGATATTAGATAACGTATAGGTGCCTTCTTCTACATTGACATCATCCAGAACGGACTTGCCGCCTGCTTTTACATCACTGATCTCATATCCCTTGTCCGGCGTGATAGTAAAGGTTACGCTTCCGCCTGCCTGTGCTTCTGTTGTCTGCGGTGTGATTGTTCCGTTTCCGCCCTCAACTCTTGCTGTAACTGTATACTTTTCATCCGGCTCGGAGTCTTTTGCGGTGATTTCAAATTTGTCAACTCTCGGTGATTTGCCGTCAGTCGGAGCTGTAAATGTCCATACGCCTGTACCGTCTTCTGTAACTGTCACGTCAAATGTAACTGTCACGAACTCACTGGCATACGTGTTTCCTGCCGATACCTGTCCATCCTCAATGGTTCCATCGCTGCTCCATACAAGTTTATTCGTGGCCGAGCCGCTGCTGTATGTTACCTTGACCTCATATGTTCCTGCCTTTGCGTTATACGGAACTGAGATAGAGTCTCCCGGCTCAAATGCATTGATATATACAGCGCCTTTGCTCCAGTCTCCGGTACTTCCCGTCGTAATGGCCATCTTATACTGCTCTGTATCACCATCTACATTAAACAGAGTAAAGTGTTCCGCTTCCAGCGTAGCTGTTTCTGTCCCTGTCGGGAACTGGAACGGCTCTTCCACTGTGTATCCGGTTTTCTCAAATGCCGCGGTAACTTCCTGGTCCCCATTAATATTAGAGATCGTATAGCTTACATTATATTTGTGGAAGTTACTTACTTCCGCTCCATTCACCTTTAAGGATGTCAGTGTATATCCATAGTCCGGTGTGATCGCAATGTCCACACTGCCGCCTCTGTCAACGGTGTCCGCACTTGGAGTGAGGGTGCCGCCGCCCTCTGTGCTTGTTGTAATCTTGTATGAAAGATCATCCAGGTTCTCGATTGCTTCCTCAAGCGCCGCTGCTGCCGCGTCGGCCTCAGCCTGTGTCGCGTAAGCGTTCTCAAATACTTCCTCTGCTTCCGCCAGTGCTTCTGCCAGAGCTGCCCTTGACTCTTCCGTATAAGTATCCTCCCGGGCGAGTTCCCGCTCTGCATTCTGCATCGCGATCTCAAGGTCGATCTTATCCGCGATCACGGCGGTCTCTTCTGTAAGTACAATATCAAACTTGTCAAGCTGCGGAGACTGTCCGCTTGGTCCCGTAAACGTCCACACGCCCGCTCCCGGTTTTGTCAAGGTAATTGTAAATTTGACCTCTTTCGTCTGACTGGAATCTGTTGCTCCGGCAGCTGTTTCACCATTCTGGATATGTCCCTCAGGAGTACTGCTCCATACAAGTTTGTTTGCCGCGGAACCGCTTCTGTATACTGCCGTCACTTCATACGTCCCGGCTTTCTCCGCATAATACGGAACAGAAATGGAATCATCCGCGTTCAGTGAATTTACAAATTTACCGCCGCTTGCCCATGATGCCTCTGCAACCTCCAGCGGCCATTTTTCATTCTCTCCTGTATTGTGCAGCGTAAAGTGCTCTGCCTCCAGGGTCACCGCGCTGCCCTCAGCCTCTGTCGGGAACTGGAACCGGTTGGACTCCGTATAGTTCGCGAAACTAAAGATCACATTTACCGTAAGGTCACTGTTTACATCTGCAGCTGTGTATGTGCAGATACCGGTTTCCTCGTCTTTCTGCACACTGTCTGTTACATCTTCTCCACCGGCTATTACTTTACTGATCTCATATCCGGCATCCGGTGTGATGGTATAAACCTGGCTTCCGCCCTCATCTACCCTTGTAGTTCCTGCCGGTGAGATCGTACCGCCTGCGGCAGCCTCAGCTTTCACGTCATAAGTGAACGCAATCTCTTTCGGAGTAATCTCAAGCTTATCAAACTTCGGACCGCCTGTCTCAGTGGAAAGTATAATCTTCCCTGCTCCGGCCTCATTTACAACAAGATCAAATGTCTGTGTTCCCCACTTTGAGCCGTTTGTATCGCCGTCCACTCCCACGAAAGTCCGTTTCGTCTGCTCGATATTTCCACTTTCTTCCGCAAACGTAATATCATTCGGATTGTTCTCTTTACGGCCGGACGCATAGCTTAAAGTTACTTCATATGTCCCGGCTTTGGGAGCGTCATAATACATATACAATTTGTTCCCTGTTTCGAACCAATTGATATATTTCCCGTTACTGCAGGATGCGTCTGAACTGATGCGTACTTCTTTGCCGGAAGCAGCCCCGCTGGAATCCATCTCCAGAAGCTCCGCCTCCACGGTGATCGTCTCATCCTTCTTTGTCGGGAATACAACCGGATCACTCTCTGTGAACTGCGCGCGCTCCGTCAGTGCATTCATCGCATTCTCAAGTGCCGCATAGGCTCTGCCCATCTCCAGGGCATCCGGTGAATCCTGAGCAAGGAGCGCCTTCGCCGCGGCAAGCGCGCTCTCAAACGCGTCCCAGTCGCCTGCGTAAAGCTGCTCAATATAAGTTTCTGCCAAATCAACAAGTTCCTGAAGCTGTTCCTTGTCCATGGACTCCGCGTCAAGGATATTTACTTTTGCCGTGTCGATAAATCCAAGGATCAATCCCGAACTCGGAGAGTTCAGCTCGATCGTAAAGTTCTGTGTTCCTGTTTCTTTTGTATTTCTTCTTGTGGTAACGGGTGCTGTTGTCTCGCTCTCCCCATCCGCAAGTGTAACAACCGTCGGCTCTGTATAGAAGTCATCTTGGATCGCGCTGCCCGGATTCGGAGATAAGTACGCTTTGATACGCCCTTTCGTTCCGCCGACCCTGGTGATCTTCACGTTCATCGTCTCGTCTTCGTTCATGGTATATTCGTCTGCTTCCAGCCCGATCATACCGATTCCGCCGTTATTGATCACATAGGCCGCCTCAATACCGATCGCCTTGTTCGTCACATTCAGTGTCAGAGTATGTTCTCCGTCATCCAGATCATCCGAACTGAACCAGATCTGCCCGGTGGACCGCTCTGTCGCGGATGTGTCTACTGTCACCGCGGCTTTTCCGTCAATGGATATGGATGCGGTTCCATGGTTCGGGTCTTTTGTTCCCACAAGGTAAACTTTTGTCCCTTTGAATTTCAATGTAAGGGAAGATCCCGCATTCGCCCAGCGGTTTGTCTCATTGACAAAATTCGTTCCTGTCTCTTTCGTCCAGGAGCCTGTAAACGCGAACCCGGTTCCGTCGGATGTATCTGTATCTTCAATATCAATGACATCCATTCCTGTCGGCGCTGACGCCGCCAGCTCAAACCCTTCAGAAGCTTTATATACTCCCACCTCGCTGATCATCGGAACTTTATCATCCGTTGTCTCAACGGTGATCTTTACCTGGTCCGCTGTCACCGCGGAAGTCCTCACCAGCCTCTTCGCGCCGATTGTATCGCCTTCGTCAAGCAGGTTCCAGTCTCCGCTTCCATTGCGGTACTCGACCTTATAATGATTGATCCTCTGCCCGTTCTGAATGGCCTCCTCAATGGAAACCACGTCAAACTTCTTCGCTGAACCAAGATCAATCAGAAGGCTTCCTGTACTTGTGCCGTCGCTTGTTGTCCAGTAGGTATCGTCGTCTCCGTCAACGGTATTGCCCGGTTTGAATCTGCTGTCATTCCCGCGCACTTCAGAAGCTTTCACTTCAGCAGCTTTCGCCGCCGCCATATTGTCATCAAAGGTATCGCGGATATTCTCTCCGAACTCCGCCACCCGGTTCAAAATCGCCTCATCCACGGTTCCCTGATTATTCGGAGGAATATTCAGAAGAAGCGGGGAGTTATGTCCCACGGAATTAAAGTACATCGTACCCAGGGCCTCGATGGACTTCGGAGCCGCCTTTGTCGTGCCCCAGAACCAGCCGGACGTGATACGCGCGTCAGATTCCGGCACAGTCCACTGATTTCCGTCTTCCCAGCCTAATGTATAACCGCCTGAAGACCTGCTGTCAATCGTATTATTCTCATAATTCACTCTTGATTTGGACCATGTATTTTTGTGCGCATAGCCATTCTCATTTCCGATCCAGCGCACAGTTGTATAGGCCTGGGCCCCGAAAAGCATACAGTCGGAATCATACTTGCCGGATGCCTTCCCTTCATATTTCTGGATCGTGTCGAACCATTTCTCGAAATCATAATTCTGGGCACTGGCGCCGCTGCCTTTCGCGCCGTCCATCCACACTTCTACGAAATGGCCATTATTGCCGTACTTGTCATCGCTGAGGATTTCTGTCAGCTGATTGTTATAATACTCGTTATAGTCCTTTACGTCTTTTTCCTCTACTTCTTCCCAAGTCATTCCATTCAGCGGATTTCCGCTGCTGTTAAGAAGGCTGTTCCCGTTTTCATCATAATATCCATAACTGTCATCATGGATATCCCACGGTGAGAGGTAAAGCCCCATGTCAATATCGTACTCCGTACACGCCGCTGAAATCTCCGCCAGGATATCTCTTTCTCCCGTTTTTTCATCTCCCGGATAATTGGTCGCCGCGTCCACATCATACTCTGTATAATCACTTGCCCAGATACAGAAACCGTCATGATGCTTTGCCGTAACGATCAGTTTGTGGAACCCTGCCTCTTTAATCGCGCTTACAAGTGTCTCCGCGTCGAAATCCTTTGTCAGCTTGAAAATCTCATTCGGCGTCTTGTCCCCGTAATGCTCTCCCCACTCTATCTCGTTGAACGTATTGGGTCCGAAATGACAGAATGCCGCCAGTTCTTCCTTCTGATAATTGTATTGATTCTTATTGGGAAGCACTTCGTCCTTTTCCGGTTCTTCTGTAGAATTATCCTCAAGCTGGTCATCACCGATCCAATTGTCCGCTGCCCGCGCCGGAATACTTGTTCCGAAAAACGTGGATGTTGTCATCGCTGCCGCCATGAGGAGTGCCAGCCTTCCTGCTGTTTTTCTCTTCACGATGTTTTCCTTTCTTGAATCACACGTTTATAAAGTTTCTTATATGCTCAGAGGGCAGAGGCATCTGTTTCATGCCTCTGTCCCTGCTGAAGATCAGAAAATGTTACTTTCCTGATTTTCTCTTTCTTCCGACAGCCGCGGCGGCTGCCGCCGCAAGAACGACTGCTCCTGCCCATACTGCCGCATTCGCTGTATCGCCTGTCTTTACTGCCTGTCCTTTCCCCGCGCCCTGGCCGTTTGTGCCGCTCTGATTTCCGCCTGTGGAGCCCGGCTTATTCGGGTTATCCGGAGTTGTTCCCGGATCTTCCGTGCCCGGTTTATCCGGATCTTCCGGAGTTGTTCCCGGATCTTTTTCTTTCACCGTAATATCAAAGGTATCCGAAAATTCACCGACTGTTACCGTGACAGCCTTATCTTTCACTGTCAGGGCCGTATTAAGATCCGGTGTAAATCCAAACTGTCCCGCGTTATTTTCCGTGTAGACAATGGTTCCATCGGTGCCGTCTGAATACGTCACATACAGTTCAAGACCGGCCGGATCAAGCTTCTCACCTTCTGTGTACTCTGTCTTTGCCGGAGCCTTTGACACTTTAATTGAAGTGATGGTCGGTATATCCGGTACAGTTTGAACAGAAATATCGAACTTTGTTACCTTGCCTGCATATTCTACCTGAACCTCTGTGTCATCCGCCGTAAGGGCTTTATCCAGCGCCGGCGTAAATGTAAAGTTCTTTTCGTTTCCTTCATATGGAACTTCTTCCGTGGTCTCTGCCGTACCGTCGCTATATGTCAGCTCAAGCACAAGACCTGCCGGATCGAGGGTCTCTCCCTCTGTATAAACGGTCCTGCACGGAACTTTCACACGTATCCCCTGGAGCACCGGCTCTGCCGGTTTCGTCAGTATAATGTCAAAGTCCTTGCTCACGCTTCCTGAGTACCCATACTGGCCAAGTCCCGTGATAACTGCTGTGGCAGTTCCTTCTGCTGTATTGTTCTCATATGTAACAATGTAATCAACGCCATACCGCAGCACCGTATCTCCAAGTGTCACTGTAATATCATCTGCCGTCAGTTCCACCGGGTGATCCTCATCGACAACGGATACTTCCTGATCGGAGATCACGACTGCCGCGTCCTTGATATCTGTCAGTTCTTCGGCAGTTCTTACTCGGATCTCAGCCGCGCTCATGAACTTGTCGTTTCCGGAATCTCCATAAGTATGGACGCCGGTGAGTCTCACATATTTCGCGGTAACAGCCTCATCAAATACTGCCAGCTTCCATCCCGCGGTGTTTTCCCAGTTTCCGCCGGATACCTGCGTCCAGTTCTGTCCGTCAGTACTTACCTCTACTTTATACTCGTTGACGCGTCCGTTCATGCTTCCGCTGCGTCCGTAGTACCGCAGCGCGTCAAGTTTTGTCTCCTCTTCCAGTTCCAGCGTGATCCATAACTTGTCTGCGCTCGGCAGTGTACTCCAGTTGGTATGCCACCAGGTTCCCAAATTATTATCTACCGCGTATTCTGCCGGTCCTTCTGTCTGGCTTCCCGGATGTTCACTTCCAGCTGTGGCGCTTGTCTTTGTATAATCGTAATCCCTGCTGCTGTCCTCCGCGTCACCGGCTGCAGAGATGTCCGCGCCGAGATTAATCTTAAATGTGGTTCTCTTACTGTGATCCTCCGCCTCGACAACCAGAGATGCCGCGCCCTTGTACGGCGGGATGTATGTCACCGCGGCGTTTTCCGCGCCCGCGTACTGGATACTGTCAATCAGGATGGCTTCTGTATCAAAAGTGCCTTTCGCGAGGTCAGCCGCGCTCACCTCTAAACCGTTGACTGTCAGTGACTCAAGAGCCGCGGTTGAGTAAGTCGAATAAGACCCTTCCCACTCATTGAGCTGCACTTCTGTGATCGCGACACTCGGGTTCTGGAGGTCTGAAGGTTTCGGGTTTACTACCCGGAGTTTTACATAGGTCGCTGTCTGAGGATCAAAGTTATAAGTATATGCCTTAACATTCGTGGAGCTCTCCTGTGCCGCGATGGTCTCTTCCGCCGCAACCTTTGTCCAGCTGTCCTCCTCACCTGACTCAGAAATATAGATCTCCGTTGTACCGGCATCCGGGTATCTCAGCCCGCCGCTGTCTTTCGCGAAGTATACAACAACCTGTCCTAATCTCTGCTGTGTATCATAACGGAATGTGATCTCCGCATCGGTATCACTGTTCTTGTTCGTGCTGGTCCAGTTGCTCCATGCGCTTGTATTGGCGCCGCCGCTTGTATTCGCGCTCATCACTGTGCTTCCGTCAGTGATCGCTTCCAGCGTGTCTGACTGGAACTCTTCCGCGATATCCTGGCTTAAGTACGCTGCCCCCGCCACATTGCCTCCGAGTGCTATCTCCTGTTCCTGTACACGTACAATTGCTGTAACCGTCATGTCCTGTCCGAGTACGTTCGCTGTACCTTCTATCCGTACTGTTCCGGGTTTATCATAGCCGCCATCTGGCTCTCCCCATGTCACCGGGAACGATGCGCTGATCACCTCTCCAGTCTGAAGAACCGCCGGTCTGGACTCCGGAAGCACCGGGGTCTGTCCCACCGGAACTGTGGTGGAGTAATTCAGAAGTGCCGCTACCTGGTCAATCATATTGACCGTGACAGAGACATTGTCCCCTTCCGCTGTCTTTCCTGCCACTGAGAAGGTTCCAGTCTGATTGATCTGGTCTTCCACAATCTCATCCCAAGTCACCTTCACCTCTGCCTCTGTCCCGTCTGAATATACCGCTTTCACTGTATCCGGAAGCTGCGGCATATTGCCTGTCTTTACATAGTAGTTTTTGGACATTTCATAGTAGCTTACCGTTTTTTCTTCTGATCCTTGTTCTACCGGAGTCGTATGGATCGTTACCGCTGCGGCTTTCAGTCCGTCTGCTTCCGCGGTAACTTTGATCTCTCCCGCATTTTTAGTGGACTGTACGATTGCAAGTACCTTTCCGCTGAAAGCATCCCTGTTGTCATCCTGATAAGACTGGTGATCATCCTGTCTTCCGTTGTCCACGCCGATGAGCTTTCCTTCGCCCTCCACGGTAAACTTTACATTGTTATCCGCATCCGGAACGATATTGCCGTTTTCATCTGTGATATCAACAGTAATATAGCTTAAGTCTGCTCCGTCTGCCGCAATCGTCTCACGGTCAGCGTAAGCGTCAAGTTCTGCCTCATCTCCTGTCGTTGTCACCGAAGTGCGTCCTTCTGCCTTTGAAAGGTCGATCTTATTGCCTTCCGCGTCCCATGCTTCGGCTGTGATCGTTCCGTCTTCGTATGGTACATTCCATGTAAGATACAGATTCTTGTGCTGCGCGCTGTTCTTATCGCTGCCCTCATAGAGCTGATAAGTATACCCTGCTTCTGTTTTCTTTGTGGAAAATTCCTTTGTTCCCAGGTCTTTTACTTCTCCGTCCGCCGTAGTCAGTGTCAGTTTTACCTTCGCCGCGTCCGTATATACAACTACCTGGACATTCCCGCTGTTGTCTTTGTAAACTACGTCCTCATTCCAAGCCGGAAGGATATGCAGAGTCTGCACATCATCGTTCCACAGGCTCTGATACAGATAATAGCTGTCCTTTGCGAATCCTGCCGTATCAACGATTCCGAAGTAAGAATTCTTGGCTGAAGGCCATGTTCCTACCGCGCCGGAACCTGTCCCGTTCCACGGAGTGGGCTCGCCAATATAATCAAATCCTGTCCAGACATATTCACCCGCAACATAATCGCGTGTGATTACGTCATACCATGCGCTGCTTGCCAGCGCTCCCCAGCCTACTCTTGAATTATCATAGGAAGTAAGAAGCTTGTCTGACGTTACCTGCGTACCTCCGTTTCCAAGCCGGTCATACACACCGCGGCTGTTTACTGAGGATGCTGTCTCTGCGCCATAGATGATCCAGTCCGGGTGAGCGTTATGCTGCGTCTCATACTGAGCGCCGCTGTTGTAATTCATTCCTGCCGTTCCCCCGGCTTCTGACAGAGAGTCCATCATAGTAACTGATATACCGGAAGTATTCCCTTTAATCACGTTACATCCTCTTGTAACCGGGCGGGTATCATCCAACGCCTGTGTCCATTCAATGAGTTCAGCCTGAATATCAGCATACTGCTGGTTCAAGGAGCCCGCGCCCTCCTGTACTTCGTTTCCGATGGACCACATGATCATAGACGGAGCGTTCCATCCTCTCTTGACCGTGGCGGTCAGATCGAACTGTGCCCATGTCATGCCGTCTTCCGCGCCGATGATCTCATTATCCGCGCTGATCTCTGTATTGAAGAATCTTGCATAATCCATGCTGTTTCCGTTCTTCGCCCATGCCCAGCCGTCAAATGCCTCATCAATTACGAGGATTCCCTGCTCATTGCAGATCTCAATCAGCTCGTCCGCTGCCGGGTTGTGTGTCACGCGGATGGAGTTACATCCCATCTCTTTGAGGATCTCCACCTGGCGCTCAATTGCCCTCTCCCATGCTTCCGCACCGAGGGACCCCTGGTCATGGTGCATACATACACCTTTCAGCTTCATCTGCACGCCGTTTAAGGAGAACCCTGTGTCTGAGTCGTACTCAATATAACGGAAACCATATTCTGTATCATATGTATCCACTACCTGACTGCCGATCTTCACTTCTGTTCTCACGGTGTAGAGCTCCGGAGCGTCCGTGCTCCACAGCTGCGGATTCTTTACTGCCACATCCGCCTCGATATCTGCGTCAGCTCCCGCCGCCACGGTAACTGCTTCTGTCGTCACGCTTCCGATACTGCCGGCTGTGTCCCCGTCCTTCGGAAATACCGTATGCGTAAGGATTACATCCTGCGCCTGATCAGAATCGTTGACTACCGTTGTACAGATATCTGTATGGACTGTGCCGCCTGCTTCTGCCTTCAGGTTCGGGGTCTCGATCTTGGTCCCATACACATCTACATGTACCGGGGCCGTGATCGTCAGGTCTACGCTTCTGTAAATACCGCTTCCCGAATACCAGCGGCTGGACGGCGTCTGATGATCCACCTTCACGGTAATCACATTTTCCTCACCGAAATTCACATATTCTGTAATATCAAATGAGAAGGGTGTGTACCCGTAAGGATGGGTTCCGACCTGATGTCCGTTCACCCATACCGTGGAATTCATATACACCCCGCCGAAATCGATGCGGACCTGTTTTCCCGCGGCGCTTTCGTCCAGTGTAAAATTCTTTCTGTACCACCCAGTTCCTCCCGGCAGATAACCGCTCTCAGCCTCCATTGACTGCGAGTAATCCTGCTCAATGCTGTAATCATGCGGGAGGTTCACCTGATCCCATGTAGAATCGTTGAATCCCGGCTCCTGCGCGCCTGACGCATCCCCAAGATAGAATTTCCAATTGTCATTGAAATTCTCTGAGCGAGTCTCGCCCGCATAGTTGTTCACATATACAACTTCCGGGTCAGAACTCATCTGTACACTTGAGTCAGATCCAACCTTGACGACCGGACCCGCCGCAAAAGACATTGACGGAACGAGCAGCCCTGCCGCAAGAGCTGCCGCAATCGCTGCTGTTCCTTTTCTTTTTAAGTTAAACTTTTTCATCCTGTTTAAGGACAATATAACTTTTAAGTCCTTTTCCTCCATTTCCCTTAAATTTTGCACAACCGCACACCTGCCGTTAAAAAAAGCCGGATTTAATATGAAGAAGACGCCCTTAGAAAGGCAATATTTTATCATCTTACCAACAACTAAATCCGGTTCTGTCCTTGAAAGGTATAAGTACAATTATGCAATTGATCTTAATTATTGTAACATTTTTATGAACTTTTTCCTATTTTTTTGTGAACAAAATCCCAAGTTCATGATAATACACAAAAAATCTTTTATTTTAAAGTATTTCACTCCCTCTAATTGGTAATTTTTAACATTAATTGTAAATTTCTTAACTTTATCATTAAAATGCAATTTCTCTGTATGATGCAGTCAGTGAAAAACAAATCCCGGCAGAAATACAAAAAACGCCGCCGTTCAGCCTGTCACGGCCGCCCAGCAGCGTCTATTTTTATAATCATTCGATCGTATAAAATTTGAGATCCGCGCCTTCTGCTTCCACGCAGACTGCCGAATTCCCCGGATAATAACGGGTGCTGAATACATACTGTCCGTTATTGATAAACACTTCCACGGAAGATACATCCGTCAGTATCCGGACATCTTCCAGCTGTTCCATATCGGCATATCTCATGCCCCGGCCGGCTGACGCGGACTTCTTATCCTGATCCGTAAACCGCATTTCAAATCTTCCGTCCCTGTATTCCAATACCAGCTCATCCCCAAGTACAGCGCGGAATTGATTGCCAGAAATATTCTTTACTTCCAGATCATAAATCTCATATCCTTCTATCTGAAAGAGTTCCGAATCCGGCTGCGTCTGAACTTCCCTGACAACCCGTTCTCTATCCCGGAGTTCCCTGACCGGCCGCTGACGTACAATCCCGTCTTCGAGAAAGATCTCCCGAGGGAAAGTAAAACAATGCTGCCATCCGTCTTTTATCGTCGGATTGGTATATGCTTCACAGTCCGGCATTCCCATCCATCCGATCTGAATCCGCCTTCCATCCCCAGTCTCAAAACTCTGCGGCGCATAATAGTCAAATCCATAATCCCACAGCCTGTATTCTGACAGTGCGTACTCTCCCAGAATATCCCCTTCCACAAGAAAATATCCGGACTGATATACATTCCTGTCATCCCAGATCCCGCCTTCTAATCCCTGTACAGAAGCAGAGAGGATCTTCGTTGTGCCGATCTCAAAATAATCCGGGCACTCCCACATGTAGCCGAAAGGATCTTTCGTCTCAACGCGGCTGTACATGGTCCAGTTTACCTTGTCTTTCGACGAAAAGATCAGCGCCTGCCCCGTATCTTCCTTTGTGCGCGCTCCCTGGATCATATAATAAGTATCCCGGACTTTCCACACTTTAGGGTCCCTCACATGAAGCGTCAGGTCAGACGGATAGTCCGTATTTCTCATCAGCTGGCGCTTGGGACCGAAATGCCTGCCGTCCCTGGTAGATATCAGCACGGTATTTGCCTCTCTCCCGCTGTTGATATAATCGTAATCCTCTCTGTCTTCCAGCTTTACATTCCCGGTGTAATACAGATACATCTCTCCGTCTTCGACAAAGGCACACCCTGAATACACACCGCTGCAGTCAAATGGCTGGTCCGGGTACAGGACTGCCCCTTGATATTCCCAGGCAGTCATATCACCGCTTGTGCAGTGCCCCCAGATCTTAACGCCGCCCTCCGCGTCAAAAGGTGAGTATTGGAAAAAAGCGTGGTAAACGCCGCCAAACTGACAGAGTCCGTTGGGGTCATTGAGCCATCCCACTGGCGGCATCAGGTGAATTTTCTGTCGGAAAGGAGAGTCTGACGGCGCCTCCTTTTCTGCTTTTTCTGTTAGCTTTATCAAATCCCTTGTCAGTGCGTTCATATTTCATCTCCATATCTCAAAGAATTTCTTTCTGTTATTGACCAGACTCTTCCGGCGGTTATTTTTTTAGCTTCATGACCGCGCTGCCGGTTCCCACCGCGCCCGGCTCTGTTTTTGCCACTTCCGAATACTGGTCCGCATTGGTGAGAATCACCATGGTCGCTGCCGAATATCCTTCTGCGCGGATCACATCCAGGTCCGCCTCGATCAGAAGGTCTCCCGTATGGACTTTCTCTCCATCCGCGATTTTCTTTGTAAAGCCTTTTCCATTGAGCTTCACTGTATCTACTCCGATATGGATAAGAAGCTCTCCGCCACCTTCTGTTGCGATGCAGACCGCGTGCCCTGTATCGAATACATTGATCACTTCGCCGCTGCAGGGTGATACGATCTTTCCATCCTCCGGTTCTACCGCGACCGTCGTCCCCAGCATCTCAGACGCGAATGTTTCATCATTCACCCCCGAAAGAGGAACTATTTCTCCCTTTACCGGGCTGTAAATGGTCTCTTCCAAGATCTGTGCCGCGGCCGTTTCTCCGTTCTGTGCTGATCCGCTGTTCTGCGGAGCTTTTTCGCCATCCGCGGCGGATCCTCCGGCTGACTGATCTTCAATGCCGGCCGTCTCTGTCTTTGGCTTCTGATCCTTATAGATAAGGAAGGAAATCACAAATGCGACTCCTACCGCGATTGCCATCTCTATTACGTACTGTACCGGCTGCTCCAGGCAGAGCAGGATGCCGAATATACCTGTCACGCCCGTTCCTTTGGCTCCAAGATGTACCAGAGAAGCGTACAGCGCTCCGCAGCCGCCTCCGATACAGCCTGCGATAAATGGTTTGAAGAATCGTAAGTTCACACCAAAGATCGCCGGCTCCGTGATTCCCATGAACGCGCTCAGTGAGGAAGGAAGCGCCAGTGATTTTACTTTCTTATCCTTGGACTTCAGGGCTACAGCCAGGGCAGCCGCACCTTGTGCCACATTCGCCGCGCTTGCCAGCGGAAGCCAGTATGTCACCCCATACTGGGCGATCTGCCCGATGTCGATAGCCGTGTACATCTGATGGATGCCCGTCACCACGGTTGGAGCGTATAAACCGCCCATGATCAGGCTTCCGATGCCCAGCGGAAGTGTAAGCAGCCACTGGATTCCTCCGAGGATCGCGTTCTCCGCCCACACAAAGACCGGACCGATCACGGAAAGTGTGAGGTAACCTGTAATGAATACACTGACCAGCGGAGTCACAAAGAGATCCAGCACTTCCGGCACAATCTTGTGCAGTTTCTTCTCAATCACTGAGAGTACCCATACCGCAATCACAACCGGGATTACGTGTCCCTGATATCCTACCATGTCAATATCATAGAGCCCGAAGAATACGGACTGTGTCTGCTGTACCCCCTCTGTGGCCACTGTGTACGCATTCTGCAGGGACGGGTTTATCATGATCATGCCGATCACTGCGCCCAGATAAGGATTGGCACCGAATGCCTTGGCTGCGGAAAACGCGATCAGGATCTGCAGGAATGTGTATGCGGTGTTGCTGAACAAGTTCGCGAATACATAGATCGAACTGCTGGTATCCATGCTGATGAACCCGTTATTAATCATAAAATCAAGGGAATTCATGATCCCCATGAGAAAACCGCTGGCCACGATCGCTGGGATAATCGGTACGAAAATATCGCCCAGCAGCTTGATCGCCCGCATGAAGATATTCTGCTTCTGCGCCGCGGCCTCCTTTGCTTCTGCCTTAGAGCTGGCGGTGATTCCAGCGATGGAGATGAACTCATCGAAGACTTTGTTGACCGTGCCCGTTCCAAGGATGATCTGAAGCTGCCCGGAAGCTTCAAAAACTCCTTTTACCCCTTCCACATTTTCGATCGCTTCTTTGTCTGCCTTGGTATTGTCCGCAATCACAAGGCGCAGTCTTGTCGCGCAGTGAGCAGCGGATACAATATTCTTGCTCCCTCCCACTTGATCCAGGATGCTTTTTGCAGTTTCCCTGTAATCCATATTACCTCTCCTTCCCTTAATATAAAGTATTTTCTGTGTATGAAATCTCATTTTTGTGAAATCGATTTCATATCTTGAGTTAATAATAAGAAAAAAAATGCCATTTGTAAATATGGCATTTTTACTGATATTTAACATTCAATTTTGTGCATAATCACAGCCTGATTATACGGAATCCCCATCCACCAGCCGAAAGCCCAGTTTCATTTCTATGGGGATCTTCTCTCCGCGCTCAATTACGTCCAGAAGAAGTTCCGCGCTGCGGATGCCGCTGGTCTTATAACCAAAGTGTATGGTGGGTATTCCGCCGGCAGCTGCTTTTAAGAGCTGGTTATCGCCAAACCCTGTGACAATCATCCCGGGCTGTTCCGGCAGATTCTCCTTTTCCCCCGTCCTGGCCTCTGCTTCACCGTCTAATCCCCCTCTGACTGTGGCAAGGTTCATTCCCAGCGCCCTGAGCGCCTTGATCGCCCCTGCAGCAATCGTATCCGTAGCACAGGATATGACATCGATATCTTTTTTTTCCTTCAGAAGGGACATTGCCGCCTCATATCCGGAATCCGCGCGGAAAGCAGAGATCCGCACATACCCATCTTCCAGCTCCCTGCCTTCTGCCTTCATGCCCGCGCGGAATCCGTCTTCTCTCGCCGCTCCGGCCGCCTTATCTTCCCGCGTCACACCGATATAGGCTACTTGAGCGTGGGTGAAAGACGCGGCCAGCCTGCCCATGGCCTTTCCCGCTCCATAATCGTCATGATAGATGCAGTTGGCATATTTCGTATACTGTCCCGTCACAACAACAGGAATTTTCACATTCTTGAGAAATCTTCTGTGCTCCGCGGTAATCATAGTCCCGATCAGGATAATTCCGTCCACCGGATATTTCTCAAACAGATGGAGATACTCGATCTCCTTTTTGGCATTATTATCCGTACTTGCGAGAAGCATCTGATAGCCCCGCGCTGAGAGCACGCTGCCGATGCCTTCCGTCACCCGGCTGATGCTCTCTGAGTTAATCTTCGGTACAACTACCCCGATCAGGCAGGCACGCTTCGTGCGAAGGGTGCGCGCCTGCGCAGACGGGTGGTATCCGGTCTCCTCGATCACTTTTTTTATCTGTGCCCGTTTCTCCTCACTGATGTATCCGCCATTTAAATACCGCGATACCGCGGCGCTGGATACGCCGGCGAGACGGGCGATCTCTTTAATGGTCATATTGGTCTGCCGCCTCCCATGCCTGTACATATTTTATATTATACCAGCACAACCCCTCTTTCGAAAGGCTGGATTTCACGCAGGCTGCATTTTGAAGCGGCGGCAGATCCTGGATTATTCTTTTACCTTCTCTTCAAAATAAGATAAACCCACCAGCAATACAATAATTCCCGCAAATAATAACATCTTTTTTCCTCCTTTCATTTTCGGCTTTCCTGCTTTATCTGTGATTTCATTATATATTTCCTATTTTGACAAATATATATATTTATGCTTAAATAATATAAATATACAGCCAAACTTGTATTTAAAATTATAATGTGAGGTCAGCCGTGGAGATCAAAGGAATTAAAATTCATAGTAATCAGCTGGAAGAAATTGCAGGAATGACACCAGAGTACCCGTATGTCATGCATACAGCAAATATGCGGAAGACGCACATTCCCTGGCACTGGCATGAAGAAGTGGAGTTCAGCTATATGCGGAAAGGGGATATGAAGGTCACTACCATTCATCAGACATATCATTTTTCTGAAGGGGAAGGCTTTTTTATCAATTCGAATATCCTTGCCGCCATGGAAGCGGAAGGAACGTCCGCGGAGGTAATCAACTGCTCTCACTTGTTCCATCCCATATTCCTGAGCGGACATTTCAAGAGTATCTTCGAGACAAAATATATCACCCCTGTCATTCAGGACAAGCGGTTTGACTTAGTGGAATTCCGAGACGGAAACCCGGTGCAGAAGAAAATATTGTCCCTGCTTAAAAAAGCATCCCTGCTCCAGCGGGAACCGAACTGCGAATTCCAGATACGGAACGTCTTCTCTGATATCTGGCTTCTCCTGATGGAAGAGATCCGTTCCCTGGAAGCAGACAGGATGCCCCTTAAGACGGCAGACCAGGACCGCATACAGACCATGCTTGCCTTTATACAGGACAACTACAGCGAACGGATCTCCCTGGCAGAGATTGCCGATTCCGCTTCTGTCAGCCCAAGGGAATGTACCCGGTGCTTTAAAAATACAATCCATCAGACACCATTTGAGTATCTGATGGACTACCGCATGCAGTGCGCGGAAACGCTTTTAAAGGATACCGGTGATTCAGTCCTTGATATTGCGCTGCAGTGCGGATTCTCAAACAGCGCGTACTTTGGAAAGGTCTTTCGTGAAACGCACGGCGTCACACCTCTGGAATACAGGCGGGGAAAGCTGGGCTGACAGACAGTCCGCAGCTGAAAAGGGCTCTGCTTTCATATTTCTTTATAGACTGCTTTTCCGTTTTTCTGCTCTGATTTCATCAGGGACGCCTTTTTTACGATCATTTCCGCTTTCGGCATACGCGCTTTATATGGACGCTTTGCAGAATATTTTCGCACCAGCGTTATGTGCGGAATGAATTTATCCCTGTCATATGGAATCCCCTCAGCGTCAAGGGCCGAGCGCAGATCCTTTACATAAGTTTTCAGCTTCTGGTTCCCTTTTACCCCCGCCCAGAGAATGCTGCCAAAATTCCCGAAATCTGACAGGCTCAGCCGGAACTCCGGCAGGGGAATCCGCTTCAAAACGGATTTTACCTTTTCAGGGTCGTCGTACTGTCCGATAAACGCCAGCGTCATGTGAAGGTTCTGCGCCGGAGTATAACTGCCTTCAATCCCCTGTTTCTTTAGATCATGCATCAAATTTACCAGGGTTTTCGTCATGTCATCTGAAAGCCGGATGGCAATAAAAAGTCTCATGGAATTAGGCCTCCTCTTTGATTGGAAAGAATGATTCTGTTGGTTCTTGTTTTCACTGATTCCGGTAAGATCATTATAGCATAGGACGAAAATTTTACTAGATAAACAAAAAAGGTTGAGAAAACAAAGAAAACATGGTATATTATTAATTGTGTCTGGCAAAGGCACAATTAATCATATCTGTTTCCGTAGCTCAGCTGGATAGAGCGACCGCCTCCTAAGTGTCGGTTCGTTCAAATCCAAAAATGAATAATTTGGTTGTAACGGTTGCATAAAATCGTTATAATATAAATAGGTTCCTGTAGCTCAGTAGGATAGAGCGATTGCCTCCTAAGCAATAGGCCGCTGGTTCGACTCCAGTCAGGAACGTATAAACGCCATGAATCATACGATTTGTGGCGTTTTCTCTTTCGGAAAAACATATGCCATCCAAAATGTATAATTATAAATTTTGCTAATTTGGATTTGAACTGTCCCGCCACTTTTTGCTAATAAAATCAACATTCCTGCTAATAAGAGAATTGCTGATTTTTCTGCTAATAAACTACTGAGCCAGAAGCTGCGCTAAAGTACTGGCAAGTTCTGGCGATTTTTTTAGCTGTGCAATCAGAGCATTGATGTCAATTTGATCTTCTCCCTTTTTCTGATCCGGGGTAGGTGGATTGTATTTGCTGAGATCCGGATTCGCATAAAATGCAGCGTCAAATTTCTGCGCATTGATTTTTCTGTCTTCGTCCAGAATGTGGGAATAAATCTCGGTGACCATATCTGCCTGTGCGTGACCAGTATCTCCCTGGGTTGCTTTGATGTCGCCATGATTGAGTTTCAGCTTATAGGTGGTACTGGAATGACGAAGGGAGTGGAAAACTACATTTGGCAGCCCTGCTTCCTTTCTTAATTGGTTAAAGAGTTTTAATAATACTCGCCCCTCGCAGGGACGGCCGTTTGCCAATGCAACGACCAGATTATAATCATGATATTCATCCCCAAGGAATCCTTTTAATTCTTCCTGAGCCTTTTTCCAGTCCCGTAAAATGTATGCAAGTGTCTTAGGAAGCCAGATACGCCGGATACTACTGTCATTTTTCGGTTTTTTAAGAACTACCCTAGTTGATGTATTCGGCATCAGAGGAGGAAAGATATAATAAATATCCTTCTCATCCAGTTGTTCCATTGCTCTTTTGGACACCCGGAGTAATTCCTGTTTAATATCCACATAAGCATTATCTTCCGCAATCGCCTGTTCCGTGATATTTACATGATCCCAGGTCAGTCCAAGAATTTCTCCCTCACGCATGGAGCAGGCGAAGGAAAGGTTCATTGCCACATACAGTTTACTGTCCTTACAGCTATTGAGCGCCTGGCAAATTATATCTGGTGTCCAGATGTCACGTTTTTTGTACTTTGTTTTTGGAAGAGCGTCTGAAAGCTGGAAAGGATTTTTACCGACCATTTCCCATTTAATCGCCTGATTAAAAGCGCAGGAAAGTAATTTAAAAATTCTTTCAATGGTAGATGTGGGAAGAAATTCGTTTTTAGGTTTACGGTTCCTGACGACTACAGGTTTTGTTTTCTTCAACGTATTGTAATAAATATCTACAAATTTGCGGTTTACCTGCTGAATTGGAACAGAACCTATGATTGGGTTGATATAGTTACTGATTAGTCCAAGATTACTGTCATAGGTACTTAATCCCCAGTTTTTTTCGCCATAGAGCGTTACAAAATCATAAAGAAAATCTTCAACGGTCTGGGAGGTAGGCGCTATAAAAGTGCCATTTTCCTGTTGATTTTCCACTTCGATCTTCCTTCTGTTTGCATCTTTGTAGCTGGTGAATGTCTCCCACTTTTGTTTCTTTTCACCTTCAGGCGTCTCGTAATAGTAAACAACGGAATAGTTCTTTTTGCGTTTAATGATTGTAGCCATACGTTTTCTCCTTTATTCAGGTCTGCTATTCAGCCAGTCCTCAAAGGATTTTTTATTTACCCGTATAATTCTGCCAATCCGTTTGGAAATAAAAAGATTCTGCTCGCAAAGTTTATAAGCAGATCGTTTACTGATTCCGAGAATGATGGCAATCTCACTTACGGAGTAAGTATTAGATCCACCGGATGATATTGCAGAGGTTAATGAGTTCGTTTCTGCTGTCATGTATCCTCCTTTCAAAAACAGCAGAGAAAACGTATAACTAAGACATCCTCATGCCAATAGTATACATTTTTTCTGCCGTCTTGTAAATTTCCTTATGTAACAAATCAGTGTTGAATTGGATTAAAAAGTTTCCTTCCCGTAAGCCAGTTCCTATGCCCTATCCGGCCATGTATCCGGCGTTACTATGTAATCTTCCATCCGGCAGGCGCGCAAAATGCTACACTATCTGCCGGAACCCGTATCTCTCTTACGGGGAGGGTATGTGGTTTTCAAGGTACATCATGGTTTTTGCCATTTGTAAAGAAAATAGTGGGAAAAGGAAGATAATTGGAAAAAACTGCCCGGGAAAGGGCAGTTTGGGAAAATTATTTGTGCTTAAAGGCAAGACGGTTCAGTATGCTGATTACAGCAAGCATATCTTCATCATCAAGCTGCTTTAACAGATCCGTGGCTTTTTCAAACAAGGGAAGGTTATGCAGTTCTGTATCGAAAAACTGGGCAGGAGTGATTTCCAGGTATTCGCAGATTTCCAGAAAATTCTGCATGGTTGGAAGAGAACGTCCAGAAGAAATAGACTGAATGTAGCTTTTGTTCTTGCCAAGATCCAAACTCATCTGATATTCTGAGATATTTTTTTTAATCCGCAGTTCGGTAATCCGGTCACCAATAAATTTTTTGTCCATACACTCCACCTCTCTTCTGTTCTTTCTTTCGATTTTAAACTATTTAATTGCAGTAAATTACGGAATAAAATAGAGATAATATTTGATAAATGGTTATATTACGTAATATAACCGTAATTTCCTGTTATAATACTTCTTGAGAAAAGTAGTGATAGAAATACAGTTTTGGGGTATGATGAAAATGAGGTGTTTTAGATGAAAATAATAGGTACGCAGAAAGAATTGGATTGGATACGGGAGGCATTGGCGAATAACTGCGATGACTGTGTTTATAGGGAACTGTGCGAAAAAAATGCGAAAGATGAACAACGACAGCACGGCAGAGTTTTAAGCAGTTGCAGGGATTTTCTTAGCCGGCAGATTGAGTTTGTCCTTGCGGACATAGAGTCAGATGGAAAATAAATTTAGGGCAGATGTTAGAAAAACAGGAGAGATATCCATAAAATAAGGAAGCTGTGCTTTATTGAAATACTATATATGCTATGAAATAAATTGACAGCTACTATATCCTGTGCTAGTATACTGATATAGTTGTTTTTTATATGTTCCCTTTTGGGAAAAGTGTTTTGGGATTTTTGGAAATCCCAGACATCGAGAGGAAAAGCGGAAGCTTTTCCCGGCATAAGTTGTTTATGTTTGTAGATCAGTGTCACAGTATGCCTGAATTGGCAATGTGGCACTTTTTTTGTTTTTTAGGTGAATACCAAAATTTTAAGGATGATTGGAGAAAGAATACATTTCTCAGATCATCCTTTTTTTGTGCGATACGCCCGGAAAGCAACTGCCGTGCTTGCACGAGCAGCCGTTTACGTTTTCCGTAGTATTTTTGTTTAAGTGTGTGGCTTGCCACAATCAGCTTCGGCTGTTTATGGATAAAAATTTTTAAGAAAGGTGGAAGAAAAACATGAATGAAACAATGGTGTATGCAGATGGGTTTGTAGAAACCTTTGACACGGCAGAGGAGATGCTTTCGTTTCTCTCCCGGCGCAGCCGGTCATCTCGCTGGATTCGCAAGCCAACCCGTTCCCTTCGCTTGATCCCGCTGGAAAAGGAGGCAAAGAACCTGGAAAGCGGAGTAAAAGAGATGGACGATATCCTTGCGGATACAGAGAAGAATACGCAGCTTCTTTTGAAGATGCGAGGTGAAATTTATCCCATCCGCGACTGCGCAATCCAGACAATTTTGAGCCGGGCCGGTGTAAACGGAGACGGACTTCGGAAACTGGATAAGGCAACTTATGCAAAGGTAGTGAATTACTGCCTGAAGGTGGCAAAAGGGGAAAGTCTCATTAAGATCGCAGACGGCAAAGTGTCTGCTGTTCATGGCGGAGACAGCCATGAGTACAGTGTGCTGGATATGAAAGCGGTCTTCGAGACTACAAGTGAGTATCTGAACGCCAATTTCAAGGGCAGCGCCTACATGGAAGGCTCCGGAACTTATGATCATTCAGTGATGAGTGCTATGTGGAAGCTGGAAGGAAGTCCGGAACTTCTGGACACTTACCGGGAGGTATTGGACCGGTATGGAGTAAAGGAGAAGAAACTGACTCCGGCGCTTCGGCTTGTCACTTCTGACGTGGCAGCCAGCGGTGTTAATCTGTATCCCATGCTGCTGACGGAGGGAAAGAACCATACCCTTGGTCTGGGAAGCCCTATAACCCTGCATCACAAACACCACGCTACAATCCTGGATTACCGGGAGAATTTAAAGCAGGTGTATGCAAGGTATCTGGACGCAGCGGCTAACCTTGCGGCGCTTCTGGAGATTGAGATTCACAATCCGGCGAATTGTTTAAAACTGCTGATGAAAAAAATGAAGATCCGGGCATCTATCCGCAATGAGGTGGTAGAGATGTATATCGCCCAGAATGGGGAGGGAAACTGTACGGCACACGACCTTTATTATGCCATCGGCGAAGCGCCTTTCTATGCAGCCTGCCAGGGGGTACCCGGCAGCCAGCTTTTACGCATGGAAGAGGATATTACCAAAGCCCTTGCGCTGGACTGGAAAGAATTTGACGTATATGGGGCTGTAAATTGTTAAGGAGGAAAATATATGGAAAGCACATTGCGAATGGATTATGAACCGGAACAGGTGATTGACATCAGTAATCTTACAAGGGAGGACTGGCTTTCCTACCGCCGACTGGGTATCGGCGGCAGTGATGTGGCGGCAATCATGGGGATTTCACCCTTTGCCACCAACCGAGATGTTTACTACAACAAGATTGGCGTTATGCCGGCAATCGAGGAAGAGGAAGCAAACTGGGTAGCCAAAGAAGTGGGACACCGGCTGGAAGATCTGGTGGCGGAGATATTCGCCAGGAAAACCGGACTGGATGTGTTTCCAGTGCGGATCATGTTTCGACATCCGCTTTACCCGTTTATGATTGCGGATGTTGACTTTGTGCGAGACGTTCATCGTTGAAAAGACGATGCGCTGGTTAAGCTAACCAGAAGAACTAACAGTTCGAGGAGTAGAATGATAGGGTAACGCCTTGAAATGCTCCCCCTGAAGCTCCGACATGCAGTTAATAAAATGGTAATGAGTTTAATTGTATGAAGCTCGGTAAAGTGGACCGAGAGATACCGTAAGGGGAATTTATTACCACACGAAAGCTAACCAGAGGTGGTTGGTGTATCCTATAGGTCTGGGGTCTATAAAATGTATATGGTGAGAATGTCCAAACTTAGGACTGACGAACTTGCGAATGTACGAGTCTATAAACATAATAAGTAGAAATGCTTATCACCTAAATAGGTGTGTGACGGGGACGAGTAAAACTATCGTCTATGAAAATCCCTAAATTGTTACAGGCAATTTTGTGTCACAAGGCTTAAAGTAAGCACCTAAGTACATATGGTAAGAGATAGAACTGTTGGAACGTCGAAAGCTGGAACTATGGAGGTGTTACCAACCGATGAAGTAGTGGCAGGGAAATTAGATATTCTATATAACCTGCCTTAATTCCAGTGAGAGCGGAGGCATGACCTTTGACTTGTAATGTAATATTGCAATAGGAACAGCCTCTAGTCAGTGTAAGAAAAGTATTTATATATCATTCAGATAATAGGATTCGAGTATGACAAAAAAATCATTTCTGAAAGGAGATGGTGTCCTATGCCGTCTGATTATAGAACAAAGACTAAAACACTAAGGCATATGGAATATTATGACATGACGGAAACCTTAGACAAGCTATATGCCAAAAGTAAAAATGGTGAAATTTTTCCCAATCTAATGAAGTACATCTCAAGTGATAATAACATCAAACTTGCCTACCGAAACATCAAGCGGAACACTGGAAGTAAAACGGCAGGTGTAGATAAGCTAACAATAGAAGACTTAGAAACACTATCACCAGAGGAATTTGTGAAAATTGTTAAGAGAAAGCTAAGTTGGTACAAACCCAAAATGGTCAAAAGAGTCGACATACCCAAACCCGGTAGCGATAAAAAAAGACCACTAGGCATTCCTTGCATATGGGATAGAATAGTTCAGCAATGTATATTACAGATACTAGAGCCTATATGTGAAGCTAAATTCAATAAAAATAGCTATGGATTTAGACCAAATAGAAGTGCCGAAAATGCTATGGCTATATGTGCCTATAATATACAACAGAGAAATATGTATTATGTTGTGGATATTGATATTAAAGGATTTTTCGATAATGTCAATCATGCGAAACTTATAAGACAAATATGGACGATGGGCATTAGAGACAAAAAGCTAATCTGTATCATTAAAGAAATGCTCAAAGCACCTATAAGACTCCCAGATAAAAATATAATCTATCCACAAAAAGGCACTCCGCAAGGAGGAATACTTTCGCCACTATTATCCAATATAGTTCTAAATGAATTAGATTGGTGGGTTGCCAGTCAATGGGAGGAGTTACCAACCAGACATAACTATGTATCCGCACTTAACTCCTACAGTCACAAAGGAAATAAATATAGAGCGCTCAGAAACACAAATCTAAAGGAAATCTATATGGTGAGATATGCAGATGACTTCAAAATATTTTGCAAGACCTATAATGAAGCCAAAAGGACATTTATAGCAGTTAAGCAGTGGCTATTCACAAGGTTGAAATTAGAAATATCAGAAGAAAAATCTAAAATAGTTGATTTGAGGAAAACGTACTCTTCGTATTTAGGATTTAAAGTTAAAGCTAATCAAAAAAGGAATAAGTATGTTGCAATTTCTCACATGAATGACAAAGCACAAAAGCAAGTTAAGGAAAAACTAAGTAAACAGATTAAAAATATGGCACATCCAAAAGATGATAAAGACAGATATAGACAGACAGCTCGGTACAATGCAATGGTTATAGGAGTCCATAACTATTACCGAATAGCCACGCGAATCAGCTCTGACTTGAGTAGAATGGGATATCATATTCAAAAGCAGTTAAGTAACAAGCTACAGCGAGACTATCATAGAGTTACGCCAGATGTAAGTCATCATGGATATATATGGGAAACATATGGAAAAAGCAAAATGCTTAGAATGGTAGGAGATACCTTACTAGTTCCTGTCGCCTATATTAGAACGAAAAATGCCATGAATAAAAAGAGTAGTATCAATAAATACACAGTTGCAGGAAGAATGGAAATTCATAAATTCTTACAACTGGATATGAATAAGGTATTACACCTAATGAGATTAAAATGTGTGAACAGATCCATAGAATACATGGATAATAGAATTTCCTTATTTTGTGCGCAACAAGGTAAGTGTTCGATACTTGGAATTGAATTGGATATAGAGGATATTCATTGTCATCACAAAACTCCAATTCATGCAGGAGGAACAGATAAGTACAACAATCTTGTAATCATTCATAAAGATATGCACGCACTAATTCATGCAACCAAAGCAGAAACTATAAAATTCTACATTAGTAAATATAACCTTAATCAACATCAATTAGACAAAATAAACAAGTTGAGGGAAAAACTAGACCTACCAAAAATCTGTAAATAATAATTGATAGGTGAATGATATTAGAAATACTAAACTACACTGATGGAACGCCGTATGAAATGAAAGTTTCACGTACGGTGTAGAGCGGGGGAAAATGTGGAGTGATGATTATCAAATTATTCATCATATTTACTCTTAATGGTAATATCTTCAAACAGTTCATTGTATGATACTCCAAAAATTTGTTTAAGAGCTACCAAATCGCTAACAAAAATGTTACGCTGACCATTCTCAATTTGAGCATAGTTAGACTGTAGCATTGGTCTACCAAGCAAAGTGAGTTTTGCACATACTTCTGCTTGGGTTAAACCTCTTGATTTGCGATACTTTTTCAAATTGTCACCTAAACTCACATCCTGTAACACTTTTGACATATAAATTGGCTCCAGCAGATTATTACTAGTTAGTTATATTGTAATTGATTATAGCATATCCATATGATAGAATTATTACTAGGCAGTAATAAAAAGGAGATGAAATAACTATGAAGTCAAAAGAGAAAGAGTTTATTAAGCTACTTAAATGGATTCAGGATTATAAAGGTATTTGGAAAATCATATGTAATCCTAGTGCAGAAAACTGTTCATTAAAAGCCTTTAATATGGCTTATGACAAACTAATTGAGGATTCAATGTATTACCTTATTCCAGTGCTTATAACAACTCATTATCATCAGCAATCAGTAGAGTTGGCTATGTTCGCTACAACTATTGAAAGCATGATTAGGGATGTTGAACACAATGACATGAAGAAACTATTGGAAAATATGAGGGTAAATATGGATTAAAACATTAAATATAATTATTACAAAACATTACCTATCGCTATTTCGTGCATATGCCGGATGGAAGTTATGCCATCCTGGAGTGCAAAACCTGCAACTATAACGCAAAGGACAAGTGGGCGGATGGGAAAATTCCGGAACACTATGCCTATCAGGTGCGGCATTACATGGCGGTTATGAATATCAGCCAGGCGTATATTGCCTGTCTGTGGGGAAATAACGAAAGTGAGTTTGTGTACGCCCCCCTGGAGCGTGATCTGATGGAAGAACAGGATATCATTGAACAGGAATCCTATTTCTGGAATGAATATGTGCAGAAAAAGGAAGAACCTCCATTGATGGGGAAACCGGATTTGGTGCTTGCCAGTATCCGCCGTTACAGCGGGTATGCGGACAAAGCCATTCCGGAAATCAATATCACCACACTGGAATCACGGAGCCTGGAAAAGTATCTGTCCCTGGCAGAAGAAAAATCTGCCCTGGAAAAACGCAAGAAAGAGATCGAAGCAGAGCAGCGTGCTATCTCGGTTCCCTTTGTGGAACTTCTGGGACAAGGCTGCAAGGCGCTTGTGGAGGACGGCACCAATCGTTACCGGATTACGTATAACCGTACCCGGCGCACGATCATTGGGAAAGAGCAGATGGAAAAACTCAAAATCCAGCATCCGGATATTTTTGCGGATTATGCCAAAGAAACGGAGAACCGGATTTTCCGAATTAAAAAGGAGGCGGCGTGATGTTGAAAGGGAAACGGGCGTATATCTGCTCTCCACTGTCTGATAGTCGAAGAGAGCAGGAAAAGCATAACATGGAAATGGCCCAGTTTTACATGGAACGGATGGCAGCGTTGTATCATTGCCGTACCTTTGCCTCTCATGCGTATCTGCCTCTTATGTTGGATGACAAGATATTAGAGGAGAGGAAACTGGCGCTTTCGATTGGAAAGCAGCTTCTGGATTTCTGCAACATACTGATTATCTGCGGAAGGCGGATCTCATCCGGTATGGAGGAGGAAATCCACTATGCGTATGATACGGGAAAGGAGGTGTACTGGTATGACGGGGAAAAGAAACCGTTTGAACTGGAAAGGATTTACAGTTGGAAGGAGATAGAACATGCGCTGCAGGTTCAGAAGAAAAATTTTTCAAAATGAGAGCAATGGATATACAATCGCCCAGTTTATCACGGAAGACACCTCTGTACCGCTGGCGGCCAGAGACAAATATCTGCAAAATTACAAGCAGATTGGCTTTGTGGCGGTTGGCTTTGACCTGCCCCTGACCGACCAGATCCAAGTGGAGATGGAGGGAACATGGGAACAGTCAAGCCACGGGCTACAGTATGCGGTGGAGAACTTCATGGAAATTGTGCCGAGGACGCGGGAAGGGATCTTAGGATACCTTTCCTGCGGCGCTGTAAAAGGCGTAGGGCCTAAAATGGCAGAGGCAATCTATGCGAAATTTGGTCTGAATACCCTGGAGGTGATAGAAAAACATCCGGAAGAACTGCTGAATGTGCGTGGAATTTCCAGAAAAAAATTGGATCGCATTGTGGAATCCTTTGGAAAAAACAAAGTGTTCCGCGAGCTGATGACATTTCTGGCACCGTACAAGGTTTCGCCAAAGAAAGTCAATATGATCCTTCAGGAATTTTGGGATAAGTCCATTGAGATTGTCCAGACCAGGCCCTATCAGCTTTGCGCCGTGAAAGGGTTTGGGTTCCTTACGGTGGATGCTATTGGCAGGCAGACTTGCCAGGCGCTTAATGATCCAATGCGAATTTCCGGATGTATTTCCTATCTGATGGAAACCGCCATGAAAGAGGAAGGGCATCTGTATCTGGAAAAGGAACTTCTGGTCAGCCGGGCTTTCGCCATGCTGAATCAGGATCTGCCCTGCCCAGCTGTCTCGGAGACGGAAATCCAGCAGGTACTCTACCGGTTGGTCATGCAGGATAGTATTGTGATAGACGGGCGGAAAGTATATGTGGCAAAGAGGTATGAAGAGGAAACTCAGACGGCAGCTATGATTGCCAGGCGTCTGTTGAAACAGGGAAAATCCTATGAGATTGAGTCGGAACTGGAACAGGCACAAAAGGAACTCCATATCACATTGTCAGAAAAGCAGAAACAGGCTGTCCGTATGGTGTTCCGGAATAATATCAGCATTATAACCGGAGGTCCGGGAACCGGGAAGACCACGGTGCTAAAGGTTATCCTGCATATTCATGAACGGGTGTGCAGGACGCAGGTGCAGCTTATGGCTCCTACTGGGAGGGCTGCAAGGCGGATGGCGGAAAGCACTGGGTTTGAAAGCGCATCGACCATGCACCTGGCGCTGGGAGTGACCGGGGATTTTGGAGACGGCGAATCGGCTTTTGAGTATCTGGAAGCCGAGTTTCTGAATCTGGATTAGGTGTCTATGGTGGATATGCACCTGGGATATGAATTTTTCCGGCGGGTAAAACCTGCCGCCCGTATCCTGCTGGTGGGGGATGTAAACCAGCTTCCATCCGTGGGGGCGGGGGATTTATTTCGTCAGTTAATTTCCTGCGGTATCATTCCGGTCACAGAACTGGATCTGGTATACCGGCAAGGAGAAACCAGCAATATCCACTTAAATGCTAGAAAGATGCTGGCGGGAGATACCAGATTTGACTTTGGAGAGGATTTTCAGTTTATCTCCAGTAATAGTGCAGAAAAGACAGCGGAGATTGTACGGACACTTTATCAGAAAGAAGCGGCGGCGCATGGGCTGGACCATGTGCAGATTTTGACACCGTTCAGGGTAAAGACGGTAAACGGAGCCAATGAACTGAACAAAAGCCTGGAGGATCTGGTCAATCCGCCGGTATCCGGAAAACGGGAAATCCAGATTGGAAGTCAGATGTTCCGGGAGGGCGATAAGGTGCTTCAGAACAAAAATACAGATATGGCCAGCAATGGAGATATGGGAAGGATTACAGGCTTTTATACCGATGCGGACGGAACCGAAAAAACAGTGATTGAGTTTGCGGACAAGCGTATTGTGGAATATGAACCGGAGCAGATGGAGATGATTGAACATGCTAATGCCATCACCATTCATAAATCCCAAGGTTCCGAGTGTGATGTTATCATCATCCCGTGGGTGAGTGCGTTCTATGTGATGCTGAAAAGGAACATCCTCTATACGGGGATTACCCGGGCGAAGAAAAGGGTGTATCTGGTAGGTCAGTGGAAAGCTGTATGTATGGCTGTCCAAAACAATGACGCTGGAAAGCGGAATACGGCACTGGGGGAACGGATTACCGGATTTTATTATGAGTACCTGAAAGAAAGGGAACCGGAGCAGTTCCGGCTTGCCGTATGAAAATAGTTTTCAATCAGAAAGAAACGCAGGCTATTTCTTAGATAAGAGGGATAGACCTGCTCTGGAAAAGAAAGGAGCGGACATAATTGAAAGAATTACTTTATAAGAAAAGTCAGGCAGTAGCAGCTTTGAACCGTGTGGAAGGCTTTGAGCCTATGGAACTTGCCCGTACCATTAAACAGGAGGGACAGGAGGATCAGCTTTATCTGGATGTAAAATATCGAAAACTCTGGTTCCGTCTGGTCCATCCTTTGGGAAAAATCGTCAGCCGCATTTTAAATTTTAATGAAACGATGGCGCTTGCGGAAGCAAGGATCTATCTGGATCATAAGGACGATTCAGAAAATTATGTGGCAAACGCCTTCTCCATGAAATTCCGGACAGACGATCCCAGGTTTGGAGATAAATTTCTGGAAATGGCAGAAACTGCCGCTGTGGGCAGGGCGCTTTCTGATGCCGGTTTTGGCGTTCAGTTTGCGGATGTAGGGGAAAGCAACGATCCAAACCAGGTAGATGCGGGAATCCCTGTTTCGATGCAGTATCCGGATCCTGGTGTGATGTGGAACCAGAACCAAGAAGGAATGACTGCGTCGGCAGCTACAGTCCCGCAAAAGGATGGCAGCCAGTGGCCGGCATCTGTACATGGAGACACTTCCGGATATGGAGAACCTTCTATGTACGGAAGAGGACAGGAAGCAAATCCGGCATTTGAAACGGCATCGTCCTATCCGGGCAATCCAATGATGAACCAGTTTTATCAGCAGGCGCAGACTCAGGGAAATATGGTGGGAAGCGCACATAGACAGGGAAGCCAGCCAATTCCAGACAGTCAGTCGGGGAACTTTCCTGACGCTTCTCTTTCCGTAGAAGAGCTGGTACAGCGTATGTCCTATGAGCAGGCAAAAGCGGTTGTAATCGGGGGAAAAGGGAAATTTGGCGGCAAGACCATGGGCCAGGTGGCAATGGAAAGCCCAGGAAGCCTGGAGTATTTTGCTTCCAGTTACCGGGGGCACAACAACCTGATACCGGCAGCTGCCAGAGTATTGTTAAATCAGGCACTGCCGCTGGCAGGATGAAAAGAAACTCAAAATCCCACAGCCTGCAAAAGGGCTGTGGGGGAAAGGAGGGCAGACAGGGATGTATGATGGACCGGGATTTGATTATGACATAACCGATGTGGTCCATCTCCTGCGGCTTCATAAGCGGCGGGGGAATTACTATGACTGTCCTTTCTGCAACGATACGAAAGGACGGCTGAATATCAGTCCTGGGAAAAATGTATTCCGGTGCAACCGCTGTGACGGTTCCGGCGGGATGTTGAAACTTTATGCAGACCTGCATCATGTATCTTTCTCTGAAGCAAACCGGGAAATTCGGGAGGCACTTGGGAAAGGAGAATACCGGGAGATAACCCGGCGACAGGACGCCGAAAAAAAGGAGCCGGAACAGTCTGAACTGGCTCCGCTTGAGGTACGCAACCATACTTATACAGAACTTCTGGAACTGCTTCCCCTGTACAGCACCCATAAGGAAAACCTGATGAATCGGGGACTGACTTTGGAGCAGATCAGGCAGCGGCGCTACCGAAGTGTTCCACTGTATGGACTCCGCAAATATACGGAGGAACTCCAAAAGAAAGGCTGTGTACTGGAAGGCGTTCCGGGATTTTACCGGGATAAGGAGGGAGGCTGGACCATGAATTTCAAGGCGAAAAACTCCGGCTTTTTGATTCCGGTGGAGGCTATGTCGGGAGAAATCCAGGCATTTCAGATCCGGCTGGACAATCCTCGTGACAATAACAAATATATTTGGCTTTCCAGCGCAGGGTATCCAGGTGGCGTATCCTCCGGAAGCCCGGTTCATGTGATTGGAGATCTGGAGGCAGAAAATATTTATCTGACGGAAGGCGGACTAAAAGGTTCCATCGCGCACTACTTGTCCGGATATACCTTTATCTGTCTGGCGGGCGTGAATATGCACCGAAGCCTGACACCAGTACTAGAGGAGTTTCAGCACAGAAAGATGAAATATCTGTTGGAAACTTTTGACATGGACAAAAAGTTGAAAACAGTCTGTGACCGGCAGTACCATAAATGCGCCCAGTGCAGCCTGGAGGAAAAGCCCCGGTTCTGCCCATATAAGGTGGAAAAGCGGCGGATTATCCAAAACGCCTGTGGGAAAGTTTATGAAATCTGCCGGGAGATGTCCCTGCCGGTAATCCGTATGGTCTGGGATCAGGATGAAAGCGGTGACTGGAACGGGAACATTAAGGGAATTGATGACTATTACTATGCAAAGAAGGCTGCAAACGCGGCCTCTTTGCAGGTACAGAGAGAGGAGAGATAGAGTGAAACGGGGAGAAAAACTGATCTTCCTGGCTGGCATCCTGCTGGCTGCAGGCGCTCTTTTACTTGCAGCGTGGAAACTAAAGGGCATCTATGGCGAATACAAGGAAGGAGAAGACACCTATAAGGAACTGGAAGAATTTGTGGAGAAACCAGAAGACAGACCGGAGGAGGAAACGGCAAACGCCGCGGAAACACCGGAGGATTATCTGAAAGTGGATTTTGACAGACTGAAGGAAATGAATCCGGATGTGGCAGCCTGGATTGAAATTCCGGCGCTGTCGGTCAGCTATCCGGTAGTGCAGGGGACAGACAATACCTATTATCTGCACCATCTGTTTACCGGGGAATACAACAGCAGCGGAAGTATCTTTCTGGATTACCATAACCAGACGGACTTTACGGACAAAAATACGATTATCTATGGACATAACATGAAAAATGGCAGTATGTTCGGCACACTCTCTGATTATGCAGACCAGTCGCTCTGGGAGACGTATCCATACTTTTATCTTTACATACCGGGGCATATCCTGAAATATCAGATTTTTTCCTGTTATGCCGGATCCGTTGGAAGCGAAGCATATACTTACGCATTTCCGGGAGATACTGATTTTAGAGATTTCCTGGAACGCATCCTTTCCTATGCCGGATATGATACGGGCATCAGACCAACGGAAACAGACCGTGTGGTGACGCTTTCCACCTGCGTAAACAGCAGGCGTGACTACCGTTATCTGGTGCATGGGAAACTTGTAGGCGAGGATGAAATTTAAGGAAAGACACATTGATTTCATGTGTGAAAATGGATATATTAGAATTAGAAAGAGGAAAGGAGGGATTCTATGTCTCAGGATATGGAGAGGCTGCTCCAGAAATATGTAAAAGATTTACAGCAGATGTATGGAAACAGGCTAAAGGCGGTTATCTTGTACGGTTCTTATGCAAGAGGTGATTTCCGGGCAGATTCTGATATCGACATTATGATTTTAGTAGATTTATCGGACGAGGAAATCCAAAGCAGAGGGCATGATCTTTCCGACCTTACCTTTGAATATAATTTTGATTATGATTTAATGATAATGCCAATCGTAAAAAACAAAGACCATTTTGAAAAATGGCTCCGGGCATATCCATTTTATAATACCATCAAAAAGGAGGGAGTGGAACTGTATGCAGCCTAAACTGGATGATACAGGAGGCACCAGAGAAGTTGTGGATATGGTAGAAAAATATCTGGCTTCATTGGAATAAACAAAATAGTAACAATACTTACACCGGTATGGGAATGAAAACACCATGCCGGTTTTTTTGTGGAGGGACAATTATGTTGGAACAAGAATATCAAAATGGCTTATTGAAAATAGAACAACTGGAGAATGATAAACTTCAGCAGGCAAGGAAAGAGGCATTGGCTATTATATTTCAGCGTGCCGTGCAGTATCAAGGGCGCTGGCTGCTTCCGGAAATCATAGAGGAATTTGTGCGAAAAAAGATCGTGATGATTTTGAAAGCAGAAACTAAAGCGGAACTAAAGGAAATCAGTCGTATTCCCAAACCGGTTTATAACGGAAACGGAATTTCTCAAGGCTCGGTCTATGATACGGAGGAAGAAGAGTTGCTGTTATGGAGTCTGGCTTCCCTGGCATCTCCGTTAAGTAATGAGGCTTTTGACAGATATATGGAATTATTTTGCCGGATACTGCCGGAAAAAGCAAAGACGGTGTTCCCAGATGAATATAAAAAATATGCAGTTTAGGAGGAAAACTTAGAAAAGACTGGATGAGAAATAGTGCAAGATATCCGGTTGGATAGAAAAAGAATGACAGGATATTCTTGCTTTTTGTTTTTCTAACTCAAAGAAGTTGCTATCTACATATCTCCTGCGTATGCAATAAGTAGAAAATCAGAAAAGGAGCGTACAATTATGATAAAAAAACTTACAATTCCAGTGGATCACGGAAACTGGAATATGAAGACGAAACATTTTATCTTTAAGACGGGACTGGCTCTTGCAGACCGGAAACCGGAAGGACAGGAAGAGTTTCTTCAGACTGGCGAGCGGTATTATGTACTCAGTGACAGACGGATTCCGTACCAGAGGAATAAAACGCAGGATGAGCGTTTTTCTGTTCTTACAGATTTTGCTATCGCAAAGGAACTGGAGCGCACAGGTGAGGTGACGAAAGAGGATGTTGTTGAGGTATCTCTCCCCATTGGACTTCCGCCAAAGCATTATGCGGAACTGGCAGGGAAATACCGCACGTACTTTCTTGGTGATGGGAAGGTACGGAAGCTGATTTACAAAGGGAAAACCTACAATATCTGTCTTCAGGATGTGGCAGTATATCCCCAGGCATATGCAGCTATGATGACGAAACAGGAGATAATCCGTAAGATCCCCAAAGTAGTTGGCATTGACATTGGCGGATTTACTACGGATATCCTGATGATGCGAAAAGGGATTCCCTGCCTGGATTACTGTTACTCCATGGAAAAGGGTGTTATCACCATGTATAATGAAATTATCTCTGCTGTCAATGGGGACCATGATATTTTGCTGGAGGAAATAGACATAAACAGCATTCTGGAGGGAAAGACAGAATACTATCCGGAAGATGTAGTACATACAGTAGAACGCATGGCGAGAAATTTTGTCACAGATCTTTTGAGCAGTGTCCGGGAACTGGGGATTGATACGAAATCCACCTATACGGTATTTATCGGCGGCGGCGCCATTCTGCTGAGGGAGTTTTTGGAAAAATCCAGTCGATTGGTCAAGTATCAGTTTATAGATGATATTTTTGCAAATGCGAAAGGATATGAAATCCTTTACCGCAGTATGCAGGCAGGGAAGTGATAAATCGTGGGAAAGAAAAATCCATATGTGTTTACCATAGGCTTTGACCGGAAGAACCCGGAACATCAGGAAGTGGTAGAGATTTTAAACGCCACGGATAAAAAGGCAGCGCTGATTGCGGATGCCATCCTGCAGTATACGGGAAGAAAACCTGGTGGAGACGGAGGGATGACGCAGGAGGGCATCCAGGCGATGGTACGTCTGCTGATCCGGCAGGAAATGGAACGACTGGCAATCTTTCCACAGCAGTTTACTGATCAGGTGACAGCCGGAACTTCCACACAGAAAAGCACACCGGAGACGGAAATGGTACAGGATTTAAACGAGGAAGAACCGCCGCTAGATGAAACGATGGTGCGGGAAATTGCAGATGCAATGGCTGCCTTCAAAAATATGTAGAACAGAATGTGGGGGAGAATGGATATCCATCTCTCCCTTTTGTTGAGAAATCCAAGAGAAAATTCATAAAATTTTGCTAAACTTTTCCCAAAAATATCATTTAAAATAAAAACAGTTATGTAGGGGGTTCTGTTCGGGCATGCAATCCTTTCAGAAGACCTCTCAGCGTATGCAGTACAATTTCCTGTTCTTCTTCAGAACAGGTACTGAGTTCTTTCAGAATCTGCTGCATAGTTGAACTGCCGCTTATATGGACTTGCTTCTTGATTACCATATCAATAGAAAGGTTCAGATAGGACGCAAGTGAACAGAGATTGTCAAAACGAGGATTCGCTTTATAGTTCTCTATATCTGAGATTGTCCGCAGGGATACGCCAGATTTTTCTGCGAGTGTATTTTGAGATAGGTTCCTGCGAAGCCGCTCTTCTTTTACAGCATCTCCTAACCGTTGTTTATACATCCTTATCACCTCATTTCCAGCATATATTTTACCGTAAACAAGCAGTATATAAAATGCGCTATATTACATGCTGATATGCGATATAATACATATAAAGAGAGGAAATGTGCGAAAGATAAGGTGAAAAGTACCGTATGGATAAGAACCGTGCTGCGATAATCTCAAAAAAATCCTTTGTTTGATTACGAGAAACGCAGCTTTGTTATATGCAGTATATGCGTTGATTGAAAACGCATATACTGCCTGCCCTCCGAAAAGGCGAAAGGAAGAGACTGGACTGCCAATGGCAGGAACCGGTCTTATTTTTTTGCAAAAAGAGCGCTTCTTCAAGTGCCGCTCTCCTCCTCCGTGAATTTCATCGAAGCTACAAATGAAATTCATGGAGGAATACAAAATGAGTGAAAAATATACTTATACTGGAGATAAAACCAGAAACCACTTTACAGCATATTTGCTGGAATTCATCAAAGGGCGCAGGAGAGCTTATTTGGAGAAGAAAATCAAATCCCAGAAAAATACATTTCTGATCGAGGAGATTGCGGAACTTGAGGAACGGATTACCTTTGAGGAAATGCAGGAGAGCAATCACCGGGAACATCTTCTGTTGGATGAGGCACGAGGCCAGTTTCCTCGGTGGGGTGAACTGGCGGATGAAAAACTTGTGAAATCCCTGCTAAAACTTAGCGAGGAGGAACGCAGGCTGATCTATCTACATGTGTTCGAGGAGCGCTCCTTTGTGGAAATGAGCCATATTACCGGGCTTACAGAATCCAGATGCAAGGATATCTACTATTATGCAATCAGGAAGATACGTAAAAGAATGGGGGACAAGCGCAATGAGTTTTGATGAATTATTATTCCGGGCAAAATGTGGGGATATAGAGGCGAAGGAAGAGATCTTTGCCATGTATCGTCCTCTGCTGATCAGGAACGCGCTGGTCAACGGGAGATTTGATGAGGATCTCTATCAGGAACTGGCAGTGGAACTGCTGAAGTGTATCCGGTACTTCCGGGATATAGAGCAATAAGCAAAGAACCGGGCAGCTTACGCCGCCCGGTTCATGAAATCTATGCCGCAAGGATCGGTTTTGGTATATAAATTGCCGCATACAGTTTACTGCTTTTTCTCATCCCGGTTCCGAAACCAGTCCAAAGAATAGGAGGTAATCCAGGGGACAATCGTTGGTATTTCTATATTTGAAGTGTTAATACAAAGATGGTATCCCCTTTTGTTTCCCCAGGTAAGGTTTGTGACTGCGTTATGATAAGATGCACTTACTCTGTCAATTTTTTTGATCTTTTTTGCAATCTTTTTCTCTGTGAGATGTTCGTCCGCGAAGATTCCCTGTCTGCATTGTTCAATTTTAGATGGCATATCGGCATAAACAAAAATTTTAAAGGGACGATATCCTGCGAGTGCTACATCCGCACCATGTCCTACGATGACACAGTCTTTATTTTTTCTGGCAATCCGTTCCAATACCTCCCTCTGTCTGGAAAGAAGCCGCATTGGATAGAGGGCGTTTGGCGGAATCCTGCCAAATGGATAGCGGGGGATATATGTGGAAAAGGGTGTAAATTCTTCACTCAGCATGTTTTCAATCTGTTCCACGTCTGTTTTTGACATGCGGGCAATCTCAGCCGCTATTTCCCTGTCATAATATGCTGCGCCAAGCGCCCGGGAAAGTCGCTTTCCCAGTTCACATCCACCGCTTCCAAACTCATAGCTGATTGTTATGATCTTCACCGCTTATCCCCTCTTTCCCTGGATATGTTCCACTTTAATGGTATTCGTATTCCCAGAACCGGCATCAATCTGCCCGCCTGTCAGAACAACATTTTCCCCTTCCTGCAGATGAAGCACTTTTTCTGCCTGAAGAAGAGCCTGGTAGAACACAACGTCAAGCGACGGATACTTTTCGTTCAGTATCGGTGTAATGCCCCAGCTGAGGTTCAACTGTCTCCACACTCTCTCGTTCGTGGTAGTGCCAATAATATCTGCCGGGCACCGGAAACGGCTGACCATGCGTGCGGTACATCCGGAAAGGGAACTGACCACAATGCATTTCGCTTTTACGTCGATCGCCATCGCACAGGTCGCATGGGAAACCGCATCCAGGTTATTCTGGATCGGATAATCCGTTGTGGTAAACCAGCGCTTATAATCAATGCCCTGCTCTGTATACTCCGCAATTTCAGCCATATTTTTGACCGCCTTAGCCGGATATTTCCCTGCGGCGGTTTCCCCAGACAGCATCAGGGCGGAGGAGCCGTCGTAAACCGCATTTGCCACATCCGATATTTCGGCGCGCGTTGGTCTCGGATTGTGGATCATGGACTCCAGCATTTCCGTTGCGGTGATAACCAGTTTGCCAAGCAGCCGGCATTTGTGGATCAGATATTTCTGAATGGACGGAACTTCCATATAAGGGATCTCAACGCCCAGGTCGCCGCGCGCGACCATGATTCCGTCCGCTGCTTCACAGATTCCCTCGATGTTCTCTACTCCAGAACGGTTTTCGATCTTTGCGATGATCCGGATATTCTCCCCATGATTCTCGTCCAGTAATCTCCGGATTGCCAGGACGTCTTCTTTGACTGACACAAAGGACGCCGCCACAAAATCAATCCCCTGCTTGATTCCGAACAAAAGATCCTCTTTGTCCTGCTCACTTAGGAAATCGTGTTTCAAAACCTTGTTCGGAAAATTCATGCTCTTACGGTCTGACAACTCGCCGCCTGCAAGCACTTTGCAGACAGCGTTATTCCCCTTTATTTCCTGTACTTCAAAGGACAGCAGACCGTTATTTAACAGAATGGTATCCCCGACGCTCAACTCTTCCATCAGG
Source organism: uncultured Lachnospiraceae bacterium (assembly GCA_959022495.1). Classification (GTDB taxonomy): domain Bacteria; phylum Bacillota; class Clostridia; order Lachnospirales; family Lachnospiraceae; genus Mediterraneibacter. The sequence continues at coordinate 186,700 of CAUEYX010000001.1, read as the reverse complement.
TGCGTATAGTTGACAGAAACCTGTTTTTTATTTCCTTCCACATCATCGGTCGTAAAAGTGAAACTATCTCCTTCCGCCAGAGTAACCTTTTTATTTTTGAACGTTTTGATCCGATACTCGGGGCCTTTTGTGTCCAGCATAATTGCAATCGGAAGATTCAGCTTTTCCCTTACCTTTTTAATGAGTTGTAATTTTTTCAGATGCTCTTCGTGCGTTCCGTGTGAAAAATTCAACCGCGCCACGTTCATGCCGTTCCGGCACATCTGCGTTAAAATTTCTTCGTCCTCGCAGGCGGGCCCGATGGTACAAATGATTTTTGTCTTACGCATGTTCAAAAACCCCTTTCCTGAAAATTTCTAAATTGGAATCATCCTCAAAAGATTATAAAAACAGCACACCCATGGAACATACAACTGTCCCACAGATGTGCGTATATGCAGTCTGCTGCCGCCCGGCGGCCCGGCTTCACAACTCCTTTACAAAGTTATTGCCTGCTCAGTTTGTACTGTTGATCCTGCACCTCAAAGTGGGGTGTGATGCAGTGCAAAACACATCTCCTTTATACCATGTACAGTACTATATGAAAATAGCTGAACTAAAAACGCAAGAAAAAAGCAAGGAATTAACAGATACCCGGAACAATGCGGCCTGCTGTTGCTCGGGAATATTGGAACCGGCAGCCCCATGTGGCCATAAAAAAGCACCATGTCAGTCAATGTACGCGCGGGATGTATCTGGTGAGCGGCCATGGTTACGAACCCGTATTGTATGGGAAGAAAAATGAACCTGTATAGAATCAAAAGTGCATCACGCTGCGAATAGGATGAAAACCTCAGCAGTGTAATGATTCTGCATTATTCAGTGCCTGTTCTACTGTTCCGGAGATTACAGTTCGGACTTGCTTGATGACAGTCTCATCGTCTTCTTTCATCCCGTTTCGGATCCAGTCAATCAGCAGATTCACCAGGGCATAGGCATAAAAACTAGTAAGAAAATTCAGATAGTCATTGCTGACCTGTCTGCTGGAGGCAATCTCGGCGATAAAGTTTTTGATCGTCCTGTGGATATCCTTGTGAAAAAAATGTTTCAGCTGTTCCATGGCAAAAGTGTCAAGGGCGCATTTCACGATATACTGGTTGGATCTGGCATAATCCAGGATAAAGCGTACCGCATCTTCATAGGTCAGCAGCGTAGCATAATCCTCCAGATAGGGAGTAGCTTCCTTGTCAAGGATCCATTTGACCACCGCATAAATATCTGTGAAGTGATAATAAAAGGTGCCCCGGTTGATCCGGCAGTCTTCTGCGATCTCCCGAATGGAGATCTTGGTAAGTGGCTTTGTTTCCATCAGACGCTTTAAAGAAGCGGCGATCTGGTCCTTCATCCGGTCGGATGAAGGTGTATTCAGACTGTGCATTGTTTTGTTTCCTTTCGTGATTGTGTGATCGCTTATGTTTCGCGTATGAACAGGATTTCAGGTTCCAACGGCTACATTATAACAGTTTCAAACCCAGCGGTTCAACAAAGTATTTTCAACAATTTTAAGCAAATGTTGAAAATTTAAACATTCGTGGTAGATTATTGATTGTCTTTTGGGAAAAAAGATCATATGCTTTGAAAAAACAAAAAAGGAAGTGACTTACATTGATAAAAGTAGGAAAGTGGATCGCCAGACACAGGATATTTATCCTCCTGTTAGCGGTTCTTCTGCTGATCCCATCAGCGATCGGCATGAGCAGGACCAGGATCAATTACGACCTGCTCACCTATCTGCCGGATGACCTGGATACGGTAAAGGGGCAGAACATTTTGTTAGATGATTTCGGAATGGGCGCATTTTCCATGGTCGTGGTAGAGGGCATGGAGATGAAAGACATCCAGAAGCTGGAAGAAAAATTTGAGGACATCGACCATGTGAAAGATGTCCTGTGGTATGACGATGTGATGGATATCAGCGTACCGGTGGAGATGCTGCCGGAGGAGATCCGGAACTCTTTTTTCAAAGATGACGCTACCATGATGCTGGTACTCTTTGACGACACCTCATCCTCGGACAATGCCACTTGGGCGGTAAAGGAGATGCGGAAAGCTGCGAACGAACAATGCTTTATCAGCGGTCTGACCGCCATGATACAGGATACTCAGGATCTTTCGGAGAAAGAGGCGAATATCTATATCGCCCTTGCCGTCCTTTTGTCCTTTATCATCCTGCTGCTGACCACAGAATCGTTCCTGATTCCGGTATTCTTTCTTCTAAGCATCGGGATGGCAATCCTGTATAACCTGGGGACGAATCTTTTCCTGGGCGAGATTTCCTATCTGACGAAAGCCCTGGCAGCGGTGCTGCAGCTTGGTGTTACTATGGATTACTCGATCTTCCTGTTCCACAGCTATGAGGAGGAAAGAGGAAACTATCCGACAGACCGGATGGAGGCCATGGGGCATGCCATTGCCAATACCTTCCAGTCTGTGACCGGCAGCTCTGTGACCACGGTGGCTGGATTTATCGCTCTGTGCTTTATGTCCTTTACGTTAGGGCTGGATCTGGGAATTGTCATGGCGAAAGGTGTGGTCTTCGGAGTGCTTTCTTGTATCACCGTCCTGCCTTCCATGATTCTGGTGTTTGACAAGCCCATCCAGAAGACGAAGCATAAGAAGATCCTGGGGGATATGACGAAACCCTCTGCTTTCATCGTGCGCCATTACAAGGTATGGCTGGTACTGTTCCTGGTTCTTTTGGGACCGGCAGTTTACGGGAACAGCCACACTGAGGTTTACTACGATGTGAGCAAAGGGCTGCCCGATGACCTGCCAAACAGCGTTGCATCCCAGGAACTGGAAGACAAGTTCGGCGTCAGCACCATCCACATGGTCATGTCGGATAAGAATATGGATCAAAAGGACAAACAGAATATGCTGAATGACCTGGAACAGGCGGACGGTGTGGAGTGGGCCATCAATATGAATTCCCTGGTAGGCCCGGCGGTGCCGGATTCGGTGATCCCGGAGGATTTAAAGGGAATGATGGAGAGCGATAAATACGACCTGACCTTTATCTGTTCCAAATATAAATCCGCAACCCCGGAGGTCAACGCCCAGATTGATGACCTGAACAAGATTGTCAAGAGCTACAGCAAGGACGCCATGCTGATCGGGGAAGCGCCCCTGACTTATGATCTGCAGGACGTGACAGACACGGATATCCGGAATGTAAACAGCGCCTCCATACTGATTATTTTTGTGATCATCCTGCTGGTGTTCAAGTCCATCTCCATCCCGGTCATCCTGGTGGCAGTGATCGAGTTCGCCATCATGGTGAACATGGGAATCCCGTTCTACCAGGGAATCAGCCTGCCTTTTGTGGCAAGCATCGTCATTGGCACGATCCAACTGGGTTCTACCGTGGATTATGCGATCCTGATGACCAGCCGGTATCAGAAGGAACGGCAGAATGGGTGCGGGAAGAAGGAAGCAGTGTCCATTGCCCACCGGACCAGCCTTCCGTCTATCCTGACCAGCGGAATTGCATTTTTCGCAGCAACGGAAGGGGTGGCGCTGTATTCCAATATTGATATGATCAGTTCCATCTGTACGCTTCTTGCAAGAGGGGCTCTGATCAGTATGGTGACGGTGATCCTTGTGCTGCCGTCCATGTTTATGCTGTTTGACAAAGTAATCTGTAAGACAACCATCCATTTTTTGGGAAAGAAACCAAAAACCGTAAAGAAAGGGGTAGGAAACAATGAACAGAAATAAGAAATTAAGACGCAGGCTTGTACAGTGTACCGCCGCAGGAATGTCCCTGCTTATCGGCACAGCGCCGGTCTGCGCCCAGGCGGCGGAGCCGGCAGAAGTGAGCAAGGAGGAAACGGTATTTATCAATGCGGACGCTTCCGGGAGCGCAAAGGAGACCACGGTATCCAACTGGCTGAAAAACGCAGGAACAAAGCCGGAACTGAAAGACCAGAGCAGCCTGTCGGACATTGAGAACGTAAAGGGAGACGAGACCTATACGGAAAGCGGGAACCAAATGGTGTGGAAGACGGAAGGAGAGGACATCTACTATAACGGAACAACCCAGAAAGATGCGCCGGTATCCGTATCTTTTACCTACTATCTGGACGGAAAGAAAATATCGCCCGATGAACTGAAAGGAAAGAGCGGGAAACTGAAGATTCAGGTCTCCTATCAGAACCATGCGAAACAGACTGCAGAGATCAATGGGAAAGAGGAGACTATTTACAGCCCGTTCCTGATGCTGACCGGTATGGTGCTGCCGGGTGAAAACTTTTCTAACGTAGTGATCGATAATGGAAAAGTCATCTCTGACGGGGAGAAGAATATCGTAGTGGGGTTCGGTATGCCGGGGCTGAAAGAGAGTCTGGGAATTGAGAATGATGAAGACATTGACCTGGATATACCGGACAGCCTGAAAATTACAGCGGACGTGACGGACTTTGCTATGGGACCGACTTACACCTTTGCCTCCTCGGATATCTTCCAGGATATGGATACAGACAAAATCGACAGTATGGATGACCTGCAGGATTCCCTGGACGAACTGGAGGACGCCTCTCTGGAACTGGTGGACGGAACGGAAGAACTGGCGGACGGGACCGGAGAGTTAAAGGAAAACTACCAGACTTTTGACGAGGGCATCCAGACCTTAAAGAGCGGGATCGATACCCTGCAGAGCGGAAGCGGGGAATTGTCAGACGGGATCCAGAGCTATACCGCAGGTGCTGACCAGCTCAGTGACGGCATTCAGAAATATCTGGGAAAGGACGGCGTCCTGACTGGAAGCGTCACGGAGTACAAGGACGGGGTAAACACACTGGTGCTAGGTATCCGGGAATATGCGGACGGAACGGTCTCCCTGTCTGACGGGGTGGAGCAGTATATCGCCGGGGAACAGCAGCTTGCCAAGGGAGCGTCGTCTCTGCAACCGCTTTCTGATGGCCTGACTCAGACGAAAAAGGCAATTATTTCGCTTCACCAGGCGTTGGACGGTAAAGGCGGCAGTAGGGAGGATATCGCTGCCGCAGCAGAAGAGTTGGCTGTAGGAATGGCACAGCTCAATGAGGCTGTGAATGCAGAAGATACCCAGGCGCTCTTAAAACAGATGGACTCCCTGTCTCAGGCAGGGACAGCGCTGAAGGACGGAATGACTTCACTGGAAGAGGTGGCAGAAAACCAAATCAGCGGACAGTTCACCGAGATGAGTTCTACAGCAAGTGAGCTGCAGACACAGGCGAAGGAGTTGAATCAGCGGCTTTCGTCTCTTCAGAAAGAAGAACAGGAAAAAGTAGATGCGGCATTGTCTCAGGCGGCGGATGATCTGAACAGTCAGATCAATACGGCAAATGCATCTTTGCAGGAGCAGGCAAGTCAGGCGGCTGCCGACGCCCAGGCCCAGGCAAACGAAAAGCTCAGTGCGGCAAGAGATTTTTTAAACAGTCAGGCCGCTCAGGCAGAAGCAAGTGGAGATATGGATACAGCAAATGTACTTTACAGTGCAGCTGCATCTCTGACAGATGTCTCAGTTGCACCGGCAAATGCAGGAGAAATCCAGAACATTTCTGCCCCGGATGTTACGGTAGATTCCATGGTCATCAGTACAGATGACCTGCAGAGTAATTTAAGTCAGCTTGACAGTACCTGTGAAACTCTCCTTGGCGGAATGGAAACCGCCCAGACGGAGGCGGGAAAGCTGCAGAAGCAGATGGAACAAATGCAGAAACAGGCAAACAGCATGGAAAAGACGGCAGTGCAGCAGAAGTCTCTGGAAGAAACCATCGGGCAGCTCAATACCGGAATGCAGGGGCTGAATACGGCGATCGGAACGTTGTCGCAGAATATGGCGGCACTGGATGAGGGAACAGAAACTTTCCCCGATGCGGCGAAGGGGATCAAGGATCTGGTCTCTGGATTTGATACGCTGGGGCTGAATAACCAGCAGCTCCTTACTGGTGCGCAGCAGTTAAAAGACAATGCACCCAGTGTGGTCCAGGGAGCGGCAATCCTCCAGGGCGGCACAGAACAATTAAGCGGAGGTCTGGAGGAACTAAGCGCCCAGCTCTCCTCCGGTGCAGGACAGCTTGCGGCAAACAGCGGCGCGTTAAGAAGCGGGGCAGGGAACCTGCAAAGCGGCATCGGAGAGCTTTCTTCCGGCGCGGTATCTCTTTTCAATGGAAGCAGTCAGCTCAATGCCGGAATTTCCCAGTTGGACGATGGGGCAGTGACACTCCGTGACGGCATGAAAGAATTCCAGGAGGAGGGCATACATGAACTGACCACTATGGCTAAGGAAGAACTGGGAAATCTTCTGGATCGCCTGGATGCAGTAACTTCACCGGAATATTCCTATCAGACATTCTCCGGAAAAGAGGATGATATGGACGGAGAAGTGAAATTCATCATTACAACAGATGAGATTAAAAACGAAGAAGACTAAAGAGAAAGCCGCATGGGGAGTCAGTCCATGCGGCTTCCATATAAGGAGGGTACAGAATGAGCAAGGTCATATGTGTGGAACGGCAGTTTGGAAGCGGCGGACATACCATCGCAAAAAAAGTGGCAGAGAAACTTGAATACAGTTATTACGATAAAAAGCTTCTGGAGGAGGCGGTAATCCGCAGCGGGCTCTCATCTGAGATCATGGAAAAGGCAGAGGAGCGCGCCACTCCGTTTATGTACGAAGCGTACTTTGAGGGGAATCTGGTGGAATGTTATGGAAAATCCGCCAATGATATCATGTTTGAGGCAGAAAAGCAGCTGATCCTTGAGGCGGCAGACCGAAGCGACTGTGTAATCGTGGGACGGTGCGCATCGTATATCCTGGGGATGGAGACAGGTCATCAGATCCTGCATATCTTTATTGCGGCACCCATGGAGTACCGGATTCGGCGTGTGATGGAACGGGACGGGCTGGATGAGAAAAAGGCGGCTGCAAGGATCCGGAAGATGGACAAGGCAAGGAAAGCCTACTGTGAATACTATACCGGAAATGACTGGGGGAAGCCTTCCGATTATGATATGATCCTGAATCCGGTACGGTTGGGCGAAGAGCAGGCTGTGTCTGTCATTGCCGATACAATGGGAAGAATCAAAACCCGGTAAGAAATGCCCATGACACTGCTTCAGATACGGCTTAGAAGATTTTTGCGAGAGGGGATGCGGTTTTTATGGTGAGTGTTGCTTCTGCGTCAGCATTTGGTGTGGCAGACAGAGGATTACTATAATGAACAATAATATTGTTAGAAATGGTTTCGATTAGAAAAGAGGATGTTATGGAAAATAAATATCAAATTTTGATGAAAACAGAAATGGGAGAAAAAGAGGGAATCCTGGATCTGATCGAAATGGACGGAATATTAAGTGGAAGTCTGGATATTTTAAATCACGTATATCTTCTGACTGGAAAGATGATCAATACAACGGAAGGCTGGATTAAGGGGAAAATACAGACTGCCCTTTATATTCTGGATTATGAGATCAGATTTCATATATTTAAAAATGAAATCGCAGGAGAAATGGAAACCTCAAAAGGAATTTTTAAAGTGGAAGGCGTGAAATGGAGTGATTAGATTGTTTTAGATGCTTGTATTGTTCATGCTGTAGAAAGATATATGAGCAGAGGTACTATAGCAGATCAGCTAAAAAGAAAGAAACTGGTTAAGAGGAGTAATTACGAAAACATTTCTTGCTTTTTTCTTGCGTTTCCGGTCCGGGTATTTTCATGTGACACAGTCCATGTTATACTTCCATTACTCTTTGCACTGCATTACACCCCATTTTGAGGTGCGAGATCAACAGTACAAACTGAGCAGGCGATGACCTAAAAAAGGTCATGGGGCCGGGCTGCCATCAGGCGGCAGCAGATTGCATGTATGCACATCTGTGGGACAGTTGTATGTTCCATAGGTGTGCTTTTTCATTTTTCAAGAAGATTCCAGCGGCGCTTTGCCATATGGACGAAAGGAGGCATATCCTATGAGGAAGATCAGAGAACTGAAAAAATCAACCCGGGTGATTCTGATGGGGCTTGTAATCCTGTTGGCATTGGTGATAGCTATAGCAGTGGATGCGTTGCTTTCGCCGTTTGACATCCAGCTTGGATCGGGATTTGCCGTAGTGATTGTGATGCTGTATCTTTTGTTTGCGCAATCCTGAATCCCGGTCACAACGGATTCGCTACACCATGCGAAGACAATCAAGTCCTTTGCAAAGAGATGAGACTACATAGAGTGGAAAGAAGGAGGAATTTTTTATGACATCTCAAGATGTTCCTGAACGAAGGGCGGGACTGACTTCCGCCGAAGCCAAAAAGCGGCAGGCACAGTACGGAAAGAACGAACTGACAGCGCAGAAGAAGAAAGGGTTCTTTTCCAAGGTGATCCACATCATCTGCGAACCGATGTTTCTGCTGCTTCTTATCGCATCTGTGATCTACTTTATCCTCGGCGAGCCGAAAGACGGGATTGTCATGTTGGTCTTTGTTGTTGGGATGATCAGTATCGACATCGCCCAGGAATGGAAAACGGACAAAACGCTGAATGTCTTAAAGGATCTGTCAGCCCCGCAGGTGACCGTCATCCGCGACGGGGAGCAGAAAGTGATCGCCAGCGCCGATCTGGTGCCCGGCGATGTGATGCTGATCCACGAAGGCGTCAAAGTTCCGGCAGACGGTGTTGTTCTGGAGTGCCACGCGCTCTGCGCGGATGAGTCCACCCTCACTGGCGAAGCCGAAGGCGTATGGAAAACATCGGAAGGAAGCGCGGAATCTTCCGGGGATTATTGGCGAAAGGACTATTGCTATGCAGGAACACTGGTAACGCAGGGGACTGGGTGTGTACTTGTAGATAAAATCGGAATGAAAACGGAATATGGAAAGATCGGCGCCAGCATCGCGGAGGCGCCGGAAGAGCAGACGCCCCTTCAGAAACAGACGGCAAGTATCGTAAAAGTCTGTGCTGTCATTGCGGCGGCCCTGTTCGTGCTGGTCGGAGTCTTCACTTATGTCGATCTGCCGGGGCTTACGGTCGGAGACCGGATTGTCCAGAGTATTCTCTCCGGCATTACACTGGCTATGGCTACGATCCCGGAAGAATTTCCGGTGATTCTGACCGTATTTTTGTCCATGGGAGCCTGGCGTCTGGCGAAGAACCATTCCCTGGTCCGCAGCCTTCCGTCCGTGGAGACGCTGGGGGAGGTTTCGGTCCTGTGTGTGGATAAGACGGGCACCATTACGAAAAACCAGATGACGGTTGCGGACACATGGGTGTTAAACGGCGACCGGGAAGGTCTGATCAGGGTGATGGGCATGGGCTGTCAGATGAATCCTTATGATCCCATGGAAAAAGCTATGTTGCAGTACTGCGGACAACAGGGGATTCCCAAAGAGACACTGTTTAGCGGCAGGCTGGTGAAAGAATATCCTTTCACGGACGAGTGGAAAATGATGGGGCAGGTCTGGGAGAGGAACGGTTCCCTTCTGATCGCGGCGAAGGGTTCGCCGGAGCGCATCCTTACCATCTGTGAGATGGACCAGAAAGAGCGCAGGCAGTGTGAGAACCAGATCCGCAGGATGTCGTCAGATGGGCTGCGTGTGATCGCTGTGGCTTCGGCTGCTCCCGAAACGGAGGCGGATATCCCGGAAGAGATCACCGGATGTTCTCTGACGCTGCTTGGCCTCATCGGGCTGGTGGATCCGCCCAGGGACGGCGTGAAGGAAGATATTGCGCTCTGCAACAAAGCGGGCGTCCGAGTGGTCATGATCACCGGGGACAATGGCGTCACCGCTTCCGCCGTCGCAAGGAAGATCGGCATGAAAAACTGCGAAAACGTGATCACTGGTGATATGCTGGATCGGATGAGCGATGAAGAGCTACGGGAAAAGGTAAAAACCGTCAGCATTTTCTCCCGCGTCATCCCGGAGCATAAAATGCGGATTGTAAAGGCGTTTAAGGAAAACGGTGAGATCGTTGCCATGACCGGAGACGGGGTGAATGACGCCGCCGCTTTGAAATACGCGGATATCGGGATTGCTATGGGTAAGCGGGGCAGCGAGGTCTCCAGAGAGGCGGCCGACCTGATCCTCATGGATGATGATTTTACAACGATTGTAGAGACTGTCAAAGACGGCAGGCGGATCTATGACAATATCCGCAAAGCCATCGGCTATGTGTTCGTGATCCATATCCCCATTGTATTCTCCGCGCTGCTTGCCCCGGTATTCCATGTCGCCCCGTCGGCGCTGATGCTTCTTCCAACTCAGGTGGTGCTGCTGGAGCTTATGATCGATCCGACCTGTTCTATCGTCCTGGAGCGGCAGCCAGCAGAGCCTGATATTATGGAACGGGGACCAAGAAGCCCGAAAGAGAAGATCCTTACTGCCGGCGTCCTTATAAAGAGCATGGTGCAGGGGCTTGCCGTGTTTGCCGCTTCCTTTGGCACTTATTATTCCGTGCTTGCAGGAAACCCGACCAACGCTCCGCTTGCCCGGGGGATGGGGCTGGCTGTCATCATACTCTCCAATCTGTTCCTGGTCCAGGTGAACAGTTCAGACCATGAATATGTATTCCGGTCGATTGCCCGTCTGGCAAAAGACAGGGTAATGTGGGGAGTAAGCATCATGACGGTTGCGGCGCTGCTTGTGATACTCTACACGCCGCTTTCCCATTTCTTAAGTCTTGCGCCGCCGTCAGCCCTCCAGATGCTTCAGGTTTTCGTGACGGCGTTTGCGGCGGTATTCTGGTATGAGATTGTGAAGTTTGTGAAAAAGCACAATTTTGATGAAAAGGGTGAAAACGTGACGCCTTTTCGTAAATTTCGGAAGGAGTAATTCAGAGTGATGGAAAATTATGAGAAAACATCAACAGGAAAAAAGTGGATAACGGTAATTGCCATGGCGGTGGTATTCGGTCTGATCGCAGGCGGAGTGATGTATGGGGTAAATGCGGCCGGAAACAGAATAAGCGCCAAAAAGGAGGCCGAAAAAAATATTTCAAATACGAAAACCGCAGATGAGGGGGCAGCGAAAGCAAAAGACAGTGGAAATACCGATGAAAGCGTGGTCGAGGTTACCAAAAATGCCATGCCTTCCGTCGTAACCATATCAACAATGTCCGTGGAAGAAATGCGCAATTTCTTTGGGGGAACACAGCAGTATCAGGTTGAGGGCGCTGGAACCGGAGTGATCGTAGATAAGAATGATTCTGAACTTCTGATCGCGACAAACAATCATGTGGTGGAAGGAGCCGCCAGCCTTTCTGTAGGATTTATTGACGAAAGCAGCGTTTCGGCAGAGGTAAAAGGAACGGATGTGAATAATGACCTTGCAGTTGTCGCTGTAAAACTGTCCGATATTTCCAGCGACACGTTGGGGAAGATTAAGATAGCCGCAATAGGAAATTCCGATGATCTGGAACTGGGACAGCAGGTGGTCGCGATTGGAAATGCTCTGGGGTACGGACAATCTGTTACCTGCGGATATGTCAGCGCACTGAACCGGAGCCTGAGCCTGACAGATGAAAGCGGGACCGTAATTCATTCCACTGGTCTCATTCAGACAGATGCGGCGATCAACCCGGGAAACAGCGGCGGGGCACTGCTGAATATGAAAGGAGAGCTGGTCGGAATCAATGAGGCAAAAACAGAGTCTACCCCCAGTGGCGGATCTGTGGATAACATCGGATTTGCAATTCCGATTGATAAAGCGGAATCCAGTCTGAAAGAGCTTATGAATCTTCCCACCCGGGAAAAAGTGGATTCCAGTAAAGCATCTTATCTTGGAATTGAGGGAGAGACAGTTACCTCAGATATTACCCAATTCTATGGAATCCCAGGGGGGATTATCGTTATATCTGTTGAAAAAGACGGACCGGCAGATAAGGCGGGAATAAAAGAGAAAGATATTATTACCGAACTGGACGGCAGGGCTGTGGCAAATATGGAACAGCTTCAGGATACGCTGCAGTACTATGCCGCAGGAGAAAACATTGATGTTCTTGTACAGAGAGCAGAGGGCGGCAAATACCAGGAACAGACAGTGAACGTCACGCTGGGTTCTGCAAAAAATAAATAAACAAGTAATAATGTAGGGTTATTAGTCGGAGGGCTTTGTAAAGTGGAATTGCAGCGCCGGATAAGGTATCCCATACTCGTTTTGCCGGAGGGCGTCCACACCGTAAATGTGAACGCCGGAATAAGGCAACCGCGGAAGTGTGGTCAATCCTTATCCGGCGTTTATTTTAAGCAGTTTTTGTGCTGCTGTTCTTTCAAGAAATGCTGTTGAAGTGAACGAAATTGTTATATTACTTTTCAACTTTTCTTTTTCAATAAAGTTTCTGATATGTATACTACAATTCCCAAAGGAACACAAATTAGTAAAACGGGATAGAACCATTTCAATTCAATATTCCCAAAAAGCATACCGCCCAGTATTGGACCTAAAGTCATTCCGAGGTCAAGCCCAATATAGTAGGTACTGTTTGCAAGACCACGCTTTCCTTCTCCTGCTAATAAAATAGCAGTAGACTGACACACAGAACTCATGATGCCATATCCGCCTGCCATAAATGCTGAAGCCAGAAGCATCATTCCGTTATTTCGCATGACTCCAAGAAACACGATTCCCACAAAAGCACTGATCGAACAGATTGTCAAAAAGAAATGGAATGGCAGCTTATCAAACAGATTTTTCATGGCGAGACGCAAAGCCAGCAATATCACAGCGTAAACAGGAAAGAAAAGACTGACTGATACGGTAAGATTTCTGGCCTCTACATAGTTAACAAGAAAAGATTGTGTTGCACAATAAGGAATAGCGAATAGCATGATAATCAGTGCAACTGGAATCACTTTTCTGTCTGCCACCTGAATATGGTGGTCTGCATCTTTGCTGGCTGTTATTTTAATCGGTTCCCCCTTGTCGGATATAAACTGGATAATTACCATTGTTGCAACAGAAAAAGCAAGCGCCATTCCAAAAGACAAACGATACCCGAAAATCTGATACATTTTTACACCAATAGCAGGAGCTACAGCCATTCCCAAGGCATTCATCATTCCGTATATACCCATGCCTGATCCTATTCTTTCCTTCGGCAGCATATTTGACATCCATGTAGACATACAAACAGAGCAGCAGGCAAATCCCACACCATTTAAAATTCTGGCAATTACAATCGTTACCGGATTAGATGAAACTATGTAGCCCAGACACGCAATTGTCATAAGAGAGGCACCTATAAATGTTAATTTATATTTACTGATTCGGTCAGCTAAGTTACCTACTATTGGTCTGCAGAATAGAGCGCACAGATTCATCATTCCGCCGATTATGCCCATCAAATCAGCAGATGCTCCCACAGTTCCGGAAAATCCTGTAATCAATGGTGTAACCAGCATAGGACTGGAAAAATAAAAGAAACTGGCTGCAAGTATTAAAATAATATCTTTTGAAAAAGTATTATGTTTCATAATTCCTCCGTTATACAGTATGCTGTATATATGCTAAAATGAATGATCAGCAATGCGTTTCAAAATTCCCACACAGGTATCTTCCCCCAGAAAACCGGCATCTAATGATATATGATAATTTTTACAGGCTCCCCACTCTTGTCGGGTATAATGGTGATAATATCTTTTTCGTTCTTCATCCCGTGAGTGCAGTCGTTTTTCTATGCAGACATCAGTTGCCCCATATCGCTCAAGGACACGCTTTGCCCGGAAATCATCATTTGCATGAATAAATACAGAGAAGACAGGAATACCTGCTTGTTTTAATAGAAAATCGGCACATCGGCCTACAATAATGCATGAGCTTTGTGAAAGGTTAAGTATAATTTTTTTCTGTATCAAGAATACTTCATCCTGAGGATCAGTAAAACCGGGAGAATTTGACAAGAGTACACGTTCCAGAAAGTGTTCTCCCGGTTTCATATATTCACCTTCGTTTTCAACATAGGTTTGTGAATAGCCAGATTCTTCTGCTGTTTTTTCAACAATTTGACGATCATAAAAAGGGATTTGCAATTCTTCTGCCAACCTAACTGCGATTGAATGTCCTCCGCTTCCGAATTCACGGCTGATTGTAATCACTTGAAGTTTCTTTTCACTCATTATATTCATCCTCCATTGCCCCTTCTACATTTTTTAAGGCCACCTCAAGAAGATGATAAAACTCTTCCTGTTCTTCTGGCTTCATATTTTTCAACAATTTATTTCCAGTTCTGATTCCATTTATTCTAAGCTGCCTGCCGAGGCTTTTTCCCTTTTCTGAGACTTGAATGCATTGAAACCGACCATCAGTTTCAGATTTTTGGAGACGGATCAGTCCTTTCCCTTCCATTCTCTGTACAATACCTCTGGCAGTCTGGTGTGAAACGCCTAAATAGTTTTTAAGATCCATAATAACTGATCTTTCATGGCTTAAGAAAAATTGTAGGCTATCGGCTTGTTCCGTGGTTAATCCCAACTCTTTTACATGATTGTCCCTATTGCGGATAATCTGATTTGACAGGCGTAATATTAAACGAGCAGTCCTATACTCTCTTTCCTGCATTTTTCTTTCCTTCTTTTCAAATATAAAGTATGCTGTATATTATTCCACGAATTGATAACTTTGTCAAATAAATTCTACTCGAATATTTTCTTAAGAAATGCCTCTATTCCGGGTTTTCTTTAAAGTATTCGGGATAATCTGACTTTCGGTATAACCGGTTTTGTCCCAAATTCGAGCTACTTGAGTCGTTCGGACAGACGAGCCCAAGTTTCTTTTGTAAGAAAACTGTCCGACGCCTTTGTTTCCATTTCCAGAAAACGATGGTATGGTATGCTGAAGGAAAGAAGTTCTTTTTGGATATATTTACGGGCGGACGGATCAGTGAGACCAATATAACAAAAGTCTTTTTCATTTTCTTCTGCACTCAGGGCATAAAGGATTGACTGTGCGCATCCGGCACCAAATTCCAGATGTACATGATTCTGGGCGGAGCGGTCATAGTTTGCCAGAGTAACCAGGGCGGATAGCTGATCTGCATTTACCAGAAAAATGACAGCTTTGGGCGTTTCGGAGGTTTCCGTAAGATCTAATGGCTTAAAGACAACATAGGGCATGGCGTGGATGCGAGGTAGTGCCGTGCAGTATTCCCGGGCATATTTCGGAGATTCCTTATAGAATTCGCCTGACCGTCCCCCTTTCCTGCCGACAGATAGAAAATATTCGATTTCCCCAAGTTGAAAAGGCTGAAAGCCGAGCCCGACTTTTCCACCCTGACAGTTGGCAGTCTCTCGACAGGCAGCGGTAATCTTCCCTTTGGACGCTGCGGAGAGTAACGCAATGACACAGCCTTTTCTCCCTTCTTTGAATTGTATCGCATGGTCTGGCAAAGTATTGTCCTGAAGTACAGCTACAGGATGATTTTTTAATTTTATAAGGGCGGCAATTTTGCTTTCCATATTTCCACCTTTCCGGGCAGAACAGTCTTTTACCCATTTGACTGCGCTGCCACTCTTGTTTTTAAATAATCTGAATAGGTATGCCGTTCGGATCTTTCAGGAAGAAAAAACAGGTATGGGGGTTTGGAGAAAAGATAGGCGTGGGATGCATCCCCTTTTCCTCCATCTGCTTGTGAAATCCTTTGCTGGAAAATCTTTCCTGAATGGAATAATTTAAAACTTCCTGTAAAGGTCTTTATTTGTGAAATTGTCAACTCTGCTTTAACTTCATTGCCAGAAGCGAAGCAGCAAGGAGCGACATCGCGCTACCATAGAGAAAAGGTGCAAATGCACCGATACCATCCCAGAGGAAACCGGCAATCACACTTGCAGGCAACAGAGCGATTCCTGCCAGTGTTGATTGAAGGCCAAGCATTGTTCCCTTTAGCTGTGGCGGGGCAATTTCTGCGACAAATGCCCGCTCTACACCAGTGATCATAGCGGTAAATACACCGTATCCGATGAAAATTAGAACCATAAGTGGTCTGGAGCCGCAGAAAGCGAAACCTAAATATACCAGTGAAAATACCAAATAACCACTTACCAACAGTCGTTTCCTACCTACCCGATCCGACAGTTTCCCACAAGGGATAGACAGAATGGAGGCAACCAGATTATAGAGGAAATACAAAAGAATGGTGCTGCTACTGTCAAACCCCACGTCCGATGCACGGAGCAGGAGAAAACTATTTGAAGAATTTCCCAATGTGAACAGAAACGTTACAAACAGGTAAAGTTTCAGCCGCCCGTCCAGCTTGGATATATTTTTCCAAAAATGCTCTCTTTGAATGGTTGCCCGTTTTTCTCGTTTTTCATGGATGAAAAAAAACAAAAACAGGGCAATGACAATCGGAATGATGGAAAAAGCGAATATCTCCTGATACCCATTATCACCAATGGTCTTGATTAAAATAAACGACAGGAGGATTCCTGCGGCGGAGCCTGCCATATCCAACATTTTATGAATGCCGAAAGCCTTACCCATTTCTTTTTTGTCAGCACTTTCTGACACCATGACATCTCTGGGGGCAGTCCTGATACCTTTGCCAAACCGGTCGATTACTCTGGCAAGAAGGATGCCCGTCCATGAGCCGGCAAACAGCAGGGCAATTTTATAGAGTACGCCTGTGGAATATCCCGCAAAAGCGAGGACCTTCTTGCGCTGAAACCGGTCACTGATGTAGCCACTGAAGACTTTCAGCAAGCTGGCGATGCTCTCTGCAATCCCTTCAATAATTCCCACCAGTGCGGGAGTCGCCCCGAAAGCCGCCGTCAGGTACAGGGGGATCAATGGATAGACCATCTCACTGGAAATATCAGCGAAGCAGCTTATCAAACCTAAAATTATGATATTGCGAACACCCTTCCGGGTAGTTTCGGATTTATTTTCCACTTCGCACCTCCATCGTTTTGTGCCGTTTCATTTGGTCATGAAGCAGGCTCATTGGGTCTGACGAAACACGGATTGCTGTATTTCTTCCATACCAGCCCCACAGATGCAGCGGAATTGACTGCCCTTTATAGAGGAAGGTTTCTCCGTTGTGGGCAAGTATCGATGCTGTCAGACGCTCAGCATCCTCACTGCGGTCAAATGGCGTTACAAGAGCAAATTCATCACCGCCGATTCGGAACAGCCGCATGGAGTCTGTCTTATGCGCATGGATAAGCTGGGCTGTCTTTATCAAAGCCTGATCGCCGGCTTCCCATGAGATTTCATTGATTTGGTTCATCCCAGCAATATCAAAACAGATAACAAAGCAATTTTCCATGCTGTGCATAGCTTCGATAAGAGCGGGTGCTTTCCAACTGACGCCTTTTTCACTAAGCGAGGGCGGGTTGAAGGCCGATTGGGCTCCGTGTCCTTTCCGGTAGTCGGTGGGAAGGCAGCAGTTTACCTTGCGGAAAGCCCGGCTGAAGGCTTCTGTGGAGCTGTATCCGTATTTTATCGCCAACTCTGCCACAGAAACCGTTCCGGAAAGCAATTCTTCCGCGGCAAGTGTCATTTTTCTTTTGGTAATATGTTCATTGACACTATGATCGAAGACGTATCGGAACAGCTTTTGCAAAGATGAAAGGGAAACGCAGGCGGCTTTGGCTATCTCCTCCTGTGTACAGCTGTCCGAAATATGCTGCTCAATATATTCAAGGGCACATTTTAATTCAAAATATTTTTCCATGAACGATCAATTCCTTTTGATAGGGTTGATTTTGTATATTATATCACAGATTAGGACAGGCAAATTGATAATTTGAGCATTTCTGCGGCAAACCTATTGTCTGCACAGGTGCGAGGTTATATAATAATTATACTTACTCATTGCACTGCATTACATTCTTTGCAGAATGCGAGATCAACAGTACAACCTGAGCAGGCGATGCCCCTGGAAAGAGGGGTTATGGGGCCGGGCCGTTTAAGGACGGCAGCAGATAGTTGTTTTGACACATCTGTGGGACAGTTGTATGTTCCATGGGTGTGTTTTTTATACCTTTTTGGGACTTGCAAGAGTATTGGGACAGGAAACTGTTTATAGGAAATGGAGAAAGGAATACAGCTATGCGTAAAATTAGGGATATGAAAAAATCCAGCCGCATCCTGCTTGCAACTGTGGTGACGATTCTTGCAGTCGTCGTAGGAATGGCAGTGGATGTTGCTTTTTGCCGCTTCGACATTCACATTGGTGGTGCTGTGGGAGCAGTGATTATGTGGCTTTATATTCTGATTGCATATTCTTGAATCCAAGCGAGAAACCCCGCAATACTCAGAGAACCCAACCTGTGCGGTGGAATCACAATTATTAGGAGGAACAAAAAATGAGTAAAAAAATTATTGTAATCGGACGGGAATTTGGCAGTGGCGGTCACGAACTGGGCGAGCGTCTGGCCGAGGAACTGGGCATTCCTTTCTATGACAAGGAACTGGTCACTCAGGCGTCAGAGCAGCTTGGGCTTGGTGAAGAAGAAGTTGCCGATGTGGATGAAACAGCCCTTTCGGATTTGGCGGCGGCCTACTTGTCTAAATGCAGGGCCAGACTAATGGCCCATCGGGATTATGAACACTTTTCCACCATAGAGGATGATGTTCTTCCCGACAAGGTGTATCTTCAGCAGGCAGCTTTGATCCGTACGATTGCGGCTAAAGGTCCTTGTGTGATTGTTGGCCGCTGTGCAAACTTTATCCTGCGGGAACGCAAGGATGTTTTGAGCGTATTTATCCACGCAGAATGTCAAAGCCGAATCAAGCGTATCGCTAAGCGCAGCGTGATGACAGAAGCGGAAGCGGAACGTACCATGGAGGCAGTGGACAGACAACGAAAGCGTTACTTTGAAAAACACACCGGCAAAGTCTGGGGAGACGCGGAGAATTATCACCTTCTTTTGAATACGGGGCTCCTGAATATTGAGGATGCGGTTCGTGTTCTGAAAATACTCTGCAGCGATTGATTTCAAATATAGGGTATAATCACCGGATCCGATGGTGGTTTCGTTCCCTTCCATAATTCAAGGAGGAAGAATATTACTATGAAACAAAATCCGACAACGACCAATGGAGAAACTATGAGTGCGGTCAAGGAAAGCCGCATTATCAGGAAAATCTCTTCCGTGGGCATTTTTGGCAATATCGTTTTAACGGCATTCAAATTGTTTGCTGGTATCTATGGAAAGTCCGGCGCTATGGTATCTGACGCTGTTCACTCCCTGTCCGACGTGTTTGCCACTTTTATCGCATTCCTTGGCGTCAAAATTTCCAAACGCTCTGCTGACAAGACGCACCCCTATGGCCATGAACGCATTGAATGCCTGGCCTCTGTGATCCTGGGGCTTATTCTGCTGGTCACCGGCCTTGCTATTGGTAAAGTGGGGCTTACAAATATCTTTTCCGGCGATTACGCCAATTTGACGATTCCCGGTGTGATTGCTCTGGTAGCCGCCGTGGTCTCCATTGTTGTGAAGGAGTCCATGTACTGGTATACCCGTCACTACGCCAAGGTGCTGAACTCCCCGGCTTTTATGGCGGATGCCTGGCATCACCGCTCCGATGCGTTTTCCTCCATTGGTTCTCTCATCGGTATCAGTGGCGCCATGCTTGGTTTTCCTGTACTAGACAGCGTGGCCAGTGTAGTTATCTGCCTGTTTATTCTGAAAGTGGCTTATGATATTCTGAAATCCGCAATTTCCAATATGCTGGATACTTCCTGCGGCGAAGAATATGATCGAAAGCTGGAGGAGTTTGTCGTCGCTCAGGATGGGGTAGTCTGCGTGGATATGCTGCATAGCCGCGCCTTCGGCAACAAGGTTTATGTGGACCTGGAGATCGAAGTGGATGGAGATTTGAAACTGCGGGATGCCTGCGCCATCTCTGATCGGGTTCACAGCAGTGTGGAAAGCAATTTTCCCGAAATCAAACATATCATGATTCATTTGAATCCCAAAAAAGAGGAATAATTCTGTATCAATAGTAACGATTGCCTGTCGTTGGAGTTTATTCTATTCAGAATATCCCTTCCAAGCTGCGGTAATGTAAATATTTTCCGCCATGGAATAGCCGGAAAAACATTTAAATATTAAACTTTCTATTACAGGGGAAACACACATGAAATCTCAAAACATTCTTGCCCAACCCTTGAAGTCGAGACGCATTACTGCAAAAAAATCGTATTTGGTTATCACCTATGGAGACGAATACATGTGATGTAAAGGTGAACTGACAGAAGAGTAGCTTGCCCACTATGAGGCGCGTGCCAAAGGTGGGGCTGGCATGATTATTACCGAGTTTATTGCGGTAGAGGGTAGCTACACCGTGCGTCCTTTACAGCTACGAATTGATGACGACCACTATGCAGTACGCCTGAGCCGTTTAGTTGATGCGGTCCATTCTTATGAAACGCCCATTGTTTGTCAGCTGCACCATGCAGGTATGTTTTCTTCACAAGATCCTGTTTCGCCTTCCGGCGTTGCCTGCTATGCATTCGGAAAAGGACAGTATATCCAGCCCCGCATAATGACCATTGAAAAAATTGAACATGCAAGGGATAAATTTATAGAGGCGGCTGTCAGGGTGAAAGAAATCGGATATGACGGAGTGGAGCTGCACGGCGCAACCGCTTATTTGCTGGCCCAATTCTTTTCCGACTATAACAATAAGCGCACGGATAAATACGGCGGAAACCTTGAAGGGCGCATGGCTATTCTGGTATGAGATTGTGAAGTTTGCGAAAAAGTACAATTTTGATGAAAAAGGTGAAAACGTGACGCCTTTTCGTAAATTTCGGAAGGAGTAATGTATGATTAGTCGAAGGGCTTTGTAAAGTGTAATTACAGCGCCGGATAAGGTATCCCATACCCGTTTTTGCCGGAGGGCGTCCACACCGTAACTGTGAACGTCGGAATAAGGCAACCGCGGAAGTGTGGTCAATCCTTATCCGGCGTTTCTTCTTGTAGGTAAGCATGACATGCGAATCCTGACGTTATCAAAAACGCTCCATTCCTATAGGAAAGGTCGGATTTTTTATATCGGCTCTGTCAGTGTGGAAAAACTCTATCCCCAGGCTAGGGTGAAGCTGCCGGTTTCAGGAAGCTATCTGCGGGAATTGGAGGAATGGAAACCGGATATCATTCACTCCAAGTGTGAGCTTTCCACCTTCTTTCTGGCAAAGAAAATTTCTCAAGAAGGGAACATTCCGATTGTACACACCTGCCACACCATCTATGAAGACGATACCCCCTATTTTTCACCGAGAAACAATGGGGAAAGGAGATTACGGGAAGACTTACGCGGAGGCGCTGGCGTCTGGTCTGCAGCTTCTTTGCAGGATGGATCCGTGTTTGAGGGGAGTGGTTGACAATGGCAGGAATGGATGGCAGTATGAAGACAGCGGACAATTCCTGGATTGTCTGGCACAGTTTTACCGGAAAGTGGCGCAGGTTTATGAGGAAAGAACAGATTGGAAAAGGAGTGTGACAGATATATGTTATCGGGATTTAAAATTTTGGATTTTATACAGGACCATTTGCGGACGCCTGTTGGCGATAAGGTCATGCCGTTGATCACCACGCTTGGAAACGGAGGCACTATATGGATTGTTCTGGGAAGTATTTTGTTTATCCGGAAGAAGCACAGGAAAGCATCGGTCATTCTATTTTTGGCCCTGATCATCGAGGTTTTGACCTGTAATGTATATCTGAAAAATGCGGTTGCGGCCACAAGACCATGTGATCTGAATACCACAGTGAAACTGTTGATCCCGAAACCCAAAGACTATTCCTTCCCCTCCGGGCACACAGGGGTTTCTTTTGCGGCGGTGACGGCTTTATGCTTGGGAAAAGTGAAAAAATGGTATCTGGCGTTGATTCCGGCCGTTCTGATCGCTTTTTCCAGATTATATCTGTATGTCCATTTCCCGGTTGATATTCTGGGAGGTATTCTCGTCGGAATCTACAGCGGTTTCCTGGCCCGTGGAATGGTGTCGCTTTTCATGAACTGGTATGGAAAAAGAAAGGGTTCTGCGGTATGATAAAAAACAGGAAAGAGGCAGAAAGGGGTAAAGATATGTCCTTAAAAAACGGATGTCTGAAAAGCCATGTTGGGGAAGCGTGCAGATTTGGTTTCCGCAGAGAATATAACGCGAGCGGGAGACCTTCAGGTGAAAATCGGACAGTGGGGGTATCAGGCGGCGCTGATTGACAAAAACAAAAGAAACCGTTGATAAGAAAAAAGCAAGAAAATAATCATGGTGTTTTCCCTTTATCATGTTAAAATAAAGTATTATGATTGTGAAAGGAAGGGAATGATCCTGTGTCAAGAACAACTTTGTTTGACAGCCGTATCAAAAAGTATGCATATTGTGAGGCGTCTGAAATATACCGAGATTTCGGAACATCGGCAGAGGGACTGTCCGGCAGCCAAGTGGAAGACATGCGGGAAAGATATGGAGAGAACAGTTTCGCAGAGAAGAAAAATGACGCGACCAGACGCCGGATACGGCGTGCGTTTATCAATCCGTTCAATGTGATTCTTTTCATCCTGGGTATGATTTCCCTGGTGACGGATGCGTTTCTCACCTCTGACTTTACCAAAAACAATACCGCGGCTCTGATCATTTTTTCCATGATCCTGATCAGCAGCGCAGTCCGGATGATCCAGGAACTGCGGTCAAAGAACGCTGCAAAACAGCTGGATCGGATGGTTCATCAGCGGGTAATGGTAAAGCGGGACGGTGAACTTACGGAAATACCGGCAGAAGAACTGGTGACAGGAGATACCGTCCTTTTCTCCGCAGGCGATCGCATCCCGGCCGACATCCGGCTGACCGGGGCCGCGGATCTGTTCGTCTCCCAGGCGGCGATCACGGGGGAGAGCGCGATCGTAGAAAAGAGCAGCGGGAAAATCAGCTATGGAAGCCCGGAAACGCTGACTCAGCTTGACAATCTTGTGTTTATGGCGACGACGGTCATCAGCGGCAGAGGGGAAGGAATCGTCCTGGCGGTTGGCAGCAACACGCTCTATGGCAGTTTTGCAAAACAGGATTCCGATGAGAAACGTTCGTTTCAAAACGGAGCGAACTCCATCGCCTGGGTGATGCTCCGCTTTATGGTCGTGCTGGTTCCAATCGTGTTCGTGCTGATGGGCATCACGGGCGGAAAATGGCTGGAATCCTTCGCGTTCGCGCTGTCGGTGACGGTGGGGCTGATGCCGGAGATGCTGCCCATGGTTATCACAGCCTGCCTGGCAAAAGGCAGCCTTGCTATGGGACGCAAACAGACGATTATTAAGGATATCAACGCCATGCAGGGCTTTGGCAGCATGGACGTACTGTGCATGGACAAGACCGGGACGCTGACAAACGAAAGCATCCTGCTGGAATATTATATGGATGTGCTGGGCAATGAAAATGCGGAGGCGCTGGACCTGGCGTTTCTAAACAGTTCCTACCATTCCGGCGTTCGTAACCCCATTGACAACGCGATTCTTGCCTGCCAGACCATGCCGGGCAGGGAGCGGCATTACACAGATCTGCTTGGGCAGTATCGGAAAGCGGATGAGATCCCTTTTGACTATGACCGTAAGATTGTCAGCACGCTTGTGACGGACAGCAGCGGGGAAAGCCAGCTTATCATGAAGGGGGACGTTTCCCGGATCGCTGAGCGCTGCAGCTATGTGGAGTACCGGGGACAAATCTTTCCGATTGAGAAGGACGGGATGGGACAGAGTATCGCCTCCGTGGTAGACGAGATGCTGCAGGACGGAATGAAAGTCATTGCCGTTGCGAAAAAAGACGCAGGGCAGAAAGACCAGCTTGTGCCTGCCGATGAAGCGGATATGATTCTGGTGGGGTATCTGGCATTTTTTGACGCGCCGAAGAAAACTGCCAGGGAATCCGTGACAGCCCTCAAAGAACTGAAGGTGATTCCGAAGGTCTTAACCGGCGACCAGGCGGATGTAGCGGTCTCTGTATGCCGGAGGGTAGGGATTCCTGCTACGGACGTGCTGACCGGCGGTGAATTGGATGAGATGACAGACCATGAGCTTGGCGCAGCAGTGGAGAAAACCCACGTCTTTGCGGAACTTACGCCGGGGCAGAAAGTCCGCCTGGTGGGCGCTCTGCGGCAGAACGGGCACACGGTAGGATTCTTAGGCGATGGGATCAACGACATCCCGGCGCTTTGTGAGGCGGATGTGGGGATCTCAGTGGATACGGCAGTAGACGCGGCAAAAGACGCAGCGGATGTCGTACTTCTCCAAAAGGATCTGGGGGTACTGGAGCAGGGGATTCTGGAAGGGCGCAGGACGTTTACCAATATGCTGAAATACATTAAGATCACCGCCAGCTCCAACTTCGGAAATATTCTTTCCATCGTATGCGCCAGCGCTTTTCTGCCGTTTCTGCCGATGACATCCGTGCAGATCCTGCTTTTGAACCTGCTGTATGATATCTTATGTATTGTCCTTCCCTGGGATAATGTGGATGAAGAGGAGACCTTGTCTCCGAGGGACTGGTCTGGCAAGACACTGCGGCGGTTCATGCTGTCTTTTGGACCAATCAGTTCCCTGTTTGATATTGTCACGTTTTTGTTCCTGTATTACGTCCTCTGCCCGGCACTGTGCGGCGGAACAACGTATCTGCACCTTGCAGACTCTGCCCTGCGGCTTCAGTATGTCGCATTGTTCCAGACAGGATGGTTTCTGGAGTCCATGTGGACGCAGGTGCTGATCCTGCATTTCCTGCGAACCCGCAGGATCCCCCTTGTGCAGAGCAGACCGTCTGCGCCGGTCATCTGCATTACCCTTGCAGGGATTGCCGCCCTTACGGCGCTTACCTTTACCAGAGGAGCCTCCCTGTTTGGACTGACGAAGCTGCCTTTTGCATATTTCGTGTTCCTGCTGATCGTGGCAGTGCTGTATATGCTTCTGACAACGATAGCAAAATACTTCTATCAGAAGAAATACCATGAACTGATCTGAAAAGGAGGTGTCCATCGTGAAAAAGAATATTAGTTTTATCCCTGTGGATACGATCCTTGAAACGTGGCTGTTGGAAAAGCTGGCAAAGGAGCCGCCAGAAAGCGCATGTGCCGGGGAACTGCTCTCAGGTCTCCGGGATCTGTTAAACGGCAGGGTTTCTTCTCTGCTTCTGAGTGTGTCCGATGAAATGGAAATTTCCGCGCTTTCTCCGGCAGAGGGAATCCGGATCGGTGAAATGGAGATCTATCCGAAAGGCAGGAAGGTCATCATACAGGGAAAGGAAGTCAGCCTGACACCAAAGGAGTTTGACATCCTGTATTTTCTCGCGCAGAACCGGGGAGAGGTGCTTACGAAAGAGCAGATCTACCGGGCGGTCTGGGCGGAGGATTACCTTTTGGATGACAGCAACATTATGGCGTTTATCCGAAAGCTGCGAAAGAAGATTGAGCCGGATCCGGATGCACCGAAGTATATTCTGACCATCTGGGGCATCGGATATAAATTCAATGACCAGCTCTGAAGCAGGCGGGCCGGATGCGGTTCGCCTAAATTCTTGCAAAAACGCAAGGAAATCGCAAGATTTTGACCATGTGATTTCTCTTGCGTTTTTTATATTTTATAGTGGTGAGAAAACGAAGGGAGGCGGTCGGTATGGGATATACTGATTTTGTTTTACGGATTGCGTTCTCCCTGGCGCTCGGATTCCTGATTGGTCTGGAGCGGCAGCTCACCGGTCATCCGGCAGGCATCCGCATCAATGTCCTGATCTGTATAGGGACCAGTTTTTTCACACTGTTCCCGATGATCTACGGCTCGGATCAGGTGTTCCGTGTCGGGGCGAGTATTGTATCCGGTGTCGGATTTTTATGCAGCGGCGTGATTTTTAAGGACAGTGGTACGGTGCGGGGCATGAACACGGCGGCTACCCTCTGGTGTACGGCGGCTATCGGGATTCTCGCGAGTACGGGAAAGTATGCGGTGGCGGCTACTGCGACAGGGATTCTGATCGGCTCCAACCTGCTTCTGCGGCCGCTTGCAAAAAAGCTGACGCCGGTGATCTCCGGGGATGAGTCGGAAAAACAGTACCGGATTTCTGTTACCTGCCAGGAAGATGCGGAACAGCGGCTCCGCCTGCTGATGGTCAACAGCAACACTTGTAAGACCTTGTATCTGACCAATCTGGAAAGTGGCGACGTTGTCGGCGATAAGGTGGAGGTCATTGCGGAATACACCTCTTCCGGAAAACCGAAAAATCATGTGCTGGAAGAAATTGTAGGAAAGGTGTTGGAGATTCCGGAAGTCGTAAGCGCCGGATGGGAGGTGGTATAAGTGGGAAAGAAAGAGAAAGGCTACACGTGTATAATTCTTTTGACGCTTTATACCTTATTTACGGTGATATGTGGCTGTTTGAGCCGCATGGATTCCGGATATGGCGTTTTGGTGTTTCAGATCTGGTATCTGATCACCGCTGCCGTCTGGCTTGTTCTGGCAGTTACAATGGCTGTTTTACTTGTCAGGCTTGTGCGCTTGAAGAAATTAAAGAATGAATTTGAGAAAATGGAACAGGAAATCAAAGAACTGGAACAGGAGATCAATCACAGAAAGGGGTGAGAAAGTATGGACTTTGCAAGCATCTTTTTTGGGATTCTTTTCACCGTGGCGGGCCTGGTATTTTTCTTTGGAAAAGGGCATATTCACATTTCCGCCTGGAAAAATATGCCCCAGGAGGAAAAAGAGAAGATCAATATCGTACCGCTTTATCGGAATATCGGGGAAATCATCATTTTGAATGGACTCATCTTTCTGATGAAGGGATTTTGGTCGGGGTTTTCCAATCACTGGTTTGTAGGGGCGATGATCGCATGGCTGATCGTTGCCGGACTGGACGTCTGGTATATCTCAAAGAGTGAACGTTACCAGAAAAAGTAATCCGCTTAGCGGTTTTGAATAGATATTCTGCAAAAAAGAGAGGTGAATGGTATGGACTCTGACGGTGGTCCAGGGAAACACAGAGCAGCAAGTACAGGGAGCCGCAGGTTCCATGCCCCCATGTAATCTTGCCTGCCTCTGTAAAAATAACAGGAGGTAAGAAGAATGAATAAGAAAGAAAACCGGAAAGCTGTTCGCCAGACTGTGGAAAAAGCAGTGATCCGCGATGAACAGAACCGCCGCATCCAGTTTGCGGCGACCAATTCTGTCAAATCGGTTTTAAAGGATCTGCATACCACATTCCGCGGTCTTGACGAGGAGGCTGTAAGCGCAAGCCGCAGTAAATACGGCTCCAATAAAGTAACCCATGAGAAAAAGAAATCTTTGCCAAAGAGACTGGCAGGGGCTTTCATCAATCCGTTTACCGCCATTTTGTTCTGTTTGGCGTTGGTTTCTACCATGACGGATATGATCTTCCCCTACTTTTCCCTTTTAGGCAGTGTGCCGGAGGACTTTGATCCTCTGACGGTGGTCATTATCATGACCATGGTCGTCATTTCCGGTACGCTCCGCTTCGTGCAGGAAACGAGAAGCGGGAACGCGGCGGAAAAACTGCTGGCTATGATCACGACCACATGCACAGTTACCCGCAGGGAGAAGGAAAAAGAAGAAATCCCTATAGATGACCTGGTGGTAGGCGACATTGTACACTTGTCCGTTGGTGATATGATCCCCGCTGATCTCCGTATCCTGGACGCGAAAGACTTGTTTGTCAGCCAGTCCAGTCTGACCGGTGAGAGCGAGCCCATCGAAAAAATGTCTGCCGTAAGTCCGCAGACGGAAACAATTACAGATTATACAAACATTGCCTTTATGGGCAGTGATGTGATTTCGGGAAGCGCTACGGGTGTCGTTGTCTGCACCGGTGACCGTACGCTGTTTGGCTCCATGGCATCTGCAGTTGCAGGGGAAGCGGTAGAGACCAGCTTCACCAAGGGCGTCAATGCGGTTTCCTGGGTACTGATCCGCTTCATGCTGGTCATGGTTCCGCTGGTATTCTTCATCAACGGCATTACGAAAGGCGACTGGCTGGAGGCATTCCTGTTTGGTATCTCCATCGCCGTCGGTCTGACGCCGGAAATGCTTCCCATGATTGTGACGACCTGCCTTGCCAAAGGCGCGGTTTCCATGAGCAAAAAGAAAACAATCGTAAAAAACTTAAACTCCATCCAGAATTTCGGGGCGATTGATATTCTTTGTACTGACAAGACCGGAACGCTGACACAGGATAAGGTGGTGCTGGAATATCACCTGAACATCAATGGTGAGGACGATACACGTGTACTTCGCCACGCATACTTAAACAGCTATTTCCAGACCGGTTACAAAAACCTGATGGATCTGGCGATCATCAATAAGACAGAAGAAGAGGAAGCGGAAGATCCCCGCCTGCTTGATCTGTCGGAAAACTATGTGAAAGTGGATGAGATTCCCTTTGACTTTACCCGCCGCCGCCTGACGACCGTAGTTCAGGACAAAGCTGGAAAGACACAGATGGTGACCAAAGGCGCGGTAGAAGAGATGCTTTCCATCTGTACCTACGCAGAATGTGAAGGCGGGGTGGAACCGCTGACGGACGAGGTAAAAAACCGCATCCTGGAAACAGTGGATGATCTCAACGAAAAGGGCTTCCGTGTCCTTGGTCTTGCGCAGAAGAGCAATCCCTCTCCGGTGGGAGCGTTCGGGGTAAAAGACGAGTGCGATATGGTGCTGATCGGGTATCTGGCATTTCTTGATCCGCCGAAAGAGTCTACCGCAGATGCGATCAAAGCGCTGAAGGATCACGGTGTGACCACCAAGATCCTGACAGGCGACAACGAGAAAGTCACCCGTACTATCTGCAGACAGGTGGGAATGAAAGTCCGCAATATGCTGCTTGGCTCTGATCTGGAAAGCATGAACGACGCGCAGCTGGCAAGAGCTGCGGAAACGACGGACGTCTTTGCCAAACTGACGCCGGACCAGAAAGCCCGCGTGGTTTCCGTTCTCCGTGAAAACGGTCATACGGTTGGTTTCATGGGCGATGGAATCAATGACGCCGCCGCTATGAAATCCGCAGACATCGGTATTTCCGTGGATACGGCTGTGGACGTGGCGAAGGAGTCCGCGGACATCATCCTGCTGGAGAAAGACCTGATGGTTCTGGAGCAGGGAATTATTGAAGGTCGTAAGACCTATGCGAATATGATCAAGTACATCAAGATGACCGCATCCTCCAACTTCGGCAATATGTTCTCGGTGCTGGCGGCTTCCGCCCTGCTTCCGTTCCTGCCGATGATGAGCGTGCATCTGATCTTCCTGAACCTGATCTATGACCTGTCCTGTACCGCGATCCCGTGGGATAACGTGGACGAGGAGTTTATCGCGAAGCCGAGGAAGTGGGATGCTTCCAGCGTGGGCAGCTTTATGATCTGGATCGGACCGACCAGTTCGATCTTCGACTTTACGACCTACATCTTTATGTACTTTGTATTCTGCCCGCTGTTTGTGTCCGGCGGCGTTTTGTACAACGATCTGCCCGCTTATTACAGCGGCGCGCAGCTTGCAGAAATTCAGACGCAGTATATGGGAATGTTCCAGGCGGGATGGTTCGTGGAGTCCATGTGGAGCCAGACATTGGTCATCCATATGATCCGTACGCCGAAGCTGCCGTTCATCCAGAGCCGTGCGTCTGCTCCGGTGACGCTGCTGACAGCGACCGGAATCACGGTTCTGACTATCATACCGTTTACAGCGTTTGGAGCGATGCTGGGATTCGTGGCTCTGCCTGCGACATACTTTGCATATCTGATTCCATGTATCCTTTTGTACATGGTGCTGGCAACCAGTTTGAAAAAAGCGTATGTCCGCCATTATGGCGAACTTCTCTAAGGAGGTGTGACGACAATGACAGTGGATTGGAAAGATCTTTGGCTGACGATTTTCGGAAGAACAGAATGGCTTGGGCTGAATATGGGCTTTTGGGTATCCATGGCAGTGGTCGCGCTGATCGTGATCCTGATGAATGTGGTATTCTGGTCAATGAAGCCGAAAAATCC
This sequence comes from uncultured Lachnospiraceae bacterium, assembly GCA_959022495.1. GTDB lineage: Bacteria > Bacillota > Clostridia > Lachnospirales > Lachnospiraceae > Mediterraneibacter. The sequence goes on along the minus strand of CAUEYX010000001.1, from coordinate 156,712 downwards.
GAAAACAGAGGAAACAAAAAAGGATTGACAGAACAATATAGACACTTATTCGCTGAGAAAAGCGGCGGTCTTTGGGCGAAACCAGGACTGCCGTCTTTTTCACTTTTTTAAAGTGACGGTTTAGGAGAAAACGGTATGATGAATCTGAATTTACAGAACAGAGCGCCTGTCTATGAGGCGCTGGAAGCGTTCCGGCGCAAGAGGATCGTGCCTTTTGACGTGCCGGGACATAAGAGGGGGCGGGGGAACCCGGAACTGCGGGAGTTCCTGGGGGAAAAGTGCGTCAGCATGGACGTGAACTCCATGAAACCGCTGGATAATCTCTGTCATCCGGTTTCTGTGATCCGGGAGGCGGAAGAACTGGCGGCAGAGGCATTCCGGGCGGATCATGCGTTTTTCATGGTCGGAGGCACGACTTCCGCAGTGCAGAGTATGGTCCTGTCCGTCTGCAAAGCCGGCGACAAGATTATCCTTCCAAGAAATGTACACAAGAGCGTAATCAATGCGCTGGTACTCTGTGGGGCGGTCCCGGTCTATGTCAACCCACAGGTGGATAAGAAACTGGGAATCTCCCTGGGGATGGAACTCTCAGAAGTGGAGCGGGCGGTGAAGGCGAACCCGGACGCCGCCTGTATCCTGGTAAATAACCCGACCTATTACGGAATCTGCTCGGATCTGCGCGCCATTGTAAAACTGGGGCATGACCATGATATGAAGGTTCTGGCGGACGAGGCTCATGGAACACATCTTTACTTCGGAGCGGATCTTCCGGTCTGCGCTATGGACGCCGGGGCGGATATGGCCGCCGTATCCATGCACAAGTCGGGAGGGAGTCTGACGCAAAGCTCCCTGCTTCTGACCGGTAAAGATGTGAACTGGGAGTATGTAAGCCAGATCATCAATCTGACACAGACTACCAGCGCCTCCTACCTTCTTCTTTCCAGCCTGGATATCTCCAGGAGAAATCTGGTTCTGCGAGGGAAAGAGGCTTTTGGAAGAGTGGTGCAGATGGCGGAGTATGCAAGGGAGGAGATCAATGATATCGGCGGCTACTATGCCTACGGACGGGAGATGGTAAATGGCGGCAGCATCTATGATTTTGACGTGACAAAGCTCTCCGTCCATACCAGGGATATTGGTCTTACAGGAATCGAGGTCTATGACCTTTTGCGGGATGAGTATGATATCCAGATCGAATTTGGGGACATCAGCAACATGCTTGCCTATCTTTCCATCGGTGACCGGATCCAGGATATTGAGCGGCTGGTGGGCGCTCTGTCGGATATCAAACGGCTGTATTCCCAGGATGGCTCCAGTATCCCGGAAACAGAGTATATTGAACCGACGGTGTTGATTACCCCACAGAAGGCGTTTTACGCGCCAAAGATCTCTCTGCCAATCGAGGAAACGGCAGGGAGGATCTGCAGTGAATTTGTCATGTGCTATCCTCCCGGGATCCCTATCCTGGCGCCGGGGGAACTGATTATCCGGGAGTTGATCGACTATATCCTTTACGCGAAAGAGAAGGGATGTTCCATGCAGGGGACGGAGGATCCCGAGGTGGAGCGCTTAAACGTCCTAAACTACTGATTGTAAGCAGGACGAAGTAATGACAGCAGGAAAGGAGAGACAGACATGGAACTTTGGTATTCCGATCCCCACACAGAGAATGTGAAGCTGTCTGTGCGGGTGGAGAAACAACTATTCGGAGAAGAGACGGATTTTCAGCAGATCGCAGTGTTTGACTCTAAGGAACTGGGGCGTTTTGTTATTTCCGATGGACATATCGCATTTTCAGAAAATGACGAGTTTGTTTACCACGAGATGATCGTCCATGTTCCGATGGCGGTCCATCCAAAGGTGAGGAAAGTCCTGGTCATTGGCGGCGGAGATGGCGGGGTGGTCCGGGAACTGCTCCACTATGGGGAAATCCGGCAGATCGACGTGGTGGAGCCGGATCAGGTGTTTGTCTATGTGTGCCGGCAGTTTTTCTCAAAGACTGCGGACAGCCTGGAGGATGACCGTGTCAATATTTTTTATGAAGATGGGCTGCGGTTTTTAAGATCCAAACAGAATGAGTATGATCTGATCATCAATGACGCCATTGATCCTCTGGGACATGCGGCCGGACTGTTCACGAAGGAATTTTACGGGAATTGCTACCGGGCGCTGAAGACAGATGGAATATTGGTATACCAGCACGGAAGCCCGTTTTACGACAAGGACGAGGAATCCTGCCGCGCCATGCACCGGAAAGCGTGCAAAAGTTTCCCTATCAGCCGCGTCTATCAGGCACATATTCCCACCTGTTCATCGGGTTACTGGCTGTTTGGATTTATTTCAAAAAAATATCATCCCCTGAAAGACCTGGACGCGAAACGGTGGAAGGAGCGGGGGATCAAAACCTGGTATTACACCACCAACCTGCACAAAGGGGCGTTCATGCTCCCTAAATATGTAGAGGATATGCTGGAGGAGGAAGAGGCTTAAAAGAAAGTTTACAAGATACGATAAGAAAGAGAGGGATGATACAATGAGCAGACTGTTAGTGATCGGATGCGGCGGAGTCGCTTCTGTGGCGATCCAGAAATGCTGCCAGAACAGCGGGGTTTTTACAGAGCTTTGCATTGCCAGCCGTACAAAAGAAAAATGCGACGCTTTAAAGGAGAAACTGGAGGGAAAGACAGATACGGTGATCACCACCGCCAGAATAGACGCAGATAACAGGCAGGAACTGGTGGAACTGATGCGTGCTTACAAGCTGGATGCGGTGCTGAATGTGGCGCTTCCATACCAGGATCTGACCATCATGGACGCCTGCCTGGAATGTAAGGCGGACTACATTGACACCGCTAACTATGAGCCGGAAAATACCGGTGATCCAAGGTGGAGAGCTGTCTATGAGAAACGCTGTCAGGAGAAAGGCTTTACTGCTTACTTTGACTACTCCTGGCAGTGGGATTACCGGGAGAAATTTGAACGGGCGGGGCTGACCGCTCTGTTAGGCACGGGATTTGATCCGGGCGTGACCGGCGTGTTTGCGGCTTACGCCCAGAAACACTATTTTGACCAGATTGAGACGATTGACATCCTGGACTGCAATGGCGGCGACCACGGCTATCCCTTTGCTACGAACTTTAACCCGGAGATCAATTTAAGAGAGGTTTCCGCCAACGGCTCCTACTGGGAAAACGGGCGCTGGGTGGAGACGAAACCGATGGAGATCCGGCGGAAGTACGATTTCCCTCAGATTGGAGAAAAAGACATGTATCTTCTGCACCACGAGGAGATCGAGTCCCTGGCAAAGCATATCCCTGGTGTGAAGCGCATCCGTTTCTTTATGACCTTCGGGCAGAGCTACCTGACTTACATGAAGTGCCTGGGGGATGTGGGGATGTTGTCCACAGAGCCCATCCTGTATGAGGGCAAAGAGATCGTTCCCATCCAGTTTTTAAAGGCATTGCTTCCCGATCCGGCTTCCCTTGGTCCCCGCACGGTGGGAAAGACCAATATCGGCTGTATTTTTACGGGCAGAAAGGGCAGAAAAAAACGGACCGTCTACATTTACAATGTGTGCGACCACCAGGCGTGCTATCGGGAAGTCGGCTCCCAGGCCATTTCCTACACCACCGGCGTGCCTGCCATGATCGGAACCGCCCTGGTGCTGACCGGGCAGTGGAAAAAGCCGGGGGTGTTCAACACGGAAGAATTGGATCCCGATCCCTATATGGAGATGCTGAACGAGTACGGGCTGCCCTGGGTAGTAGATGTGAACCCGCAGGAGGTGGAGTGATGGGGCGGTTGGAAAGGGTGAAAACGCCCTGCTATATCGTGGATGAGAAAAAACTAAGGGAAAATCTGGAAATTTTAAAGCGTGTCCAGGAGGAGGCGGGCTGTAAGATCCTCCTGGCACAGAAAGCCTTTTCCATGTTCCGGGTGTACCCGCTGATTGGGGAGTACCTGGCAGGAACCACAGGCAGCGGTCTGTTTGAGGCAAGGCTGGGGTATGAGGAGATGGGGAAAGAAAACCACGTGTTTGCCCCTGCCTACAAGGCAGAAGAGATGGAAGAACTGGACGGAATCTGCGATCATATCGTATTCAACTCCTTCTCCCAGTTTGAAACCCACAAGGCGGTCTGCCGCCATGCGAGTATCGGTCTGCGGGTAAACCCGGAGTATTCCACTCAGAAAGGATGTTCCATCTACGATCCCTGCGCGCCCAGCTCAAGGCTTGGGATCACAAAAAGAAAATTTTTGGAAACCTGCCCCGACCGGCTGCCAAAGGAGGTGGAGGGACTGCATTTTCATACCCTCTGCGAGCAGAACGCCGAGGATCTGGCAGATACGTTTCAGGTGTTTGAAAAAAACTTTTCCCATTATTTCTCCCAGATAAAGTGGCTGAATCTGGGGGGAGGGCAGCACATCACCCGGCCGGGCTACCATCTGCAGACGCTGATCAACCTGATCCGCGACATTCGGAAACGGTATGGACTGGAAGTGTACCTGGAACCGGGCGAGGCGGTCGCCCTTGACGCCGGGTATCTGGTGACAGAGGTGCTGGACATGGTGAAAAACGGGATACAGACATTGATTTTAGACACTTCCGCCGCCTGCCATATGCCGGACGTGTTGGAGATGCCCTACCGCCCTCCGTTAAGAGGCGGATATAAGCCGTGGGAGAAGCCGTTTACCTACCGTCTTTCCTCCGTGACCTGTCTGGCAGGAGACACGATAGGAGACTACAGCTTTGAAGGGCCGGTCTGGATCGGAGATCAGCTGGTTTTTGAGGATATGGCCATCTATTCCATGGTCAAAAACAACACGTTCAACGGGATTCCTCTGCCCTCAATTCTGCTGCTGCGCGAGGACGGCAGCCTGGAAACCGTGCGGAAATTCGGGTACAGGGATTTTAAGGAGCGGCTTTCCTAACAGTTTTTCACGGGAGGGAGAAGGATGCGCAGAACCGATGACAGATTATATAGGACGGGACGGAGAGTTCCCGGCTGGGACGGTTTTTCTATGCCGGGCGAGTTTGAACCCCACGAGGGCTGCATCCTGATCTGGCCGTTCCGCCCCGGCTCCTGGAACGATGGGGCAGCCCCGGCGCGGGAGGCGTTCCGGCAGGTGATCTATGCCATCGCGGAAAGCGAGAAGGTATGGGTGGCGGCGGGAAAGGCTTGTTTTGCGTCCGCCCGCCGGATGCTGCTGGAGGAAGAGACAGGACAGCCGCCGGAGGTTCTGGCTCACATCCAGATCTTTCAGGCGGAAACGGACGACTCCTGGGCGCGGGATATCGCTCCTACATTTTTAAAAAACGCGTCCGGACAGGTGAGTTGCGTCAACTGGGAATTTAACGCCTGGGGCGGAAAAGCGGACGGTCTTTACGCTTCCTGGGAGAGGGACAACGCTTTTGCCAAAGCGTTCGCCGCAAGGGAGGGGTACTTCTGCTATGACGCAGCCCCTTTTGTGTTGGAAGGCGGCGCAATCCACAGCGACGGAGCAGGGACGCTCCTGGTGACGGAATCCTGCCTTTTGAGCGCCGGACGAAACCCAGGTCTGAGCAAGAAACAGATCGAGAAGAAACTAAAATGTTATCTGGGAATGGAAAAAGTGATCTGGCTTCCGAGAGGGATCTACGGAGATGAGACCAATGAGCATGTAGATAATGTGTGTGCCTTTGTAAAGCCGGGCCATGTGGTCCTCGCCTGGACGGACAAAAAGGAAGATCCCCAGTATGAACTGTCCTTATCCTGCTTAAACGTCCTGGAACGGGAGCGGGACGCCAGGGGAAGAACCCTTACGGTTCACAGGCTTCCGGTTCCCGACGTCCCCGTCTGTGTGACGGCGCAGGAGGCAAAGGGTTTTGTCTTTGAGGAGGGGGAAGCCGCCCGGAAGCCGGGCGAGCGGCTGGCGGCTTCTTACGTGAACTTTTACTTTTCCAACGGGGCGGTGGTGATGCCCGCTTTTGGCGGTGAAAATGAAAGAAGTGACCAGCGGGCGGCAAAGATACTGGAAAGACTGTGTCCGGATCGAAAGGTGATCCCCATCGCCGCCAGGGCGCTCCTCTTAGGGGGAGGGAATATCCACTGCATTACCCAGCAGGTGCCAAAAGGGAAAAAAGAAAAAGGAAGGAGTGGGAGCTTTGAGAAAGGTAACCGTGGCAGCAATCCAGATGAGCTGCAAAAACTGCCCGGAGGAAAATCTGCAAAAGGCGGAGGACAGGATCCGGCGGGCAGCGGATAAAGGGGCGCAGATCGTGCTTCTCCCGGAGTTGTTTGAGCGACCTTATTTCTGTCAGGAAAAAGGGTATGATTACTATCAGTTTGCCCTGCCCACAGAGGAAAGTCCGGCGGTGGATATGGGAAAACGGCTGGCAAAGGAGCTTGATATCGTCCTTCCCATCAGCTTTTTCGAGCGGGAAGGAAATGTACTTTACAATTCGGTGGCCTGCCTGGACGCAGGCGGAGGGTTCCTCGGGATTTACCGGAAGACGCACATCCCCTGTGACCACTTCTATCAGGAAAAATTTTACTTTACCCCGGGGAACACAGGCTTTCAGGTCTTTCCTACCAGATATGGCGACGTCGGAGTGGGGATCTGCTGGGATCAGTGGTTCCCGGAAGCCGCCCGTGCGATGGCCATCAAGGGGGCGGAACTGATTGTTTATCCCACTGCCATCGGCTCGGAACCCATCCTGGAGTGCGACAGTATGCCCCATTGGAGAAGATGTGTGCAGGGGCACAGCGCCGCGAACCTGGTGCCTGTGATCGTGGCAAACCGAATCGGCACCGAGGCGGTCGTTCCGTGTAAGGAAAATGCGGGGCAGCAATCGGCGCTGACGTTTTACGGTTCCTCTTTTATGACAGATGAGACCGGGGAACTGGTACAGTCCGCTTCCAGGGATCGGGAGGAGATCCTGACCTGGACGTACGACCTGGATGAGATCCGGGAGAAACAGCTGGAGTGGGGCGTGTTTCGCGACCGCAGACCGGAGTGCTATGGGGATTTAGTGAAGTAAGCGTCTGAAAGGACTGAGGCTATGCAGCTTTTGGCGTTTTGCTTCAAAAGAAACTGATATTTCAAAAGCAGCAAAAGAGGAATGGAACGGCAGGTTTCATGCGATAGGAGTGAAAAGAAATGATGAAGATAGAATTAGTACTTCGTACCACGGATAGTTCCGGTGTAGTAGAAGAACAGATTTTGACAAAATTTCATTCTACCCAATTTTTTATAGAACAGGATCCGATTCTTCAATATTCAGGTCTTTGTATTGACGAACCCCAACATCTGGCCACCTATCGGGGAGAAAACCTGTATCTTACCGAAAAATATGAGTTCCAGACACTTGTCCATCTTGCCAGAAAGCCAGGATGGGTGTATACCAGGGAGCAGATTTACCGGGCAGTCTGGAAAGAGGAGCCCGTAGAGATAAACAGTGCCGTAGCCTGTGTGATCAGTAACATCCGGAAGAAACTGCGGAAATATACGCAGAAAGAGTATATCCAGACGGTATGGGGAATCGGATACAAATTTGTTGACGTTCCAGGGGAGTGATTTTCTGGGATGGAATAAAAAGGGGACCACTGCGCCGAAGCGCAATGATCCCTGAATCTTACTTAAAATGGAAGACGGAATTTTTCAACGGCATGCATTGAGAGTACGGTTGCGCCGTGCTGGATATTCTTAATCCGCGCTTCTTTAGAAAAACCCCGTACCATACTGTTGTCAGAGACTGTCCGTATGGACGAATAACCATTCAGATAGTCAATGATAGAGGTGTGTTTCATTGTTTGCACACTGGCATGGTCATAAAGAGAATATATGCGTGAGGCATCCTCCATTGTGTTAATTCTGGAAAAGCCCTCTGCAGTAAGGACAAGGGAGGTGTCCTTCATCCGGGAAATAGCAGCGTTTTGGCTTAACGTGTCAATTTTGGAGTTATTTCCCATTTCAAGAATTTTTGAGTGACCGAGGGCTCTTTGGATGATAGAATTGCCAGAAACAATTTTTGCCAGAGCATGATCTTCCATCTGCTCAATAATGGAATCAAAGCAATAGATTACAGCATTTCCATATACCCTTCCTATATTGCACTGATATAGGAAATGTTCCCCTCCGCAGAGTGCCGGTAGATCTTCCCGTTTCAGGAGATATTTTTCCTGCCAATCTGCCAGGGCGTCCGTAATCCTATCTTGAAGCATTTCTTCCTTAAACCAGTCAGGTGCCTTAGAATAAGAATACTGGAAAACACCAGTCTGTTTTCGGGCATCTACCCACCATTTCCAACAACTTTGTGAAAGGGAAATGATGCAATAATCTTTTCCTATAATGCCTGTCTTGTCTGCCTTGGCGGCAAGGATATCTTTTATTCCTTTTCCCCCTTTTACTGTTGCATAAGCATCCTCTTTAAATAATACGATTTGAAAACTTAAATTCATTGTTTCTTTGCTCCTTTCTTGTGGCATGTTAATCCGTAAGGAAACCCATCCTCCTTTCCTGCGTTTAGGCATAAAAAAAGAGAATGATACGAACATACATTCCCTAACTGCGTACAGAGTATTCTGCAAAATAAAAAAAGCCAGAAATCACTGCCTTTATGGCAGACGGATTTTCTGACTTATTGCAAACCTAAACAGCATATCCTTTTCGGACAAACACAATTTCTTGATTACAAAACGAGTATAATACAATATATAGTATATGTCAAATGAATAATTGATCCGGTAGCGAACACAAAAACTATTGCTTGAGTTGCGCTTTTCCCTTTTTGTGCGTATGCAAGAAGTGACACCTGGCTTTAAGGCGTGGGAGATGCAGATAGCAGATACCATCAAAAAAGTGTCCAATCATAAGAAATAGAACTCTATTTTTCATATAACTAAGAAAATTTAGGAGGGAATCTTATGACAAAGAAACGAGGAGTTTTATGCTATGACAGGGATGAGTGCAGATACAATATCTATCTGGGAAAGGGAAGATATTATGGCGGTCTTCATTGCGGAGATTGTTTTGACGTAGAGGTGGATCGCACATGGGTGCCGGTTCGGATTGAAATGGCTGATGACTGGTATTTGGTGGGACTTCCCAATACGAAGCTGGACGGTCTGCCGGTTCGGGTTGATACTTATGATGATTGAGGCTTAGAGGGAGGATGACTATGAAAAAGGAATGGGTAAAACCGGAAATCCGTTTTATTACGGAACCGGATGTTATACTGGGTTGTCTGTATGAGGTGTACGGACAGGAAAAGCAGGCGGTACTGTCGGGGAAAAATATCCGCCATACGATGATCTATCCATTTTTAAGGATGCTTGCCAACAGTACGGAAAGGATAAACAATCTGCAGGTGCTGCACCGGGAACTTTGGAAGGTCTATCGGGAAATGCCGAGGAAAGAAATTTTTGTCCAGCAGGGAGAAGAAATATTAAGAAAAGGAGTGACCGATGATGTGTGGATATGCGAAAGCTGGCAGGGGAAAAAGGCTGATGAGGATATTTCTTGAGAAAGGATGGCTTGAGGAAGCGGCGTTTATTGGACTTCTCTATCAAACACCAATCCGGGCGCGAGATGTAGTGAGGCTGAAAAAGAGTGAGATAGATGGCAGGAAGGTACATGCCATAGAGGGGAAATTTTGTGGTAATTATTTAGACCGGAGCGGGAATCCTTATCAGATTACCAGGCAACTGAAAAATCTAATTTCTTCCATCCACCATAAAGAGTCAGATATGATCTTTACAAAGAAGATGGAAACGTACCTTTATCAATGCAGGAAGTACGACAGGACACTCCGCCTCCGTCAACTACCCATCACCTAAAGGTAATGGGCTTGTAACTGCCCAGTCGTAGTAACGGCTTAAACCTCCGACCTTTAACCCCAATAAGTATTACTACCTAAAGTGGCGTTACATCACAGGGTGGTTGACAGCACCCTTTACAGCAGAGTTTACTCAGCTGTAACTGTATTAGGTACTACGCTATCCTCAAGATAGTTTATTCCCATACGATACAGATTCATTGCCCCAATACGGTCATCATTAGATTTGTAGCCACAATTCTTACAGGTAAACAGGTGCCGTTTCTTATCCCTGTTCGCTTTTTCAATATGTCCACACATAGGGCAACACTGACTTGTGTAACGAGGATTCACCTTAATTACAGTAGACTGATTCTGTTTAGCCTTATAGGTAAGTTTCTGCTCAAGGTCGTAGAAAGACCAAGATACAGATACATACCTATCTTTGGTGCGTACTCGTTCTGTCGCATTACGAACACCAGACAAATCTTCCAAGACAAAGAGTGTATGCTTTGGGTTAGAGGTGACGAGTGCCTTTGATATCTGATGGTTTATATCCTGCATCCAACGGTTTTCTCGCCCGCCAATCGTCTTTAATCTTCGTCTTGATGATGGTGTGTGCCGCATTTGAAGTTCTTTGCGGAGTTTAGAATAAGCAGCTCTTTTTTGTTTAATGGCTTTGCCACTAACAAAACCTGATTTATGTTTGCTGTTATAAGTTGCAACGACAAAGTTAATCCCTCTGTCAATACCAACGACATTACATACATCAGAAAGAGATGCTCCCTCTACATCATAAGTTACAGGTATGTGCAAAAAATACTTGCCGTGTTTGTTTACAAGTTTAGCTGTTCCAAACTTATAGATAGTGTGGTCAAAATATTTAGACATACCTTCAGCAAAATATGGTAGTTTAACACGACCATTAAGTGTATTTACGGAAAAGCAGTTTTGCGTAAGAGAATAATCTCTATTCCAAACAAGGTCATACTGAGGTTTCTTGAAAGATGGTTTCATCCATCCACTTTGATTCTCAAGAATGGTTTTGTATCTGGCAATAACGGTCTTAAGCACAGACTGAGCCATTTGGGATTTTAAGCCAAATTTTTCACGAAGTTCAGAATATAACATCTTGTTAAGAGAAAACTGCTTCAAGTCGTGAGTGCGAAATACATAATCAGAGACATAGATACAGGCATCACTATATACGGACATAGTATTATCAAGCAAAACTTTGTCTGTATCAGTTACAGATAGTTGTATTTTAGCTGTAATAGTTATCTGTTCCATATATGTACTCCTTTCATTGGTATTTCACTAAACATAGTATATAATAATTTTCAGTGAAAATCAAGTAAGGGGGGAGTGATGCTATGGATAATAGATACAATCGACATAACAGGCGTAAATACAGCAATTTTCTTTCAAAAAAATATTGGAAAAAGAAAATTTTTTGGTCGGATGGTTACTTTGCTTGTAGTATAGGAGAAGTATCATCAGCCACAGTACAAAAATACATAGAATCTCAAGGATAGGAGGTCGGTTGCTCCTCCCACCACCTAAAGGGAGTGGGTTTCCGCAACCTAATTGAATTTATGAAAGAAAAATCGAACCTGTTATAAGTAACTACAAAAATTGTCTTTGTATAAACAGACAATAAGTTGATTATAATAAAAATATAAGGTATAATAATGACAAAATCAGTGAAGGAGGTGGAATGTATGGAGATGATAAGACGAAATTTGTATCTGGATAAGATACGTCCATTTATTGGCCAGGATTTGATTAAGGTATTGATTGGCCTTAGAAGAAGTGGAAAGACAATCCTGCTTTCACAGATCCGGGATGAACTTTTGGAAAGTGGAGTGCCAAAGGAAAATATCATTGAGATCAATTTTGAGTCCCGGCGTTTTAAAAAACTGGAAGATCCGGAGAACTTCTACCAATATGTCACAGGACGGGCAGAGCAGGCGGACGGTAAAGTATATCTTTTTTTTGATGAGATCCAGCATGTGAAAGAATGGCACTCGGTCATCCCATCCTTTCGGATTGATTTCGACTGTGATATCTATGTGACAGGTTCCAACAGCAAATTGCTGTCTGGTGAACTGGCAACCAATATGGCAGGAAGATATGTTTCTTTTCATGTGTATCCTTTTGTGTTATCTGAAATACAAGAATTTTATGAAATCAATGGACGCTCCTTTACAAGGGAACAGCTTTTTACGGATTATCTGAAATATGGCGGTTTGCCGATGCGTCTGGTGTTGCCGGATGAACATTCTGTTCGCACATATCTGGAAGATGTCTATGATTCTGTCGTGATGAAAGATATTCTCTCCAGGTATGCGATCCGGAATGAAAACCTTCTGAGGAAACTTCTGGAATTTCTGTTGGACAATATCGGAAATCCGTTCTCTGCACGTTCGATCAGCCGTTCCCTGATGTCAGCAGGACAATCAACCACAGTGGAAACGGTGCTGAACTATATTGATAAGCTGCAGGCAGGTATGATTCTGTCAAAAGCGGAAAGATATGATATTAAGGGGAAAAATATTCTGGCTTCAACAGAAAAGTATTATGCCGGAGACATCGGGCTTCGCAATGTGAGTAAAGCCAGTGAACAGATTGATACAAGTAAGCTGCTGGAGAATATGGTGTATCTGGAAATGCTAAGCCGGGGATATGAGGTAAAAGTGGGAAAGCTGGATAACCAGGAGATTGACTTTGTATGTTACAAAGGACAGAAGAAACTCTATATCCAGGTGGCTTATGTACTGTCAGAGGATTGCATGGCAAGAGAATTTGGCAATCTGGAAAAGATAGATGACAATTATCCGAAATATGTGATTAGCAGTGACATCGTAAATCTAAGCAGGAATGGAATTGTCCACTATAATATTATTGACTTTCTGTTGGAGGGAAAGGATATATGACTCAGTGATAAAAAGGAGCCGTCCGTGAGGGCGGCTCCAAGGTATTTCTTGATATGAAATTTAAGAACTTTCTTACGTTTCTTTGGGCACCATGCCGGTGAAGTTTTTATCGAACTTGAGACCAGGTTTTGCCATAATCCAAAAAACCAGGCATTTTTGTAGCCGGTGTTCCTTAAAATAATCATTTATATAGTTCTGATCCAGATAACCGCAGCTAAATGTTGACCGGCTGTTGCCGTATGGCCGTAGGGATTTAGTATTCACTTTCGCTGCACTGGATGCCACTTTTCATTTCGTATCATCCCGCATTGCTTTTTCATAGTCAACAATCTGCTCCCAGGTCAGCCATTCCGGTTTCTGATCCGGCGGGAACCCATTCCATAGTGATTTCATTTTTGAAATATGTTCGTCAACTGTGTTACCCCCAATAGCGTAGGAACTTCTCTCGCCAAAACCCAGATAATACTCACAGTCACTCTGCAGCCTGCTTAAAAGCATATATTCAAACTCGAATGGACTTCTCTGGAATGGTGCAGGGGAAAATCTATACTCCTGCTTAATGGGAGATAGGGGTTCCCCGTCAACATCATTCCCTGTCACGGAATACAGGCTGGGAGTAGCAGTATTTCCAAGGTCAATATCTTTCCACAGCTTCCCGAACTGGTCCTTATACATCGGGCGGGCGGAATCGTCTATGCCGATATATTCTAATATCAGCGGAGAAGTGGCTTGTTTTTGTTCACTCATTGTAGTCCTTCCTTTCTTTATTACTCTTCAAACGCGCGGTTAATCTGGACGCGGTATTTTTTCTGACACATCGGATCTTCTGGAAAACGGTTGGCCTTATCAGGGATGATAAGGCGCAGGACATCCCTGCCGGTTTCCCGGAACAGATCCAGCCGGATGGGGCAGTCTTCATAGATTCCCCTCACATAATCACCCGGATGGAAACGCTCTCCAGAGCGGACTCGGCTGCCCATTTCATTTAAGAGGTAGCCGATGTGCCACTGCGGGAACGGCAGGACCACCTGGAAATCCAGATGGTCATATATGTCCATTCCGTGGGTATGTGCATTGATGATCCCGCCGGGACCAATGTCATTGATAACGTAATGAATCATCCAATCGTAAAGGATAGGTTCCATAATCACAGCCTCCTTAAATACTATACCATTGTCTGTCTTACAAAGACTGTGGATCTATTTTCGTTGCCAACTCAGCCTCCCATTGCAGCTTTGCGCGGACGTCCATAAGAATCTGTCCTAGCTGGTTTTCTCCGCGCCCATTTGCGATTCCCCAAAAGGTATCATTCCATGTGTTGCCTTCTACAAGTGGGCGTCTGCCAGTGGCAAGCAGAGCATCGCGAAGTACGGGGTTTTGCATGAATTTGCACATGCAGATTTCGTACATAATAAAAACCTTTACCTTATCCCAGTCTGGCCGGAGGATGAGCTTGCGCCCCAGCTTTTTTGCTTCCGCCGGATTATGCAGGCGGAAGATAGAAAACTTCTGCTGCTCTTTGGCACAGGATGTTTTCTGAGCCTGAAAAGCGGCTTCGTTATTGGCGTAAGTCTGTCCCATATAAGAAACCGGAGCTGGATAGAAATTACTGAGAAACGCATATTTCCCGGTAAAAGCGGAAATTTTCTGGTCATTATTCTGAAGATTATCATGTCTCATAATTACACCATCCTTCTTTCTGCATGAAAAAAGGAACCGCCTGTCATAAGGTAGTTCCTTTCTTAAACATTGTGCTTACATATCTAGTTTGATCGTCATTCTTTTTGTTCCTGCTCTTCGTAGAACCGGTCCGCAATATATCCCGCCGACTCTGCCCAAAGCGTATTCTCGGTATTCTGCAGAGCCTGATAGGTCTGGGACTGGTAAAAAGCAAGCGTTGCATCCTGAAACGAGAGATGACTTTTTTCTTTAATAATGTCGATGACATCCCGGATCTGGATGCAAAGGTTCATTGTAATATCTTTTCCATTAAAAAAATAGATGCCATCCATTTTATATAACCTCCTTTCGAGATTCCAGCCTCAGATGTTCCAGGGCAAGGGGTGTATGGAAAGATACCTGATTGTTGACTTTGTTATAGCGAAGCCTTTCCACCGCTTCCTCAGCTTTTAGAATACCTGACAGGTATAGCTGTACCGTTTCCATTGTATTGTCGTCTGCAACAGGTCCAACGACCATGTCATAAGAGTGCTGGATACCGCCTTTCGTGCGGTTCTCTTTGATAAACTCCAGCCATTCCTGATCCAGCGCAGTAAAGCGCTTGATTGTCAGGTCATCTGTCTGACGGAACAGATAACGATATACATATCTGCCGCCTTTGTGGGAGCGCAGATAAAGCCGTCTGGCCCATTCCTCCGCCTGATTTTCTAAGACCGTGCAGTAAAATCCCTTGCCAAAGTCACGGCGGTTACGGGATTTCCCAAGGTCAATCTCATCAAATGCGACGTTGGAACCGTGGTAAAGCACCAGCTCCGGAGCATTTTCAGAGATAATTTCTTCCACATAATTCATAGTATCCTCGAAAGCCAGTTGATGCAGATATTCATGCTGTATCAGGATTTTTTCAAATACTTGATGCTTATGGAATAGCTTGGCAGCCTCTGCGGTCGGTAAATCATGTTGTCTGGCATATCTTTCAAGAGCCTGTATGGACAAGATTTCCACGTCTGATTGAATACTCATATTTATGATTGCCCCCATTTACAAATTTCATTTAAGCCTTTTGTGCCGCAGGTAACCGTTACGGATTGATAAAAATCGACAGTTTCATGTCTCCGGCCATAAAACGATACCATCCCTTTTCAAATTCTTATAAAATGGCATCACATGTTCCCATTCTTTAAATTTGTCATAATCAATCAGGATAACGGAAAGCACTCTGTCATATTCAAGTTCCAGATCAACAACAAGATCGGTCATCCTATCGTGCATTTCCCTGGTATAAGATTTTACGATTACGGCAATATCAATGTCAGATTCCTCCGTCTGTGTGCCTCTGGCAACAGAACCATACAGAGTGATACTCAGAATGGAATCGTGAAATATGTCTACAAGTCCGGGAACAAGTTCGGCGGGTATATTTTTCTGCCGTTCCATAGTAACCACCTTTTACCTGCTTATCATGATTTCTTTCAGTTGCCATCATTATACCAGAAATAAGTATGTATTCCAACGGATTCTTTAGCGGGATGACCGTAGCTTTTATTCTGTCACCTTATTATCTGTAACGATTACGCGACAGGAGTCTTCCCCATATACGATACCCAGACTGCAATAACCGTCCCATGCTACGTGTATGGTCCCGGTGTCATCCACAAACGCTACCGTACCAAGTGTACCCTTTGGGATTTTCGTGTAGGGATCATCCATATGGATCAGCTCCACACGGGTTCCTGGCGGATAGATTTTTTTGAGCTTTGCGAGAATTTCTTCGTTCATTCGGTTCATTTTTTTATCCTCTTTTCTCTTTGCTGGCATCAGACGCAGAGTGTGTCTGGCCGTTCCGGCTGTTCCAGGGAAGTTTCCGGATGAAAATTTTTACCGTCCTCGTAGCCTTGCATGGAAAAATTGCGAAAGTTTCCTGGATTAAGATTCGCATAACACTTGTCGGTGCGAAGGGAAGCTACGGCTTTTTCTACTTCCTGGGGAACAGTAAGAACGAGCCCCCAGCCTTTTTCGTGCTGTCTGTCCTGCCTTTGGAGGGCTTCGCAAAGACCGGAGGTAAAACCTGCGCCATAGGCGTTGCAGAGTTCTCGCAACTGCGTCTGGGTATATATTTTTTTGTACTTCTTATGAAGTTCCTGGCAGTGAGCCAGGATATAGTCATAAGCATACAGATAAATGCAGGAGCATACCTCATAATCATCTTTCAGACCAATAAAGCCGATGGTCGCAGTTTTTGTATTCTTTTTTCTCGTGTAGTATGCTCTGCAGCAATAGTGGGATGCAATCACAGCAGAAAGTTCCACTGCCCATTTATTCGTCATTTTCGTACAGGTAGCTCTGACCGTTTTCCGGATCACTTCCTGTTTTTTCACATCCAGAATATCCTCCGGCCGCAGCTTATGTGCGACCATAAGTTCACGGGCCTTTAAAAGAGCAGCTTTTGCTTCATGCTCATTCGGACTTTCCGATAATGCCAGTAACTTTGCAATTCGATCTCTGATATCCATATATAATCTCCTTTTGTCTAACCGGGAAAAGAACCGCATAGCAGTTCTTTTCCCCACCTTTTATCCGGAAAAATCCGGCAGTGCTATCTAAGCAATCATTTCCAGAAATTCTGCTTCAGACAGAATTTTTACGCCCAACTGCTGCGCCTTTGTCAGCTTGCTGCCGGCTTTTTCCCCGCAGATCAGATAGTTGGTCTTACTTGTCACGGAGCTTGCCGGCTTTGCACCGATTGCAAGGATTTTGCTGTTGATTTCGTCTCTGGTGAAATGCTCCAGTTTTCCGGTTGCTACGATTACTTTTCCTTCAAATACGTTACTTTTTGCCATTGTATGTTCTTCCTTTCTTTTCTCAAATGTAAATTCTTTCTGTAACTCATCCCAGAGGCGGAGATTTTCTTCCAGAGAAAACCAGTCATGGATGCTGCTGTTTATCGTTTCCCCAAAGTCCTCCAGGTTAGTAAAATCATAGGTTCCAGTCGCTGCTTCTTTAAAGGCTGCCAGATCACCGTGGAATATGGTATCCAGGATCCGGCTTTTGGTCCGTCCCACGAAGGGGATATCCATACTGACCAGATAGCGGACAAAGGATGTATGACGGCTTGCCGTGATGGAATCCCACAATCGTTCAAAAGATTTCTCGCCAAATCCATCCATAGATATGATTTCGTTCCGAAACCGGTTCAGCCTATAAATATCCCGAAATGTTTGAAGAAAACCGGCATCAAGAAATCTCTGCAGCGTATTTTCACTTAATCCTTCGATATTCATCGCCTTCTTGCCTACGAAATGCACGAATTTTTTCAAAATCTGGCTTTCGCAATCCGGATTTGTACAATGGACCGTCTCAATAATACGACCTTTTGCACCCGGACGGCGGATGAGTTTTGTCACGGATCCGCAGCATGGACAGGTTAATGGATACATATTGATGCCATACCCGCGGTCCATATTTTCTTCCACATGAGGGATGATCATGTTCCGCTTGGAAACCAGTATCCGGCAGCCCGGCGCCAGCTCCAGTTCTCTGATAAATGTCAGATTATGAAGAGAAGCTCTTGAGACATCGCAGCCGTCAATCGTTATGGGATCGAAGATGGCAACCGGTGCCAGTTCCCCGTTACGGCTGGGCGTCCATTCAATTTCCCTTAAAACAGTTTCGTACACTTCATCTGCGAATTTGAAGGCAAGTCCATCCTTGTAGTGGTGACCGGTTCTGCCGCAGCTTGCGGAATACGCCAGATCATCAAAAATGGCAACCATACCATCAATCGGAAGATCCTCCCTGTCTGCGATTTCCCACAGGCTGTGGATACAGTCTTCCACATATTCGGGAGAAACCCTGTCCGGATTTAAGGGAATGTACGGGCAGGAGCCAAAACCGAGTTGTTCCAGTTGATATAACCGTTCTTCGCGGCTGTTTGGATTGGGACCTTCAGAAAGCCCTTCCAATACATTGAATGGTACGAAGTATACGCACCGTTCTTTGCAGACAGCCGGATCCAAAGCCCGGATAGAACCAGAGGCCAGATTACGGACGTTTTTAAATGGCTCCTCGTTGTCATCCCGCAGAATGTATTTGAGACGTTCAAAATCACTTTTGTGTATGATCGACTCACCCGTGATCTCTAAATGTCCCTTGTATGTGATAGTCAGAGGGACATTCATATAAGCTGGAATATTATGGGTAATATCCTCACCAATTTCTCCATCCCCGCGGGTTGCGGCCTGGATCAGTTTCCCATCTTCATAGGTCAGTTTGGTGGTCAGACCGTCCAGCTTCAGCATCAGCAGAGTCGGCTGTTTCCCGATAAAGCTGCACAGCTCCGATACATCTTTTGTTTTATCCAAAGACAAAAGCGGACGTGGATGTGTAACCTTCGATAGTTTGCTGACCGGCATAAATCCTACGGTCTGGGTAGGTGAATTAGAGAAGATAATCCCGGTTTCCTTTTCCAGACGCTCCAGCTCGTCACACAGCCGGTCATAGGCGGCATCTGAAAGGGTAGGAGCATTGAGGTTATAATAGGCATGTCGGTGCCGGTTCAACGTAGCTACAAGGCTCTTGATTTTTTGTACTTCATTCATATGCTTTGACAACTCCTTTCTTATACTGCGTCCATCGGAGGAAGATGTATGTTCCAACCCTCCTTCCTTTAAGTTCAGGCATAAAAAAAGAGAATGGACAATCCATGTTCATTCTCAAAACGTGCAATAATCTGCAAAATAAAAAATGCCAGAGGGGAAGTCAATGACAGACTGCTCCTTCTGACAAGATTACAAACCTAAACAGCGTGTGATAACATCCTTCCGGACAGACACAAAATTTTAAGTACAGGATAAGTTTAACACTATATATAGGATAAGTCAAACAAATAATACTAGATATAGTGCAAATTAAAAGGCATGAGGATTACAAAGCTGCCGGATCCAAAGCCGACGTGAGCAAGCCCTGTGGAAGACCTCCTAAAAGATTCCATCATGTCTTCCCTAAAAGTTGATCCGTCAGATTCATATAATGCAGATACAACACCCAGAACCTATGGCGGTAATGGGGATTCCACGGCTTCTCTTTTCCGCAAAAGTGCAAGATTGCGGTATGCTCCATCACCCATTTCATATTGGCTTCCCCGAGGCTGCGCAAAAGATAATTGTTGTAATTTCTCGAGTCATAATTCCAAATCGTATCATCCAGGGGAAGGATCCGCTTTCCGTATAAAGCGTTCAGCACATCCTGATCCGGGAGGATCAGTTCCTGGGAATGTTCCTGTACAAACGAAAAGAGTTCTTCCGGATGGATTTCTTTCCGGCAGCGGTCTAAATCCATCAGAAGCACCCCGGAATTAAAATACTCGTGTTCGGTTCCCAGGCGCAGACGGTTGACGTTGTTGGACAGTTCCGTTTTCCCGGTGTGTGCCGCCGCAGCAAATAACCGTCCGTTTAAGTCGGTTTCCCATAACGGACAAAGAGAGTTGATGATCAGGATATCCGGATCAAGATACAGCATCCGGTTCAGATCATCAGGAAGAAGCCAGGCGGCCAGCAGCCGGTAATACATTTCCTGCGGATATTGTTTCATAACAGGCGCGTTTGCAAATAAGGAGGCATCTACCGTTATGGGGCAGAGTTCACAGTCAATCAAGGACAGTTCCTGGCGGAGTTGTTCCAAAGTGTTTTCGGGTATTTCCCGGTGGAGAAGAAATACCCGAAAAGAAACGCCCCGGTTGTTCAAATGAAAGGAAGTCAGCAGCACCCGTAATTGAGGCAGATAATTTTTATCAAGGCTGACCAGAAGATCCATTGTTGATTTCATATCGGCGTCCTTCCTGGTGAGTTACCTTCTTAATCCAATCCCGCTGACTGCAATGACAATGCTTTCAATCCCCAGAAGAATCAGATAGAACCCGATCAGCCAGCTTGCGGTGAGTATGGTAAAAAACGGGCGTAAAATCATCAAAAATCCCACAATAAGCCCAATGATATTCAGGATCAATGTGAAATAATAAATCCCGTTCCCGGCAACGATCCGGATGTGGCCGGAATGGCATAAACGCGAGATACAGTGCGCAATAAACCAGATCGGAAATAAAATGGACAATGCCAGAACACCGGCTCCGGGGTATACAAGCAGCATAATTCCGGTTATTGTACTCAAAATTCCGGAAACCAGAGAGACAATGGGACCAAATCCGGTATATCTTTCTACCTGCACATAAAGAACAATATCTGCGATTCCCATGATGACGGCAAGGACGCCATAAATGGCTACCATGCCGGTTATGGTCCTTTCCGGGTTAAAAAGGGTATAAACACCAAATAGAATCAGGATAATACCTATTATAAATTCCAGCCAGCCAAAACCTGAACGATTTCGCATAACAATCATCCTCCTCAATAAAATTTTTCTTTTTGTCCGGTTTGAAGCAGCTTTCTATGGCACGAAAGGAACTTCTCGCTCTTTATTATATTGCCAAACAGGAAGAAAAACAACGGATAAATGGAGATATTTGTCTATGGCATTTGGCAAAACGGCTTGACTTATTTTCATGTTCTTCCTATCCTGCTTTCAGCAGATTTATGGCGGAACAATGACACACATTTTCATATAGCGCAAAAGGAGGCTAAATAAATGGAAGAAAAAAAGAGGATACAATGGGAAAAAGATATGGGACAATTTTTGGAGTATTTAACGGATCAGGAGCGTTCCCCTGCAACCGTAGAAAAATATCTTCGGGATATCCGGACATTCCGCAGATATTTGCAGGGAAAACGCCAGGTCAGCAAGGAAATCCTGCTGGAATATAAGGAGTGGCTGCGGCAGAACTATACAGTGAACAGTGCTAATTCCATGATCGTAGCCCTGAATCAGTTTTTAATCTGCACAGGCTGCGGCAGGATGAGGCTGAAGCAGATCCGCACACAGAGCCAGGCCTTTTCCGGAGATGGGAAAGAGATGGCCCGGGAGGAATTTCGGAAACTGGTGAACACAGCAAGAAAAAGAGGACAGGAGCAGCTTGCCATGATTATGGAGACCATCTGTGCCACTGGAATCCGAGTCAGCGAGTTGAAGTATTTCTCTGTGGAAAGTGTGCGAAATGGGATTGTAAAAGTGTGGAATAAGGGAAAATACCGTTCCGTGTTACTGCCGGAGAATCTGAGGAAGAAGCTCCTGGCATATATAGGAGTGCGAAGGATTCGTTCGGGACCGGTGTTCTGTACCAGGAACGGACGCCCGAAAGACCGCTCTAATATATGGAAAGAAATGAAAGCGCTCGCAGAAAAAGCAGGGGTGGATGCGAAAAAGGTATTCCCTCATAATCTGCGGCATCTTTTTGCCCGGACGTTTTATAAAATTACGAAAAACCTGATTGAACTGGCGGATATTCTGGGGCACAGCAGTTTGGAAGTGACCAGGATTTATGCAAGAGAGGGACTGGAGGCGCGAAAGCGGAACCTGGAGAAGCTGGACCTGATTGAACAATGGGCCTAAAACAGTCACGTAATACTAATTATGTGGTAATTGGCAAAATATAAAATGCCACATAATACTAATTATGTGGTAGACGTACATAGTATGAGTTGATTACGATAATAGTATAAAACAACTGAAACTACATGTCAAAAGAAATTCACAAAAAAGTCACTGCAAATCCTGCCTGCAGATCCGTAATGATTTTTACATTTATTTATTTCCCTTCTGAACCCCAAAATGATACGTGAATGTCGTTGTGTTGGCTTAAAAAGCAGGAAATATTGCGAAACAACTCGACATTTCCAGAGTATTCTGACAGACCTTTCCGTTCTGTTACCACATAATTAGTATTATGCAGCGGATAGCTGACAAAAGGAAGAAAGACAGCTGGAAATAACATGAAGAAAAGAATACCCCACACAAAAAAGAAGCTGCCTGTGATACTGGCGGCATTTCTTATGATAGCGGGAGCAGTATTTCTGCTTTATCATCCGATTACCGGTTGGCTGGGCCAGCGTGAGGCGGCAAAGGAGACGGAGAGATTTTACCAGATCCGCGGACAGCTTCAGGAAGAAAAGGCGGATTCGGGAAGCGCGGCGGAGTCTGATGCTTACGAAAGACTTCGAAAGGACATGGAGACCTACAACGTCAAAATCTACTCGGAGGGTCAGAAAGATCTGAAAGACGCGTGGAGCTATGAGCAGCCCGTGTTTCAGCTAAAAGACTACGGGGTAGATACCGATGTGATCGGCGTCCTTACGATTCAGGATATGGGAATTGAACTTCCTGTTTATCTGGGAGCCACGGAAGCGAACATGGCAAAAGGCGCGGTTGTCCTGGGACAGACAAGTATGCCGACCGGCGGAAAGAACACGAACTGTGTGATTGCGGCCCATCGCGGATACGGCAGTCAGCCGATGTTCCGGGAGATCGAAGCGCTGAAGCCAGGAGATCCGGTCGTTCTGGATACCTTGTGGGGACGGCTGGAATACCAGGTACAAAAGACCCGGATCATCCTGCCGGATGATATCGACGCGGTACGCATCCAAAGCGGACAGGAACTGCTTACGCTGATCACATGCCATCCTTACCGGTACAATTCTCACCGTTATGTGGTGTACTGCACCCCGGCAGGACAGGAAACCGGCACGGCAAAGACAGATGGGCAGGAACAGACGGAGGAGCGTTCCCACATAGAGGGAGAAGAGAGCGAAGCATTGATCATGGCGCTGGAGGAGAGGCTCCCTGTACTGGCGATCCCGCTTTTGATCTTTGGCGTACTGCTATGGATCCTGCCTGGAAGAAAACAAAAGAGGCAAAACAGCAAAAAGAAAACATCTTACAGAAAAAAGGAAAGAAGGGAGCGATAGATATGAGAAGATTCATCGGAAAAAGAGTCATCGCGGCGCTCCTTGCCATACTTCTGGCATTTTCTGTGATACCGGACTACGCTTCGGCGGAGGAGAATCCGTCCGCGTCCGGGACAGAAACAGCCGGAACGGAAAGCAATGAGGAGACGTCTAAGCCAGAAAGAAGCGGGGAAACGTCTGAGACGGAAAGCAGCGGGGAGACACAGGAGAAAGCGCGTGAGGACAACACGCTGACGGAGGTGCCGGAGACGGAACCGGTACAGTATGAAGTGACCTTAGATCTGGACGGCGGGACGATCAATGGACTTGCCAATGCGGGATGGACCAAGGATGACACGAACAGCAGCCGCTGGTCGCGCAGGGTGACGGCTGGGGAGACGGTTTTTCTGTCGGATCCCTACCGGGCTGGATATGAGTTCCGGGGATGGAGCGTCACAAAAGGGGAGGAAGCGGCAGAAACGGCAGGGGAGAGGTCCTTTACCATTGAGGAAGACACCGCGATCCAGGCCCAATGGACGGAGGCGCAGTATATGGTGCGCTTTACCGGGGGCGGCGCTGATCAGGCCGATCCGTTGTGGAGCGTATCCGTTCCTTACGGTGCGACGCTGTGGACGGGGGATGAACAACAGCTGACAGAGATAAAAGAGGATGCCTGGGAAAGTGATCCAGAGACGGCAGGAACGGCGACCGCAACGGCAACGATTCGCCTGGGCGATCAGGACTATATGGATGTGGAAGTCACCCGTCACAGCCAGAATCAGACGGAGAATCCGGGTTGGCAGGTGTATTACTACACTTTTACCATCGACGGGACGAAGTACTTCACCTATGGAGGAATCGCACCGGAAAAAAGAGGCTACACCTTTGCCGCCTGGAAGAAAACCTCCGGCGGAAACGGTTTCCATGTGACGGAAAACGAGACGGAATTTACCGCCCAGTACCAGGCAGGCGAGAGCTACACGTTCTATGTGTATTACCAGTACGCGGACCACACCCGCGTGGAGGGGATGTCTACTGTTTCCGAGACATTTGTGGCGGAGGATATCCAGGATGGGAAGCTGACCTTTTCCGTGCCGGTAGAAAAGCTGTCCCACTATGACGCGGAGTTTGCATCCGACCAGGCGGGTATCACTATTCAAGCCGATGAGGGAGAGACAGATACTTATCAGGTGACAGTGGAGGTAGATACCGTATTTGGAAGTGATGCAGAAGGCGCGGTGAACCATTCCTGCTCCCTGACCGTCGTATATCAGCCGGCGACAATCACCTACACCGTAGAATATTATCAGCAGAACGTCGGAGCGGGAAAAGAAGACGCCGATTATACACTGGCAGGCACGACAGCAGAAAAAACGGGGGCATATCACAGCCTTGTCACGATCCAGGACAAACCGGCTGACCTTACGGGCCAGGATGGAACCGAAGTGAAATTTGATGGATTCCAGGCAGCCGACCGGTCTCTTGCCTCCATTCGGGGCGGGGTAGTCCTGGATGACAGCGTTGTAGACAAGGATCAGGATACGGCGACCATCAAGATCTACTATGACAGAGCCTATTACGATATCTATCTCCTGACAGATACCACAGAAACGACCTACGATCCGGTGCGGGCACAGTATGGGGCAGCAATCCCGGAACTGGCAGCAGAGGAGAAGACACCGACACGGCAGGGCTATACGTTTTCCGGTTACAAGTTCTATCAGCTGGATGAAAAGGGAGAATTGGAGCCTTGCAGTGAAGCGGTTTCTGCGGGCAGCCCCATGCCGGCGCATGACTTGTATGCGGTGGCCCAGTGGAAGCCGGGGCAGACCACGATCCAGATCCAGTACTGGGTAGAGGCAAGGAACGCCTCCTCCTATCAAAACGCCGGAAGCCGTACCATAGAAGCAATCCAGACAGGGGAAGACATTACGGTACAGCTTGCGGGCGAGCCGGAGTTGTCGGCGGCAGGGAAAACGGATCTGAAAAATGAGATCGAGAACGGCTTCCGGGAGATCATCCAAACAAAGTACGAGGACGCCTCCTATACGGACTATTTCAGCTACAGCGAAGAGCAGACGAGAAAAAGCCCGGGCAATGTAAAAGCGGCAAAGCAGAACGGGAACAACCAGGTTGAGGAGACAGAAGACGGGGAGAGTCAGATCGCAGGAGATAGCTATACGATCGAAGCAGCCGGAGACGGGACAACCGTCATCAATGTTTACTACGACCGGAACCTCTATACCCTGGAGTTTGTGATCGGGAGAAGCAGTGGTGACGAGAAGGGAGATCTTGTTGCGACCGGGACGGAATCAACAAGTCCGGACGCCGAGCTTCATTCTACCTGGAGCTATCTGAATGCCGCGATCCAATTCCAGGGATTTGACACGGACAAGGTGACGGAGCAGGAAGCAGCCGACAGCCAGAAGCAATACGGAACTATGGCGGTGCAGACCATCTACCATATCAAGGAGGCCCAGGACCGGGACGAACGATCCGCTGTGGGGCGGTATGGTACCAGGGAATATGATGGGAAAACCTACTATGTCTATACGCTGACGGCAAGGTTTGAGGCGGATATCTCTTCGCTCTGGCCCACGGCGAACGCCATCGGAAGCGTTCAGGGTAACTATTCTTATATCAGTATGGGGCCTGCTATGGACAGCTATTACAGAGACAACACCGTAAGTCAGCACAACATCCTCGGCGAATACGCCACCATGGACAGCGCCATCATCCTGTGCGGATCGAAGGGAAACTGGTCGGCGAAGCCGGATAATGAGGAGGCGGGGACGATCACCCATCAGATGGTGGCATATTGGAATAATGCCAAGGTGTTCGACTACTACTTCCTGTATGAGGTGCTGGATACGACGGTGTCGGCAGACGATTCGTCAATCCCGGAGTTTGATGCGAAGCGTGCAGATGCGGCTGTGGGAGGCAGCGGAGCCGAAGGGGATGCGTATACGGATGGTCAGTTAGTGAAACGGGACGGCAAAGTGTACCGGTTCTCCACAGAGAGAACGATACAGCGATCCACAAATACCAGTAAGGGGCAGAACCAGCCGGCAAAGCAGGGATTTCAAACGGCCGGCGATGCGTCGTACACTGGTGAAGATACGGCCGAGGGAGCAGCCGAAAACGCTGGGAAGGGAAGTAGAAAGCCTATCTACTTCTTCTATGACAGAGAGACCTATACGCTGAACCTTTATAATATCACCAGCAATTACATTCCGTCAGCAAACTTGCTCACCCACACCTTTCAAGATCTGACCTACTACGATGGGGAGTCGGGGAAGCAGGTTACCGGAGATGTTTCCCTGGCACAGCTGGGATGGAAAAGCATTGATACGGGAACGGGCAACATCACAATCTTATACAACGGAGCCCTGGATGTTTTAAACACGGATGCAGTGAAAGACTGGCTGACAACACAGAGTGATGACAATCAGAACCTGCTGGAGTACCCGTTCCCATCCATGGGAACGACAGGGTATTACTTCCAGGACTGGTTCCATGATCTGAGCCTGTCCACCCGGTTTGACTGGACCGCCAACGATATGAAAGGGATCAAGAGCAACCTGACGGTATACGCGGGCTATATTCCGCCAAGATACTCCACCTCCTACGCCCTCAATGGAGGAACCTGGCAGGATGAGGTGGGACACACGGTGATGCGGGCCACACTAAAGGTAAATGACAATAGTGAGGAAGATGTCAATGTATTCCTGTATTTTGACCACCAGGCGGAGGATGGAAACTCCCCTGTCTACTGGTATGAGAAGACGTCCGAGGACGATCTCTACGTCGATACGCTGTATAAAGGGAAATTGGAAGACCTCATGCAGCAGGGAGAGGAAGGCCACTGGTATCTGAAATCAGAGATCACTTCCATTGACCAACTAAAAAAATATACTGAGGAGACACAGGAGACAGGGGACTTAACAGACGCCTATATCTGCTATATGCAGTATCAGGCAGGAGGGGAACCGGATCTGTCCCAGAGCCATCAGTATTATGTGACGATCATAAAAGAAGTAGGAGAACTCCTGGAAAAGCCGACGGATCCGGTCAGAAACGGATACCGGTTTGCCGGATGGTACTGGTTTAAAAACACAGAGGACAGTGGGGGATCCAAGAGCGACAAGGTGTATTTAAAAGATGTCCTTGGGAGCGGTCAGAGCTTAAGTTCTTATGGAGAGGGCTACATCTATCTGGACAATGTGGGCAGCGCTTATCTGCTCCATGAAGAGGAAAACGGCGAGCTGTACTACGATAAGAGCCAGCCGGGATACCGGTTTAACTATGACCATCAGGCGTCGCTGGTCGATCAGGACAGAGAACTGTATGCGGCATGGGAGTCCACAAGCGACACGTCCGCAAAAGTGTATCATCTGGTAAAACAGGACGATATCGACGGAATCGCATCAATGCAGCCAGCCGACGGCGCATCAGTAGATGTGGACATGACA
Source organism: uncultured Lachnospiraceae bacterium (assembly GCA_959022495.1). GTDB lineage: Bacteria > Bacillota > Clostridia > Lachnospirales > Lachnospiraceae > Mediterraneibacter. The sequence goes on along the minus strand of CAUEYX010000001.1, from coordinate 129,000 downwards.
AAGACCATGACGATCAACGGGGAAACCTATGTCGTCCTTGACACAGAGAAGAGGGAGAACCTGTATACAGGGACCACGCTGGAACTAAAGGCAAAGGAATACTATACAGATGACAACAGTCAGGTCTGGATTCCTACGCTGGCGGAGCAGTCCATGGAGATCAGCGAGCGGACGCCGACCGGCAAGGAGCAGGACGGCAGCGTCACATTCGAGGGAGACGGGCAGGCATACCGGCTGGAGCAGGAGAACGGCGCTTACCAGTATTTCGCCTACTTCCTTTATGGAAAGACGGACGAAGTGTCCTATGACGTCTATGCCATTGATCTGCAGGAAGCGGTGGCAACAGGCGCGCTTGACTCGTACAGCGATGTGTTTGCCAGAGACGCCGAAATTGCCAAAGACGCGGGCTATGTGCTGAACACACAGACCAGGACGCACATCTTAGACGACGAAAGTGGAGTCAGCGCCACGGTCACGGAAAATGCCCCGGAGATCAGCGGGTATGTGGTGTACCAGGACTGGACGCAAACCCTGCAGCTTCAGACAGCCCAGGGGACGAACCAGATCTTCTTCTACTATATCAAGGACGGCTCCATCGTCCATTACAATGTCACCTATCACCTGATGACAGGCGGGAAATATACGTCGGGGAATACGGTGGAGATTACGGACATCCCGGCAGTGGCCGGAGAGGAGATTCAGATCAGCCATATGCTGGATACATACGCGGAACTCGCAGAACTGGCGTACCGGATCGACGGGTATCAGGGTTCTTCCAATCCGGGACAGCAGGCGCTTTTTGAAAGATACAAGGACATGACCATCACATCGAAGATAGACGGCGCGGACGGGACTTTTACGGTAGGAGGAGACAACAACACACTGACCGAAGATGCGATCCGAAAGCTGATAGAGGATTACGCGCTGGATTCCTGGACGCCCGTGGGGGATACGGCGGTGATTTCAGACGGCGCTTCCATCGACGTCTATCTCCAAAATGCCCGGATCCGTATCCGGAAAGTGGACGCGGCGGACCAGCCGCTGCAGGGCGCAGAGTTTACGCTGGAACGGCTGATCCAAGTGCCGGAGACTGGGGCTCCCGCAGGTGCGGAGATCGTGACGGTGGATGGCGCTCAGTACTATGTAGACGAAGCGTTCACCGGGCACAGCGCAACGACCGGCGCGGACGGAGAGACAGTCTTCTATGACCTGTCCGCCAGACCGGATACCTATGTATACCGGCTGAAAGAGACGAAAGCCCCCGACGGGTATGGACAGTTAAAGGAGCCGGTCATCCTGAAAGCCCCGTACCAGGATGGGGATGGCAGCTGGTACTACGAACTGACCTATACGGTCCAGAACTCCGGTATCACCTGGCTTCCAAAGACCGGCGTATTCGGCGGCGTGTACCGGCAGCTCTTCTTCGGAGGGGCAATCCTGATGACAGCGGTGGTACTCCTTTACCAGCGATCCTGTCATAGAAAAAGAAAAACAGAAGGAAAGGAAACGAGATTATGAAGCGAAAATTTTTTAAACGGCTGGCGACAGCAATCGCGGCCACGGCGATGACGGTAACCATGATGGCGGGCACTGCGATGGCAGCGGAACCTTCTGCCAGTGTTCAGGAGATCGACGATAGCAGTACGATTCATGTCTATGTGTATGACAACGACGAAGGGAACATAGGCGACGGCTCTGAGCAAGAGATAGGGAATCCGAAACCGGTTCAGAACGCCCAGCTTAAGTGGGTGAACATCGGCTCGCTGGTCCAGGTGACAGACGATACCTCCACAAAGCTGATGTTCCATGTCAACAATGACTGGCTGGAGACACTCAAAATTGACGGATCAGTGACGAAAGTAGGAGACTATAACCTGATTGGGACGGAGGCTCTCCAGACCGCTCTTGCAGGCGTATCACTGGACGATTTGAAGACTAAGTTTGGCACAGCTTCGGGTGTCCAGGAGAAGAAAACAGATGATGCTGGTCTGATCACAATAAGCAGTGCCAGCGGACTGTATCTGTTCATCGGCGGGGACATGCCGGATGGCATCGTCACCAGGGTTGAGCCTTTCCTTGTCTCCGCTCCCATGCCAAAGGCGGATGGAACCGGCTTGAATACTACCATCTATGCGTACCCGAAGGTTCGTTCCACCACCGGATTTGACTTTCAGAAAACGGCGACAGACGGAAAGGGGACAGAGTTAGACGTTGTAGCGGCCGGTACTGAGATCACGTACACGCTGACGGCGACCGTACCTGAGCTGCCAACGACCAGCGGCGGCCCAGCAGAGCTGACAAAGCTGGAGATCACGGATACCATGCCGGGGAAAGGACTGACCTTCCCGACCAGAGTGGAAGTAAAAGTGGGAGGAAATACCTTAGCCAGCGGAACAGATTATGAATTTACACCTCCGACGGCAGAAGACACGGAGATGAAGATCACCTTTACAAAGACCGGGCTTGAAAAGCTCGCTGAAAATGCGAAGATTACAATCACCTACAAGGCGACAGTGACCGGAGAGGCGGTGGGACCGCTTGAAAATAGTGCGAAACTGAATTATACCTACGATGACGTTCCGGGAACAGAAGAGACGACAGAGGATACGGTCTACACCTACGGGATCGATCTCACCAAGACCTTATCTGGAACTGGAACGATAGAGAAGAATGCGATCAAGTTCAAGCTTTATCAAAATAGTACGGAAGCGGAGAATATCGTAAAGGTGAGCGGTTCAGACGGCGTTTATAAAGTAGATCAGGAGAAGGGCAGCGATACAATCGTCGTCCCGATGAATGGAAAACTTACCATTGACGGTCTTGCAGACGGTACCTATCTGCTCGTCGAGACAGCGTCGCAGAAAGGATACAGTAAGCTGGAAAAGCCAATCGAGATCGAGATCACAAAAAGCGGGACAAAACCGAACGTAGTGGTATCTGCAACCGTGGACGGTCAGAGCGTCGAGCTTATGAACGACCGCGTACCGGTCAAGGTAGAAAACACGGAGATCAGCACCGGGTTCACCCTGCCAAGGACAGGAGGCGCCGGAACGATCGTGGCAGTGGCGATTGGCTTTGCATGTATCTGCGGAGCGGTCGTACTCCTGAGCGTATACCGCCGGAAACAGAAATAAAAGGACAAGGAGGGAGAGGGGAGAGCGCACACTCTCCTCTCTTTGTATTTTTTATGCAGCGAAATTTCATGACAACACCTGGAAAGAAGAAACGTGCCTCTGCAAAGCAGCGGCTTCCGCTGGCCCTGATCTTCCTTATTTTTGCCGTCGGGATCGGGGCGATCCTATACCCCATCATCAGCAATTTCTTTTATGAAAAGAACCAGTCGAAGCTGGTGACTGACTATGAGGAGGCAGTAAAGGACAGCTCCGCCGCAGAGAGAGAAGAACAGTTCCGGCTTGCCCAGGAGTATAACGAATCCCTCCTGGGAGCCAGTGTGACACTGACCGATCCCTTTGATCCGGACGCGCTGGATCAGGCGGGAAAGGAGCCATACTCCAGCCTGCTGAACCTCAATGGGGATGGGATCATGGGCTATGTGGAGATTCCGCTGATCGACGTCGATCTGCCGATTTACCACGGGACGTCCGGGAAAATCCTGGAGAAAGGCGTTGGACACCTGGAAAATACCTCTCTCCCGGTCGGCGGGGAAAGCGCCCACTGCGTCTTAACCGGGCATACCGGCTACCCGGGGAAGAAGCTGTTTACAGACCTGACTTCCCTGGAAGCGGGGGATGTGTTCTATCTGCACGTCCTTGGAAGTACCCTGTGCTACCAGGTGGATCAGATCACGGTGGTAGAGCCGGAGGACACCTCCCTTTTGAAGATCAGTTACGGGGAGGACCGGGTGACCTTGCTGACCTGTTATCCATACGGGATCAATACCCATCGTCTGCTGGTCAGCGGCAGCCGGATTCCCTATGACCAGGCAGTTTCCCAGGAACAGGCGATGGACCGGAAGACAGACAGCCAGTGGAGCATAGCCTATGGAAAAGGCGTGCTGATCTGCCTGGCAGTCTATGTGCCGCTGACGCTTCTCATCCTGAAACTTCTGAAAAAGAGGAGAAGCCGGTTCCGTTTCTAAAACGGATGGAGTTCCCCTGATTGTATAGGGCGCAGCCTGTGGTGAGATGTGGATGATTTGTGACAGATGGTCGGTCTGTCACAAATTTTTTACTCAGAAGATGAGGAAAAATCAAATATTCTTTGCCGGCCGAACAGCTTTAAGTGCCGCGACGCATTTGAATATGTGCCTGGTCTTTTACTTAGAACAATTTAATCATTACATTCGCCTCGTACTTGCGACGAATACGTCGCTACTTTTTTGTATGGTATACTCTGAATTTCTCAAATTATCAATAGAATGGAAGAAAGTTTATAATAAAGTTGTTACAGTTCAGCCCGCGCCATTCGTAAAACCGCACTGCGTGCTAACTACGGCTATCGCCGCTGTTTTACTCATAAACTGGCGCTCAGACCGTACACTGTATGGCTGAACTGTAACATAAAGTTACGACATTTACGTCGTAAGTACAAGATGATAATATTAGATGCTGTCATGGAATCTGCTTTAAAAGAATTATACCTTCCTCCGCTGCGGTAATAAACAGCCTCATACACATTAAAATTAAGGGTTGCCGGGAGCGAAAGAAACCAATATACTAAAAAGGAAATCATAGAAAAGAACGGGAGGAAGAGAGATGAATCAAGTAAAAACACCGAAAAAACCGTTGATTTATTATTATGGGATCGTGCTGGTATGTCTGCTTTTATTCAATGCATTGCTTATGCCCTGGATGATGGAACAGCAGGTCCATCAGGTGGACTATGGAACCTTTATCCGTATGACGGAAGACGGAAAGCTCTCCCAGGTGGAGATCGAGGAACAGAGTAATACCATTGTCTTTACGGATAAGGACGATAAGATTTATAAAACGGCAATGGTGCAGGACGATGAACTGACAAAGCGTCTGTATGATGCCGGAATCTCCTTTTCAGGGGAGGAGATCAAACAGCTTTCCCCGGTGGTGAGCTTCCTGCTCTCCTGGGTTCTCCCGATCCTGCTCTTTGTGGGAATCGGTCAGTATATGTCAAAGCAGATCACGAAACGGGCAGGCGGCAGGAACGCGATGGCTTTTGGCATGGGGAACAGCAGGGCAAAAGTCTATGTGAAATCGGCGGAGGGAATCCGCTTCTCCGATGTGGCGGGGGAAGAGGAAGCAAAGGAAAACCTGGCGGAGATTGTGGAATATCTCCACGATCCTGGAAAATACCGGGAGATCGGAGCGTCCATGCCAAAGGGAATCCTGTTGGTAGGCCCTCCCGGAACCGGGAAGACCATGCTGGCGAAAGCGGTGGCAGGAGAGGCGAATGTTCCGTTCTTTTCCATGTCTGGCTCTGAATTTGTAGAGATGTTTGTCGGCATGGGCGCCGCGAAGGTAAGAGATTTGTTCCAGCAGGCGAAAGAGAAAGCTCCCTGCATCGTTTTTATCGACGAGATCGACGCCATCGGGAAAAAGCGCGACGGGCAGATCGGGGGAAATGACGAGCGGGAACAGACCTTAAACCAGCTGCTGACAGAGATGGACGGCTTCGAGGGGAACAACGGCGTGATCATCCTGGCGGCAACGAACCGACCGGAATCGTTAGATCCGGCGCTGCTTCGCCCGGGACGGTTTGACCGGAGAGTGCCGGTGGAGCTTCCGGATCTTAAAGGCAGGGAAGATATTCTGAAGGTCCATGCGAAGAAAATAAAACTGGAACAGGGGATTGATTTTACGAAAGTCGCACGTATGGCGTCCGGCGCGTCCGGGGCGGAACTTGCCAATATTGTCAATGAAGCGGCGCTGCGGGCCGTCCGGGATAAGAGGGCTTACGTTACGCAGACAGACCTGGAGGAAAGCATTGAGGTGGTCATCGCGGGATACCAGAAGAAAAATGCGATCCTGACGGATCAGGAGAAACGGATCGTATCGTACCATGAGATTGGACATGCACTGGTAGCGGCAAAACAGACCAATTCTGCTCCTGTGGAGAAGATTACCATTGTACCGAGGACATCCGGTGCGCTCGGATATACCATGCAGGTAGACACCGGAAACCATTATCTTATGAGCAAGGAGGAAATGGAGAATAAGATCGCAACCTTAACCGGCGGAAGGGCTGCTGAGGAGATCGTCTTTGGCTCTGTTACCACAGGGGCCTCCAATGACATTGAGCAGGCGACCAAGCTGGCAAGGGCGATGATCACCCGGTATGGGATGAGCGATGATTTCGACATGGTCGCGATGGAGACAGAATCCAATAAATATCTGGGCGGCGATACCTCTCTTAGCTGTTCCGAAGAAACACAGAGGGAGATTGATAAGAAAGTCGTGGAACTGGTGAAAAAACAGCACGAAAAGGCAGGGCGTATCCTGACGGAAAACAGGACAAAGCTGGATGAACTAGCCCAGTACCTTTACCAGAAGGAAAGCATTACAGGGGAAGAATTTATAAAAATACTGGAAGGTGCAAAGTAGCAGCTCAGCCTGTGCAGGTTAAGGAAATTCCTTGCACCGGTTAAAATAAAAATGCCCCGCAAGGGGCAAGGGCATTGCGATAAATACGGAAGGCGGTCAGCCACATCACCCGAAAGGGGGTGAGGCCATGCGGGTTACGTTACATATCGGACGGTTCACCGTAACGATTATCGTAAAAAGCAGAGACCGCCACTCGGCAAAGTGACGGTTTCAAGGTTTTTATCTTGACATCTTAACTTTTCTGGGTTAACCGCTTATCCGCAATGCCCTTTCCTATTTTTATTATAGTGGAAATCGGAGGGGTGTCAAGTATGGCGGATCAGCGAAAAAAGGCGCATTTTGAAATCAGCGGCGATGCTCCGAATGAGGAAACCATCGAAGCAATCAAGGAAGCAAAGAGGATGAAAGCCAATCCAAGCCTCGGCAAGACCTATTCCGATGTGGATCAGATGATGGAGGAGCTGCTTGCCGATGTATAATATAAAACCTGTTTTAGACACCGTTACTATTCAGCCATGTGGCCGATAACGGCAATTTAGTTTTCAAAACCTACATTTTCCTTGTCAGAAAATGTTATTTTTGCTAGAATAAATATAGGCACTATCAGAAAAACGGTAGGCGGTTAGTCCTTCGACAGAGGGACTGAACCCTCTGATTACATAGAAATCTCTGTAAAGAGAAATCTGCGGAAAGGAGGGCAAACTTATGAGTGATTTTGAAATGCTCTCTATTGTACTAATGATACTTGGTATTATTGTTACGATTCTGGTCGCATATATAAATCATACAAAAAAGTAACCGCCCCTCATCAGCCAAAGGATTGCGGTTACTTTTTTGTAACTAATACGAATTTGGACTAACCGCTTATCGGTAGTGCCTTTTTCTATCCTTATTTTAGCAAAACAAACTTATCTTGTCAAACATTGTTCTTCATCTTTCCAAAGAAAAACAGTTGACTTTTCCCAAATTGCCTGTTATGTTAAAAGTAACTGGACAGGTTTTGATTTATAACGAAAAAGAGACAAGAAAGAGTTTGACCGGGAGCAAATTTAGGGGTTGACGTACATGTTTGCAGAATTTAGAATCTTGACAGACAGACAGACAGCTTAGCTGCACTGTCTCATTTTTGTATCATCAATCATATAGGAGACGTTTGTGAAAAGGAACGCGGATGCGGTCTTAAAAGACCGTACCGGCGTTCCTTTTTGCGTCCTTTTCCGCATCGTTTTGCGGAAATTCTTTTTTGCAGAAACAGTGACATGAGAGGTTGGCGTTTGGCCCGGTCACCGGACCGTAAGGGAAATGCCAGGATATCCCCAAGGCAGACGAAGGCAAGGTCAGAGGATTGGTGCAGCCGGTCCTGCGGGAGGGGTGGAAGGAGGAGACGATATGCAGCTTAACATTACAACAGACTATGCCATCCGTATGCTGTACCTGTTAGGAGACGGCGGCATGAAAACGCTGGGTGAACTGTCCGAGCAGGCGCAGATTTCCAGGGCATATGCAGGGAAGGTCATAAAGAAGCTAAAGAAGAGCGGGATTTTGGGCAGCGCCGTGGGCGTGAAGGGCGGCGTGTTCCTGAAAAAGCCGCTGGAGGAGATCCGTCTCTATGACGTGTGCATCGCGATGGAACCGACCATGAAGATCAACCGCTGTCTGGAGGACGACGCATACTGCGGCAGAGGGGCAAGCCCGGACTGCCCGGTGCGCAGATATTACCTGTATGTGCAGGACAAGCTGGAAAACGACTATCTGTCCGTGAACCTGAAAGACATCAGGGACAGGAAGTACGGTTAAGTTTGAAAAGGGAGGAACAATCATATGAAACACAAATCTTGGAAGGGAAAAGCCCGGCGGCTCACCGCATTTTTGCTGGGGATGGTCCTGCTCATAAGCCAGACGTCGGTGACCACACTTGCAAAAGAGACGGCGCAGACGGCTCCTTCCTGCGGGAAGGAAGAGCATACCCACACGGACGCCTGCTATGAGCAGAAACTCCTATGCGGATATGGGGAGGAAAACGCACCCCCACAGGGAGAGAACGCCGAACAGGAAGAAAGTGATGGCGCTTCTCCGGAAAGCGGGGACACTGCGGCAGCGCACGTACATACGGATGCCTGCTATGAGAGCGTGCTGATCTGCGGCAAAGAGGAACATACCCACACAGACGCCTGCTATGCGGCAGAAGATTCGGCGAACCAGGCGACAGAGAGTAAATCTTCAGAGGTGCAGAGCCCGTCAGACCAGACGGAAGAAGAGAAACAGCCCGAAGAGGAATCAGCAGAGGTCAAGGAAGCGGAGGACCAGGCGGATTACCTTGTGAAACTGCCGGACGGGACGACGCTGGAAGTGGAAGGCGGCTATGCGACGCTCACTCCGTCGGAGGCGGAGTCGCTTACGGACGCTGCGTCTGAAGAATCCTCTGCGCCCAGGGCGCTTCTGGCAAAAGCCAGGAAAGCGGCGGAGATCACCGTTCCGGTCGCTGTGGACAACGGGGAAGAAAAGAATGAGAAAGCGGGCATATCCGCAGACTACCTAAACTTCCAGTGCCAGACGGCATGGGACGCCTATCGAGGCGGGGCGGATCTGGCAAACAATAACTTAAACAGCGAAGGAAGCACCGCACTGACCGATAAATACGGGAAGACAGAGATCCCTGCCGGCCATATCAAGCCGAACGCGCCGACAAACTTTACGAATCCTACTACAAGTGCAAGACACGATTACGCCAAGGCGACGGTAAAGGGAGTGGAAGTCTACCAGATCGGTAAGCTGACCATTGACGGCGTGGAGTATGTCTACTACATCCCGGATGAAACGACAGATCCCTCCGGGCTTACCGTGTACTCCGTCCTGCGGGCTGACACCAAAGAGCCGGGGTTCGACCTGGACAATGGTGATCCGAATACTGATGACACCCACATTACGCTGTGGTATACCCACACCGAAGGAGAGACGGTCACTTATGAGTTTAAGGATGACGCAGAGAATCCAAGCGGCGAAAGCCTGGACAGCGTCTTTGGCGATCACCGCACGGTGATGACCGCAGATGATGGCAGTCTGGACTTTCAGGTGACCATCCCCCGTGGATATCAGGCGCAGGTGGAAGTGACGACCACGGATATCGGGTATTCCGTAAGGCAGATCCACTTCAACGGGGAGGGGAACACCTCGTTTCCATCCTTAAAGATGGGCGTGATGCGGCAGTATGAGGACGGCGAACAGCTCCATCCGGCGGCAAGCGAGGGCGAGACCGACGCCCGGACGGCGGTGGTGACGGTCCCTGCGCTGGAAGACACCGTCCTTCCGCTGAATGTGAAAGTGACGCTGACAAAGCAGGAAGCGCCCACATTTTATCCCACCTGGTGGCTGAGCCAGACGGACAAGAGCTACTTTAACTTCGGTGGCTTTGACGCGGCGAACGGCACACAGATGACAAACAACGCCCAGCCTGTTACCATGACGGAGGACGACAAAAACCCCGGCGCCTACACCCTGCCGGGGAATAACCATAGGGAAAAGTGGACCATCCGGGCGCGTTCCTACTATCATGACAATACCAACATCACCACGATCACCACCTATGCCCTCAGCGCCCTGGAGATCAACGGTGAGAAGATCACCGTCCCCATGATCGAGGATCCGCCCGCGCCCTACAGCGATCCAGGTGCAGGAGAAGAGTATAAATATAAACAGACGGATAAAAAGGAGACCACCCTCTCCACCGGCACCCATATCACCCTGACCGTCAATGCGGAGATGGTGCTGACGAGTAACACGACATACAATAATATGCCAGTCTATATCCGCACCTACACCCTGGAGGCGGACAACTGCATGGAGGACCTGACCATCACGGACGGTTCCTTTATCCAGAACACCCAGAAGAAGCTGGAGATCGTCCTGGAGAATACCTCCGGCGAGGCGTGGGTACATTCGGACGTATACGGTCATTTATATGAGTATGATGCGGAACAGTACAGCAGCGCAAAGTGGGTGGATTTGGATGCCGCCGGCGGCTCCATGCTGGACCGGACGAACTCGGACACCGCTTTCAACTGGTACAGCGATCCCATCCGTGTGAAGCGTCAGACCGGGTACGCGCCTCCGACGGTGAAGGTCTATGGACCGGACGGAACCCTGCTGCAGGAAGGCGACCATCTGACCGATGACGGGAAGGCGGCGCTTGGGGCGAACAACCTGGCAGTGGAGCTGGTGCGGCTCGCCAATACCGTGAGTGACAGCAGCCTGACATCGAATAGTTCGTACACAGAACGCATCCAGCGGAACGATGTGAAAAGCCGCTATCCCCAGTATGCTTCCTACATGGATAATGGGTACGTCCACCACGGCTTCAGCGACGTCATCAAAAATAACACTTTTCGAGGCGGGAATTCCCAAATCAGTCAGGATGACCGCTACAGCCGTCACTGTACCTACGACGACTGGAGCCAGAACCCAAGTGCTGGAGGCTACTATTACCTCCGGGGCACCCAGGCATTGGACCAGTACCTGCTGCAGAAAACGGAGAACCAGCTTTACAGCCGTATCGCGACCATCAAGATCAGCGCCGAGCCCCTGAAGGTGAATGTCACCTACTTAAACGGCGCGGACGCAAGCGGGACGAATGGACCAACGGCGGATGAGATTAAAGGGATGACCTTTAATAGTGCAGGCGAGTGGACCGATACCACCGGGTACAACGTGAAGGACAACGAGAGCCTGCAGATCTACAGCACGCCCCTTTATGTGGAAGCGGGAGATGGTACGAACTGGTACTTCGACCACTGGGAACTGGTAAGCGTTGCGGACAGAAGCAAAAAACCGGAAAGTACTGCTGAGGCTGTAAAGGGCTACACCTATGATTCCGGAAAATATATTAACGTGGCGGACGTCCTGGAGGATGAGACGCTGGTAAAGAACAGTTACCTGACCGGCACCACCCAGGCGACCTTTACCCTCCGGGCAGTGTGGAGCAAAACGCCCACCACCCAGTCCACCAGCTACACCGCCAATTACTATGTGGTAGACGATGAGGACCAGGCGACGAAGATCGCATCCCAGACCTACGAGATCCCAGTGAGCGGCAAGGTGCAGGCCAGCCTTTATAATAACGATGGATCTCTCAACGAGAATGTGTACAAGATCTTACAGGGTACGGCCTCCGGCTGTACATCGGAGAAAGACTACACAAAGGGCGGCGAGGTACGCTTCAGCCAGCATGTCTGTACTGCGTCGGGAGAGGAGAAACATAATACGACTCTTTCGATTGATCAGGTCGGGCCGGACAATGACGTCATCAACATCTATCTCTCCGAGGTGGATCCGGTGGCGCGCTTCACGGTGACAAAAGATTGGCAAAATCAACCGGAGGGCGTTTCCGCCCAGCCTGTGTCCGTGCAGCTCATGCAGAAAGCGCCGAACAGCCAGGAGTGGACGGAGTATGGAAATCCCCAGCAACTGGCGCTCCAGGACGGCGTCTGGACCTTTACCTGGAATGAGCTTCCTGCCTACAAGGACAATGACAGTACGGGAGGCGAAGAAAACCTGTATGAGTACAAGGTTGTGGAGCTGGATGGAAGCGGGCAGAAAGTCGAATCGGGTAGCAAGACAACGATAAACGGAGTGGAATACAACGTCGCTTACGGGACTGTGTCACATACGGTATTGAAACAAAAGGAGACCGGGGAGGCGGCAAATGGGAGAACACTTCTGTATGCAGACGATGTAGACTGGTCTGGCTCGATTACCAATACGTACTATGATGCGGGCGAGTATGCGAACCTGACCATCGAGAACTCCCTGCGCTTTGCAAACTCCGGCGCGCCGGAGAATGATGAATTTACCGTTGCCATCAATCTGACCGATGAAAGCGGAACGGCTCTGACTAAAGATGTCAAGTATGCCGTTTACGACACGAGCAGCGAGAAGAAGCCCACGGAAGAAAGTGACTTCGACAAGACGATGTCCCTGACCAACGGCACTGGCACGGTTCAACTGAAAGCTGGAGAGGCTGTGAGCCTCTATGACTTGAAGAAGGATACCAAGTACACCATAACGGAGAATGACAAGGACTTTTATACAGCGGCATACAAGGACCGGGAGGGCAAGGAGACTGCGGCGGTTTACTGGGATGATGAGAAGAAGGAGATAGGAACGAAACCCTATGCCAGCGCGCCCCTTATAGGAACCATCCTCGGCGGGACAGATGATACGGTCAAAATCATCAATACCTACCTGGGAAATGTCAAGGTGAAAAAGGAGGTGAACAGTGGCATTGAGACAGACAAGCAGAAACTCTTTGATATCCATGTCGCCTTATCCCCGGTAAGAGGCGAGCATATCACCGGCACGTTCAAGATAAACGCAGGAGGAGAGACCAAGTATGTAACGTTTGCCCAGGGAAGCACGGGCAGCGAAACCGACCGTACCACCAGCATTGCCACTGTTTCGTTGAAAGATAACGAGAGTGTCATCATCTATGGGCTGCCGGCGGGCGTATCCTACCAGGTCCATGAACATCTGGAGAATACCGGATTCGTGGCGGCAGCGATATATAATACTACACCTGATACGGACCCCACGGCGGACCCCACGGCGATGGAAAAGATACAGGGCGGACACTTCAACAATGCGACAATTACCAACACGCGGCAGGCGGCAAACCTAGAGGTTGCGTTAAGCGTCACCAGCGACCTTCAATCCGATCTGAAAAAAGACTTTCAGTTCAAATGCATCCTAAAAGATGAACAGGGAGTACAGGTGGGAGATGCAACAGAATTTTCTCTGAGGAATGAGGACAGTGAAAAGATAGAAAGTCTTCCTGCTGGATACAAATATGAGATTCAGGCAGAGGGATTGGATCCGGATCTCTACCGGATCACCTACAGCCCGAGCGCCAGCGGAACCCTGCAAAGCGCTGATAACAAGGTGAACATCACCATCGAGCGCAGGACAGGAAACCTGTTGGTGGATATGACGGTAACGGGCGACGGCGCGGACCATGCGAAGCTGTTTACGTATACGGTGAAGCTGGAAGATGAGAGTGGAAAGGAAGTGACCGGCAAATTCGGCGATGTCGAGTTTAAGAGCGGGGAAGGCTATACGTTCCGGCTGAACCACAGCGCATCCAGAAGGCTGACCGGGATTCCCGCAGGAGTGACCTATACGGTGACGCAGGAAGAAGCTAAGAACTATACCACGACGCCAGGGTTAACTGCAAAAGGCGCGATCCAGGCAAGTGAACTGGCGCAGGAATCCTTTGTCAATGCGAGAGGCGTAAGCAACTTGACCATCTTCAAGGAAGTAACGGGGGATCCCGCTCCTGCGGATGACTCCTTTACCTTTACCGTCACCCTGAAAGACGGGCAGGACAATCTGACAGGCAGCTTTGCCTACACCGGGGCTAACGGAGCGCAGAGCGGCACGCTGACAGAGGACAGTAAGACCATTACCCTGAAAGCAGGGCAGAGCGTGACGATCGCGAAGATTCCCGCCGGGGCGTCCTACACCGTAAAGGAGACTGCGGCTGCAAACTATACCCCATATGTGGGAAATGATCAGAAAGATACAGCGACAGGAAATATCACAGAGGGAACTGCGGCAGAAGTGAAGTTTAGCAACAAGTACACGGCTCCGACAGGTGGTCTGACCATCTCGAAGACGGTGACAAGCAGCGTGGGTGGCGTGGATGCCAATGATATCGACAAAGAATTTACCTTTACCGTTACGCTGAAAGGCGAGAAACTTGCCGACAGCTATGCTTATACGGGAACAAGCGGCAAAGCGGGTGACACACTGACGCTGGCAGATGGCGATGACAGCACAAAGAGCGGCACCATCACCTTAAAAGGCGGACAGTCCGTGACCATCCAGGGGCTTCCCCCAGGCACAGAGTATATCATCACCGAGACGCCGGTCAACGGCTATACAACGACCTACCAGGTCGATGGCGGAGATGCAACCATTGGAAACACCGCCACCGGTACGATCAAAACCCAGGGAGCGCACACCGCAGCGTTTACCAACGACTACACAGGCGGCACGCCACAGACACTTAATGTCACCAAGAAATGGGACGACGGGAATGACCAGGACGGCAGCCGCCCGGGCACAATCACAGTGAATGTGATGCGCGCGGTGGAAGGAGCGGCGGCAGGCAGCGAGACGGTGGCGGAATCCATAGATTTAGGGAAGACCGCTACGGATAAAGACGGCAACTGGATTGGAACCGTCGAGCAACTGCCCTCCTATGACACAAACGGCAAGAAACTTACCTACCACGTGAAAGAGAAAGGCGAGAGTGATGGCAGCATCACGTTTCAGCAAGGGAATGGGGATTACACCTACCAGGTAACTTACGATGAGGATGGCAGGACCATCACCAACACCTATGAGCCGAAGAAGGTGGACGTCACGGTCCAAAAGGCATGGGCGAACACCGACGGCAAGGGCGGCACAACGGCTCCGGCAGGCGCTTCCGTGACCGTACAGCTCTACAAAGGCGGCTCCCCAGTGGAGGACAGCAAAGTAACCCTGGACGGGAACGTGGATGGAACGGAGACGACTGCATGGCAGTACACCTGGAAAGACCTGCCGGAATATGAAAACGGAGCAAAGATCACCTACACGGTCAAAGAGCTTCATGGAGACAGCGGCGTGGATGAGGGCGGCACGATCGTCATCGGCGGCAATGATTATGTTGTGACTTACGACGAGGCGACAACGCCGGGTATCACTACCATTACCAACACGATGGAGGCAAACATCTCTTATCAGGTGAAGTATTATCAAGACTCGGTCGATCAAGCCAACTTGAAAGGAACGGACACGGTGACAGGCGCATGGGTAGGACAGAAGATCATCCTCCAGGCAGGCGCCGGGAACGGTCAGCTCGACCACTACAGACCGACGGGGTATGTGAGTGGCGTCCAGAAGGGCACAGTTCCTTACACCATCACAGGAAATAATGACGTCATCCAGGTCGTGTACGAGCCGTTTGGCAAGCCGTACAAGCAGGTGGCGGTAAATGACGGCACGCCGGCGGACAATACTCTCGCCTACGCAGGGGATACGCTGACCTATACGATCACTTGGAAGAATGAGACACAGGCAGCACAGAAGATCACCATAACGGATGTGCTTCCTGCTAATACGACCTTAGTGGATGGTTCGATCACACAGTCTGTCGGCGTCAGCGAAGGCATCTATGATGAAGGCAGTAAGACTATCACGTGGACGGGAGATAGTGTGGCGATAGGTGCGGAGGTTACCGTATCATTCGAGGTAACGATCGATGGGAATGGCGCTGTGAAGCCCACAGACACCATCGAAAACAAAGCCGCCGTTTCCTGGCAGACAGCGACTGGGACAACCGAATCCGAGGAATCGGAGAAAGTCGTCACTACTATAACGAAAGACTATGATGTGACGTTTGATCAGGGGGATCACGGCTCCATCGACGGGGCGGACGCTGACGGCAGCAAGACGGAGATCGTGCAGCACGGGCAGTATGTGCAGACTGTGCCGGAACCTGTGCCAGGCGAGGGCTATACGTTCATCGGATGGCACAAGGACGGGGATGATTCTGGTAAGCTCTATGGAGAGGGCGACATCAAAACGATCCCGGTCACAGAGGATATGAAGTTCACCGCCCAGTATGAGCAGATTACCTACAACGTGACCTTTGATGTGGGCGAGTATGGCGCATGGGCAGACGGGGGCACGACGGATAAGAATATGACCATCCCCCACGGCAGCACTGTGACAGATGAGGGGAATACCGTGCCGGAGGTGGACGCAAACGACGACTACCGGTTCACGGGATGGCTGGGAAGCGACGGGAAGACCTACACGTCCGAGCAGATTGCAGAGCTTCCGATCAAGGACAGCATGACCTTTACAGCGCAGTATGAGGAGATTCCGAAGTACACCCTGCACTACGAGTCCAACGGAGGCACGACATACAACGATGAAGTGTACCGGGACGGCACCAAGGTAGAGCTTGATAAAGTCCCAGTAAGGGACGGTTATACCTTTACCGGCTGGTATGCGGACAAGGAACTGGAAAATCGGATTACATCCGTTGAGATGGACACAGATACGACCGTCTACGCAGGCTGGAAAGCAAAAGAGGAGAAGCCGGTTACGCCGTCAGAACCCGATGCGGTCAAGCCGGATCACCCAGGCGGCGGGCAGGGAACCACAGGCGGTGCGCAGACCAGCAATCAGAAAAGCGCAGGCAAAGCAGTCCAGACAGGAGACCAGGCTCCCATAGGGCTGTGGACAGCGCTCATACTGGCGTCAGGCGCGGCCGCTTCCGGAACAGCCATTTACAGACGGAAGAAGAAAAAATAGCAGACGCTGCACAGGGCAGGAAAACGCCCGGTACAGGCGTAAGAGAAAGTCCCGGCAGATGCCGGGGCTTTTCTTTCGCGATCATCGGAAGTACAAAAAGATACATTCCGGGATTGTATGCGCTCGCCAAGGTCTCGGGCAAGCCCAGGCTCTGGCGCATCGCCGTTACAAAAAAAGGAGCCGCCCACAGGCAGCTCCAAACGCATGTTATTGATCCTCAAAAGAGTAAGCACTTAGAAGCGGTTCTTTAAACGTGTAAGTACAACGCCAGAATGGATGCTCCGGATCTTTATTGCTGGTAAATGTTACAGCAATAAAAGGGGTGGAACGAGGTCTCTTTTTCTGACATCTTCCGGAATCCGTAATCGAAAAAGATAAAATTTTTACCGGTTTTATTTCAGATTCCGGATCTTCCCCAGTATAAATATAGAAATCCAGGATGCGGACAATCTCGCATAGCTTCTCCTGTAATTGGGAAATCTCAGGAAAGGCAGTGTAATCCGCTTCGCGCAGTTCAAATTTAATTTCGGAGGAGTCTATTTGACTAACCGATCCGTAGGATTCACAGAAATCCAGCGTGTATCTTTCCCCGTTTTTCAGTTCAAATTCATAACTGCCAGGGGAAATATAGTGTAGGTCCTTATTGATGGGACGGTCCATTTTTAAGTATAAAAGTGCTTCCATAACAATCTCCTTCCTATCGAGCCGTGTCTGCCTCACCAAGGAAAAAAGAGACTTTCCCGGCATATTTTTGCTGTTCTTTTGTAAACAGTTCCAACAGACGTGTTATTTTGCCGGTTTCCCAGTACTCCTTTAACCCTTCGAGATAGCTTGTGCGGTACTGGTCTTCCAGAACGACCGGAACCAGGTCGGCTTTTAAGCACTCCCGGAACAGGATGAGCCTGCCCGTTCTGCCGTTCCCGTCCTGGAAAGGATGCAGGCTCTCATAACGTGCATGAAATTCTGCCATGACAGCCAGCGTTTTCTCCGGGATCCCGTGATACCAGGTAAGCAGTTCCTTCATTTTTTCCGGGACATCTTTGGGGAGGACAGTATCATACATACCGATCATATTCGGACGTTTCTTATAATCTCCGATCGAGTAGCCGTTGGCCCGGTCCTCAAACACCCCGCTTTTGAGTTCATAGTGAAACGCTTTGATCAGCGCCTCATTTAAGGGCTCGTCCAGGGTATCCACCATTTTATTGAACATCAGGAAGTGACCATTCATCTCTTCCACATCTTTTGCCCGGTAGTAATCCTCGCTTTGTGGGAGCATCCCGGTATCGAAAAGAGAGGCGGTCTGTTCTTCTGTCAGCGTAGAACCTTCCATTTTATTGGAGTTATAGGCCAGCGTCCGCTGCGTATAGGCGTAGATTCCGGAACGGTCAAACTTTTTCCGTTCAATCTGGAAACGCCGGATGAGAGGTTCATTCTTCACCATAATCGCTCCTTACATTTTTTCGATGAAACTATTTTACCACAATGCTGCAGTAAGATACAGAGAGAGTTTGGCGGATACTGCCAAAACCTCAGACGGCGGAAACAGCAGCTTCTTTTGGAAGACGAAGTTCCAATTTGGCAATCTGCCATTCCATCCATTCGCCAGCTACCACAGCGGTTGCGGAATAGCCTTCCAGAAAGCTGTATTCCTTATCAGAGTCGGTTTGAGAAACTCCCTGTAAGGCGTCTTCATAGGCAGCCTTCATCGCAGCGTAGATTTCTTCATAGCTGGTGCTGACTTTTGGATCCGTCAGCCCTCCCGCGTATCCATGTAATACATAAACTTCCATAGTTCAAATCTCCTTTTACTGGTATGGGTTGATAAACGAGTGGATATAGACACCACTTTTTTCCAGCGTGTCAGCCAATTCTGCCAGGCTTTTCTGCCGGAATCCCAGTTTTCGGAACCGGGCAAGAAGCTCTGTCTCCGAGGAAAAAGTTTCGCCGTAGTCTACACGATCACAGAGCCTGCGTCCGCAGGGTGTTACAAGATCCATATCTCCGGTCACACAGTACTGGCCTCTAAAAAAGATCCCGGAATCGTCTGTGTTATAAAAGATCCCACATCCGGGTTCCGTGCTTTCCATGACAAAGAAAAGCTGGTAGGCATCGGCAAGCACCTGATACGCCTCATAAAGCGGATGCCAGGCAGTATCCAGTTCCAGCAGGATGCCGCCCTCTTTCTGCGTCATATGAGTAATGGTGCCGTTAAGGGATAGGGCATCTGCAGGAAGTCCTTTCTTGCGGAATAACCGTTTGATATCGCCAAGATTGTCACGATAGCCGGGGGTGATTGCTGCTTCTAAATCTTTCCAGAGCGCCGCTATCCCATCCGGGTTATCGTCAGAAAAGAAAAACACATTGTCAGAGCATACATTTGCCATCAGTCTGTCACCTCCTCCTCGGTGTAGCCAGGAATCGTATGGATGTAGTCTATGGGCTGAAGCCCCTGATCCTGTTCAAGTTCAGAATAGACGGTATCCCGCTGTTCGGAAGAAGAGTAGTCTTTGTCCAACTCAGTAATCTCAATGCGAAGACTGGGATCTGTACCATAAACAGCAGATATGATACCATCTTCTATCACAATGGCAGCCCGATGGGTTGCCGGGACTTCTTGGGATACAAAATATCCCTGCTGTATCAGATCTTCAATTTCATCTACGACCAGATCCAGGGTATCATTATAAGCTACGTTGCAGTCTTCCTTCCGGCAATAGATTTCATATGCTTTGGCAAGCAATTCTCTTTCCTCCGGAAGCGTGGCGTAGGGAAGATTGCACCTCCCAATCTCATCTGTACGCCGATCACAGCAGCGGTTGAGAAAATCACATTCAAAGTAATGCTGCTTGAAAATTCCATACGCCTTTTCCAGGGATCCATAGCAGAATCCAAAGAGTTCTTCGGCTGGCGAATGAGGGTGTGCGTGTTCCTTTTCATTGCCCCGCATAAGCGGTTCTTTCGTAAGGGTTAATTCTTTTGACATTTTTCTTCTCCTTCTGTGGGAGAGCCGCACGTTTTGCGTGCGGCAGTCTCCCTTTGATAAATCAATAGTTTGCCTTTTAGATCCAGGGGTGCATACTGCCATTGCCCGTCCTCGTAGATGTGCTTTGTCAAGGTGTTATAGATGACGGGGGGTTCTTCCAGATGAAATAAATCCGCTACCAGACAGGTCTCCCGGTTGATATAAAGCCACAGGGCATCCTCCACCTCTTTGCGCAGCGCAAGGGCGAGCCGGTAGATGGTGGCGGTGTCATAATCTTTGGTGATACTTTTGCTGATTTCCGACGGAATCCGCGAAGCGCTCACCGTATGCCGTACGGTGGCAAGCTGTTCCTCCAATGGGAGATAGGGGTTGACCAGAAGATGATGTCCGACAACAGCAACGGTAAAATCCCGGACAGCTTTTCCGATTTCCGCTTTCAGCGCTTCATAAGGGACCTGGTAGTATGTCTTTAGCGTTTCCAAAGGCACCTTCTCCCGATTCACCTTTAAAGTATCCAGCAGTTTCTGCAGTTGTTGTTCCATTTCGGTAAAATCTGTCAAGCGCACATCACCTCGATCTCTGCCGGTCCGCGGGCGTATGTCAGATGATAGATGGTATTTTCCGTTTCAAATACGATGCCATCTGCGGACACTTCCAGAATCCGCTTTACCAAAGAGGTGGACAGAGACTGGGAACCGCATAGGATCCATGCCCGCTCATGGAGTTTTAAGGGCAGGTATAACATGGCGGTTAAGTGTACCGTTTTCTTCTGTTTGGGGATGACGGCAATTTTTTCATTCTTCATAGATTTTCACTCCATTCTTTCTTTAACTATGATCTGACAGGGAAGCAGGCAGCGGATTTTAGCTGCCGGAAGGAAACCGGTGCCTGTTTATAAGCACTCCGTACGGAACCCTTTCATTTTCTTTCGGATCCGGTAGAAACGGCTGTTTACACCACGGACAGTAATCTGGCATCTTTCCGCGATTTCCCGGTAGGTGTAGCCGTCTGCCTGCAAGTGGACCACCTGGCGTTCCTTTGGCGTCAGATAGTGAAGCAGTACCAGCAGCCGGTTCTGGTTATCCATGGCTTCCGCGATATGGCTTTGCCGGTCCGGAAGGAACTGGTCTAAAGACACAGACTCTTCCTGAAACTCCGAGGTATGCCCAGAACGTTTCTGTCGGTTCTGGCTGAGCCATTCCTTAGAGATGGCATCCCGCATAGCGGTTCTCGCAATCGACGTAAAGGGATATTCCTGAAGCGCAGGATGTTCCAGATATTCCTGTACAGCCTGAAGATAGCCGAAAATGGCAATATCGTAGTATTCCTCCACATCCAGCTTCCGTCCGTTTAAATACTGGTAGATGAAATTGTGGTGTTCTTCTGCAAAAATTTTCTGTTCTTCTGTTAATGGGTGCATTTTTCTCATGGTTTTCTTCCTTTCTTTTGTTTTTCCCAAGGGATTTTCCCGTAGTCGCTGATAACGCGATCGGCAATCCGGCTTCTCATCCCGGTTTGATTGAAATGGATCTCTTATGCGGCGTATGCCGGATAAGGCTGCATCTGCTGACGCTGTGCCCGCTGTTTGGCAAGCAGGTCTTTTCCGCTGGTAAAAAGCGGCTGGGCAATGCAGTGTTCCCACTCCGTGATATAGGCGTCTACCCGTTTTAAGAGCAGATAGAGGTCCATATCTGTAAGCTGGATAAAGGCAGTCTTTTCCGCATGGAAGCTGCCGGACTGCATATAGGAACCGCCGTTGCGGTTCTTGACTTTGATGCCGCGCCCGTTGACAATCTGGATCCGCCAGGGGTTCTTCATTTCCTGCCCATCGGATGTCCGGCTGTGGCGGGAGATGGAAAACTGCTGTGCAATAGAGTAGCCGTTCTGGTCCGGTTCCCCGAAAATCTTACTGACGCTCCAGTCAAATTCCTGGAAACCGGCGGTAAGGCGGGTAAGGAAAAACTGTACCTGCTCCGGACTTAAGTGGAACCGGGTGATGATATTCCGCTCTCCGGTGCCGTTTGAATAGTCCTGGATGGAAATGCCAATGAGGGAGTTTACTTTATGGTTGTCCTCCGCAAACTCTCCTTTGGCATGAAGCTGTGCATAGCTTCCAGGCAGTGCTGCCCGCAGCCGGTCATGGAAAGAGATCAGCTTTTTGTCATTCTGAATCTTACAGATCTGGTCTGAGACGATGTTTTGGTAAGACTGGCTCATAAATCATTCCTTCTTTCTATTTGAGATACTGTTTGATTAACAATGTCAGGTTTTTCGGCAGATCCTCCAGACGGGTGATATCCAGGAATCCGTCGCCGTAAATGCGTTGGATGGTTTCCTTATCATCGCCAATGGCCGCCGCAAACAGTACAATGCCTTTTTTGGTGTATTCTTTCTTGATTCCCCGAAGATCTGCTTCTGCCGCTGTGCCGGAATACCCGTAAGCTGCGGGCTGGCCATCGGAAATCAGAATGAGAAGTTTCTGGCGTTCCATTCTTTGCTGCAGATGCTCTGCCACAAAACGGAGTGCTGCCCCGTCCCGGTTCCCTCCTCCGGCGGCGATATCCATGAGCCGGTATTTATCCTGCCGGTCCACGGAATCAAACTCTGCATAGGAATGAAGGAGGACATCATCACCATAGGATCTG
Source organism: uncultured Lachnospiraceae bacterium (assembly GCA_959022495.1). Lineage (GTDB taxonomy): Bacteria > Bacillota > Clostridia > Lachnospirales > Lachnospiraceae > Mediterraneibacter. The sequence continues at coordinate 106,477 of CAUEYX010000001.1, read as the reverse complement.
TGGCCGTAGATGGTCACGGGAATATTAAGGCTGATGCAGACATCATAAAGCACAAGAGCGGTAGTCCTGGCATGGGTGATCCGGTGACGGCCGTTCATGGAGCCGCTTTCATCCAGCAGCAAAGCGACTGCCAGGCGCTGCTCCTCATTGGGAAGCCGGGTTCGTATGAAATAGGAACCGTCCTCATGGTAGAGGGAACGCATATCCAGCCGCTTTCCAAAGCGCAGGTTTTTCTGCTTTCCGCCCTCCGTTTCCTCTTTAATGAGAGGCAGGAGCGTTTTCTGAAGCCGCCTGGATGTATTCAAAAGTGCTGGCGCGACCTGGTCATACTGCTGGATTAAATTCTCCGGGACCACGGACATCCGGTTTACGGTGATATGGATACCCCGGTGGGCGTTTCCGTAGCGGATCTCTTCGGCTGTTTTCTGCAATTCTTTTGCCAGTTCCTGTTCATATTCTTCTGTAGCCCGCTCGGTGGCCGCTTCCTTCAGAATACAAAGCATATCGGATGCTGCCTTTTCATAACCGGAGCCTTCATATTGGAAGGAAAAGGTCGCGCCCGGATTGCTGCCATCCAGAATATGGCTGGTTTTCGCCTGTTCCAGACGTTCCGTTTCCTCGTTTACGGCATCCTTGATTTTTTCCATATCTTCCTTCCGCCTTTTGGCATCCCGGGAAGGGGAGGCTTCATCCGCAAGAGCAGCAGGAAGCGGAATGTTGTTCGGCGTGTTTCCCTCCTCTGTAAGAGGAAACGGTGTCCTGCCGGGGAGCTGGTCCCCGAAAAGCTCTTTTAACGCCTGTAACAGATCCAGAACCTGCTGTTTTTTCTTCTGTTCCTCCACCAAAGGCCGGATGAAATCCCAAAGCCGCACCAGTATGGCACTGGATGCCTGGAGGCGTGCTGTCATGGTTCCTTCCTTTAAAGCCAGGTCCACGTAGGGCTGGCAGTCGGCCAGGGCTTTCGTATATTCATTGCAAAGCCCAGAGCAGTTGGGAATCTCACCACTGCGGCAATAAGCCAGCAGAAGATTGCTGACAATGGCAAATGGCGGATAGCCGTCTGCAATTTGGTCGGACAAGTCCGGAATCTGTTCGGTGTTGCGGTAATTGTTCAGCTCGATTGCCTGCCGTGCAGTGCCCGGGAAGGCTTCGCACATCCGGTCCTCCACATAGACATCCTCAATGCTGTTTTCCAAATCCGAAGCGCAGGTTGCCAAAACGGAACATGCAGCGGCGTCTTTTGCCTTCAGAAGCGCCAGGATTTCGTTTAAATTTTTCTGCTCGTGTGAGGCGGACGGGGACGGCGCTTCCGGATAGAAGCTGCCGTTTCGCAGGGTGAAGACATACAGACTAAGAGCCGTATAATCCGTAAACAAAAGATGTGCGACTTCATGGTAAGTCATCCCATGAATACTCAGCGCCCGCAAAAAGCGGGTAGGAAAGCTCTGGGAGAGCGGGTTCGCCGCGTTACAGTAGATTTGGTAAAAATCCGTGAAAGCGGCTGCCGCGCCTTCGCTTTCGTCCCAGTCCATGAGAACCTGGAGCCCGAAGTTGTATTGCCCCGTACAAGCCCTGGCGATGGAGGTCATGTGGTTTTGAAATGCGGGGGAGAGAAAAAAGTCCTGATCGGAAATCAGAAGCTCCTTTTCTTGTATCATCCGCCGCAGTTTTTTTTCATTGTGTTTCAAAGTTTCTTTTCCTTTCTTCTAAATGTTTGGTCAGCAGTTCCTCCACGGTCAGCCCATAGTAATCGGCAATCCGCAGGACGGCGTATGCCAGAGGCACTGTTCTGCTGTTTTCGTAATTCATAATGGTTTTGGGCGGAAGGCTTAAAATCCGCGCCAACGCTTTTTGGGAAATCCGCCTGCTTCTGGTTTTCCGTAGGTAGACAAGATTTTCCGCCAGTGTGTCGCTGATTTCCGCTTCCGTCAGGTGTTTCTGCCCCATACAAAGCCCCCTTTTTGTTAGGCAAAAAAGGAATGTAAGCAGCTTGACTCCACCTCCATCCGGCTGTCGGCATCTGCCGTGACAGAAGACAGGATGGTGTAGTCCGCCGCTTCCAGCACATCTTTGCAGACCATATAGGACTGTACCCAGGCAATCAGCTCCCGGACACCGCAGCAGCCATCCAAAATCAGGTTGGCACGGCAGTAGTCGGTGATGGAGCGGACGGCTTTCGCCATATTTCTTACCAGTTTTTCCTCCTTGCAGCCCGTGATACCAAGTACCCGTTCCACCAGGGTAGTCTCATCCGGTTCTTCCAGGTCGATCACGAGGCTCATCCGGGAGATGACGGACTGGTTTAAAGGCTTGCAGCCGGCATAATCATTGTTGGTGGTCACCACGATTACCGTATCCGGATGGCGCTGTACGATCTCTCCGTTGGGGAGAAATACACTGTTGCACCGATCCAGCAGGGAATTTAACCCCACCAGAACGCCCGGATTTGCAATGACGGTAGGCTCCTGCAGTTCTAAAACATATCCGTTGCGGATTGCTTCGACCAGGGGCGTGTCCACGTAGTGAAAATTCTGCTGTCCGCTTTGGGAAGCATAGTAGCCATGCATTTCTTCAAAAATAGTGTCAATGAGTGTCTGATACACTTCATCCGCTGAAAGAGTCTCATCATAAGTACCAGTGAGTTTTTCATAGGCACTGGCGGGATCTAGCTGGATGTCCTGAAACGAGGGATACTGCCGTTCCAAAGTGGTGCGTTTCCCGTCTACATCCGGGAGAATCTGGCCTAAAAGGTCAAGGATTTCCGTATTCGCAGAGCAGGTCAGGCACCGGTAGGGAAGATGGAGGCCGGAAGCGATGGCTTTGGCCCCTTCCGTTTTTCCCGTGCCGGCAGGTCCCCGTAAGAGGAAATTGCGCATCGGCTGTACCGTGTCTGTGGTCAGCTTTGCGTGTTCGCAGATCCGTTGGATTTCTTTGGGGATGACGTACCAGTCCGGAAGATTTGGCACGGTTAATTCTTCTTCCGCCGTCAGCTTACGGGAAGGTGACAGGATATATTTGCCGATGAAATCTGCTTTTGCGATGACTTCCGCAGTTTTGGAGGGCTGTTTTGCCTTCAGAATACGGAAAACACCATGAAGGATTTCGGTTGGCGCATAGAGGTCATTCTTGACGGTTTGTGGTTTCAATAGAGATACCTGCCCGGTTGTAGCCAGGTTTGTGCGGATGCCGCCAGAGGCGAGTGTATCGTTGTAGCGAATCCGCCGGTAGGCATTGTCACACAAAACGGCGGCTGTTTTGGCGGAGGTATCCAGATCTGGATATCCTTTGTCCCGGTCTTCCTTTAACTCCTGGTAATAGGAATTGAACTCATCGTCCGAGAGCAGAACCGGCATCAGTGCAAAAAACAGTGCAGCACCTGTATTGCCGGACTCCTGAAAGACATATTTCCCCGGTTCCTGTTCGGGATCAAGGGGAGCGGTATAGCGTCCCGCAACAAATTTCCCATCCAGCCGGTTGTAGATGACAACGTGCAGTTCCCCGGTCCGGCTGGGATATTCGGCAATGATATACGTGTTTTTCTGGCATCCTATGGCACCTATTTCTTCTCTTGGTTTCCCGCCCAGAGGCTTTTCCAGTTCCATGTAGGTCAGGATGGCCTGAAGTGTCGCCGCATGAAGCGTGCTTTTTTTCTGGGGCTGGCTGCAATAGCGTGAGGCAATATTCTTAAACACTGCTTTTTCGCTGTACTCCTTAAAGGGATCCGGCAGCGTGCGCCGGAAAGTCCAGTTATCGACTAATCTTGCATTTGCCATGTTTGGTATCCCCTCCTTATGCCCAGGTAATCTCTACTGCATTTTCTTTTTCTTCCGCATCCAGCTCATCATCGGCAAACACCTCAAAGAGTGCTGGCCAGTAGGCTTTCGGCGGAAAATTCTCCAGCTTTCCCTTTACTTCCGGTTCTGCCCCGTTGAGGATGTAGACATCCCCCTGTTCACTGATGAACAGCTTCTGGTGCCCTTTTGCCTGAAGGTTTCCGATCATTTCCAGCAGGAATGGCTGGCCAATCAGGGAATACCAGGAAGCGGGATCAATTTTTTGCGTATCCGGGGAAGCTGATTTTCCGCCCCGATGCTTCAAAGCAGCAACTGTCAGCATCTGAAGATGCAGGCTGCCGTACTGGTTCATAGAGACTTCCGCGAAATTATAGTCTCCCGTGTTCCGGGTAGACAGGCGGACAGGCTGTCCCTTTAAAAAACGGGCAAGGCAGACGGGCTCCTCAAATTCCCATGTAGCTTCCGGATAAGCGGCTTGCAGATAGTCTGTGATCTGGTAGCTGATCTGCCGGAGGAGGAGTGTTTCCATATCCGGGTTTCCATCCGCTGATTTCCGTGTCCTGTCCGGCACCGGAAATTTCCGGATAACGGACGCAAGGAGTGGGGAAAGAAGCATTGCCAGCGCAGCGATAAACCCTGCGGCGGCAATCCCCGTCATCAGATAGGAGCGGCTGTCTTTCGGAATGAGAAACGCTGCGGCGAATAGCAGCAGCGCGGTAATCTGCAGGATCTTTTTTAACTTCTTTGTTGTTTTCATTTTGTTTTTCCTTTCTTCTGATACAATGGATGTCCGAACCCGCAAAACACGGGGTTCGCCTTTCGCAAGTTCGGACAGAAAAAAAGAATTGCAAAACCGGAGCTGGCTTCGTCTGCAATTCTTTTACTTTGGGTGATTCTGTTTTTTTCTATGCGGCAAAGGGAAGTTTCCCTGCCTGCTGTTCCGGCACCTGGGTAAAGCCGTCATTGGGATAACCGCCCTGCGCAGCGCCGGCTCCGTTTGGAGGCATATAACCGCCTGCCTGCTGTCCCGGACCGTTCTGGGGCGGGTTAGGCATATTGCCGTTTGGCTGTCCATACCCGTTCTGCGGTATGGTGCCCTGCTGGGTGTAGCCGTTCTGCGGCGTCTGAGGATAGCCAGTCTGTGGCGTTCCTCCGGCTGCAGGATAACTGCCGCCGGTCATACCGGCAGGCTGTCCGTAATTGTTCTGCGCCATGGATGCCGGAGTGCCGCCTCCCTGACCGTAAGCGTTCTGGGGAGCGCCGGCCTGTCCATAGCCATTCTGAGGACCGCCGCCTGCCGGATTGGAATTGACGCCATTGTCATCGGTACGGGTGGACGGCGCAAACTGCCAGTCTTTCACCGTAACATTCGGACCAGCGTTCGCCTTGCCCTGATTCTGCCCCTTTGTATGAACGTAGGGACGCAGTTCCAGGTCACCGTAAATAATCAAGCCCGTTCCTTTCTTGACACCCGCTTTCATCAGGCGGTCTGCCAGAAATGCGTTGAAATAGCAGGAGTAGAAGACGGTTTCATTCTTTCCGTCTGGTCCTCTCTGTGTGCAGGCGACATCCAAGGTCGCATAGGTCGTGTTGGAGTTCTTGGCCTGCATAATCTGCGGATCTGTGGTAGGCCTTCCTGGAAGAATAATGATTGCTGACATAGTGTTTCTCCTTTCTGCCTCTTGGGCGTAAAAATAAATAGTGAAAATAAAAAAAGTGCCATTACAGTGCCGCAAAAAAACGGCATTATAATGACACGATTTTCCAACTTAAACAGCATGTGTCCTGGGTGAATGGCCCAGACTCCCGTTTCGGGATGACACAAAAACTCAAATACAAGATTATAGTAGCACAAGATATAGTGGGTGTCAAATGGAAAGAAACACAAATTATGCCATACTTGACAAGAAAAGAAGAATATGTTAGATTACTAATAGTATTAGTTATTCGGGAAGGGAGAGAAAATTTGTGGATTATTGGGAAATGGCGGAAGAAATTATGGCAATTCGCGCTGATCAACTCAAAACGCAGGCATTTCAACAGATGTCAAAGCTGATAAAAGGAGAATTGCTTGCATTGGATTACCTGGCAAAACGCAATCATTCTGTACACCCGAAAGAATTAGGTGAGAAAATGGTAGTAAGTACGGCCCGGATTGCTGTTATTTTAAATCAAATGGAAAGTAAGAAGTGGATCACCAGAACCCCGGATCCGGAGGACAACCGGCAGATTCTGGTCACACTTACAGAAGAAGGGCGCCGGATCGTTGAGCAGAGGCGAAAGGGGGCAGTGGAAGCCATGACTCATATCTTAGAAAATCTTGGGCCAAAGGATGCTGCGGAGTTCCTTCGGATCATGCGGCGAATTGCAACAATGGGATAAAACGGAAAGAGGAAGTTTGAAGGACTAAAATTTTTTTACCACAATTACTAACAATGTTAGCAAGTGAATGGGATCAGGCAAGGCACAGTGCGCGGGATCGAAACAAAAAGAGAGCGGGGGGAAAACTTTTTAGGGAAACAGATTAGGAGGAGGTTAAAGATGGAAACGAAAGACATTGAGAAATACGCATTGGAAACAGAAGGTTTCTGCAGAAAAAATGATACGATCAGCCCGGCCTTATATCAAGAACTGTGTGTGAAAGCAGGACTCCGCGACGAAAATGGGAAAGGGGTTCTTGCCGGACTGACAAATATATCGGAAGTAAAAGCGTTTGATGATGTGGATGGTGTCAAGGTCCCTTGTGACGGGAAACTTTTTTACAGGGGATATGATGTAAATGATCTGATACGGGGGAGCGACAATCAAAGATTTGCTTTTGAGGAAACGGCATTTCTGCTCCTGTTTGGAAAGCTGCCTACGAATAGGGAACTGCAGGAGTTCTGCCAGATGCTCTCAAAGAGCAGATCCGTGCCGGCAAGTTTTACAAGAGACGTCATTATGAAAGCCCCCAGTGAAGATCTGATGAACTCCATGACGAGAAGCGTATTAACGCTGGCTTCCTACGACAGAAACGCTTCTGATCTGAGTATCAATAATGTAATCAGGCAGTGTATGCAGCTGATCAGCATTTTCCCCATGCTGGCAGTATATGGCTACCACGCCTACAATCATTATGAAAAGAATGGCAGCATGTATATCCATCGTCCGGACACACAGCTTTCTATCGCGGAAAACTTTTTGCGGATGCTCCGGCCTGATATGAAATATACGGAATTAGAAGCAAGAGTGCTGGATGTAGCGCTGCTCCTCCATGCAGAACACGGCGGAGGAAATAATTCCACATTTACAACAAGGGTAGTAACCTCTTCCGGATCGGATACCTATTCAGCCATTGCCGCTTCCCTTTGCTCTTTGAAAGGGAAAAGGCATGGCGGGGCAAATATTATGGTCATGCAGATGATGGAAGACATTAAAGGGCATATCAAAGATTATGAGGATGAAGAGGAGATAGAAGCCTATCTGAAAAAAATCCTCCATAAAGAAGCCTTTGATAAAAGAGGCTTGATTTACGGAATGGGACATGCGGTGTATTCTTTATCGGATCCAAGGGAAGTGGTCTTTAAAGGGTTTGTGGGGAAACTGGCGTTGGAAAAAGGAAGGGAACGTGACCTGGCCCTCTATAATAATATTGAGAAAATAGCTCCCCGCCTGATCGCACAGGAAAGGAAAATATATAAAGGGGTTAGCCCGAACGTAGATTTTTACAGTGGATTTGTGTATAACATGTTGGGAATCCCGGTAGAATTATACACGCCGCTATTTGCTGTTGCCCGGATTGCCGGATGGAGCGCTCACAGGATTGAAGAACTGATATCAGCCAATAAAATTATCCGTCCGGCATATCAGAGCCTGACACAAAATAAGAAATATACCGCGCGGTCCATGAGGGAATAAGGGCTGAGGGCGGTATGCGGGAACAAGGATAGAAGAACGATACGGAAATGAGGGAGGTGTCTGTTAATGAATGAAAAATTAAAAGAAAAAATACGGGAATCTTTAACAAGCGTCCTTCCTGTTACTGGAATCGTGCTTCTTCTCAGCATTACGTTTGTACCGATGGAAATTGGGACGATTTCACTTTTCCTCGTCGGAGCGGTATTTCTGATCCTGGGGATGGGATTTTTTCAACTGGGTGCAGAAATGTCTATGATTCCGCTCGGACAGGGGATTGGCGGACAGCTTGTGAAAAAGGGAAGCCTGGCTGTCACCATTGTCGTCTGCTTCGCAGTGGGCGCGATTATTACTATTTCAGAACCGGATCTTCAGGTCTTAGCGGAGCAGGTGGCGTCTGTTCCAAATAATGTTCTGGTATGGACGGTTGCGCTGGGCGTCGGTGTGTTCATGGTAGTGGCTGTCTTAAGGATTATATATAAGATCAGCCTTCCCAGGCTGTTGGTTGGCTTATATCTTTTCCTGTTCGTTATGACTATCTTTGCGCCGTCCGATTTTATCGCAGTGGCGTTCGATGCCGGAGGCGTAACGACAGGTCCCATGACCGTACCGTTTATTATGGCGATCGGGATCGGACTGTCAGCGACAAGGAGCGATAAAGACGGAACAAGCGACAGCTTTGGTCTGATCGCATTATGCAGTATCGGACCGATTTTAATGGTACTGCTTTTAGGCATATTTTATCATCCGTCGGAGGCAATGTATCAGGCTGTGGAGATTGAATCCGTGGTGACGACCAAAGACGTTGCGCTCTTGTTTATGCGGTCGCTCCCGCAATATGCAAAAGAAGTCCTTTCCAGCATATTACCGCTGCTGGCAGCGTTTGCGGTCTTTCAGCTTCTTTCGCACAGATATCATGGGAGACAGATCGTGCGGGTACTGATTGGCTTTTTATACACGATCATCGGACTGATTCTCTTTTTGACAGGGGTAAATACAGGATTTGCACCGGTCGGCAATCTCCTGGGAAACAGCCTGGCGGACAGTGCTTTTAAATGGCTTTTAATTCCCATCGGCAGTATCATTGGTTATTATATCGTGAAAGCGGAACCGGCAGTACAGGTTTTGAACGATCAGGTGGAGGAAATCACAGGTGGGACAATCTCCCATGAAATGATGAATCGTAGCCTTTCTATTGGGGTTGCCTGTGCGGTCGGCCTTTCGATGGTAAGAGTGCTTACCGGCATAAGCATTTACTGGATTATCGTGCCGGGCTATCTTTTGGCTCTTTGCCTCAGCCGGTTTGTACCGCCTGTTTTCGTAGGGGTAGCATATGACTCCGGCGGCGTCGCCAGCGGCCCTACGACGTCTACCTTTTTATTGCCGTTTGCAATGGGGGCTTGTCTTGCCACAGGGGGAAATGTGGTGACGGATGCGTTCGGTATCGTGGCGCTTGTCGCGCTGACGCCGCTGATCGCAATCCAGATTATGGGCTTGATTTATTCCAGGAAAGCAAAAGTTCTTGCGCTTCCCGGAGAATTGTCGGATGATATTATTATAGAGGATAGGGAGGATGTGCCATGATTGTTAGGAAAGAAAGCCGGATCGGACATAAAATTTTACTTTTGATCACATGTATGGAGGATGAAAAGAAAATTGGAAAGGCTTTTGCCGAACTTCATATCCCTATTTATTATCAATGTATGGGAGAAGGAACGGCAAGCTCGGAAATATTAAATATCTGCGGGCTGTGTGGAACAAAGCGGCTGCTTACCCTTTCGATACTTCCGGCTCCGTTAGCGGAGAACTTTTTTGCTTCCGTATCAGAGTATCTTCTGTTAGAACGGAGAGGAGGCGGTATCGCGGTCACGATACCGGTTACGGGGATGCAGGATGTGATCCGTAAGATCTTAGCGGAAAGAAACGGACAGGAATATTTGAAGGAAGCGAAAAGAGAGGCAGTGAATATGGATAAGAAGGAAACGGAATATTCTATGGTACTTGTGGCAGCAAATTATGGTTACAGTGATGAAATTATTGACGCAGCCCGTAAAGCCGGAGCCAAAGGCGGAACGGTCATAAAAGGGCGCAGGCGCGGAGAAAAAAGTATCCTGCAGTTATTGGGTGTCACGATACAGGAAGAACAGGAAATTACCGTCATGGTTGTGCCAAGAGACAAGACGACAGATGTTATGGTTGAAATCAGCCATACCTGCGGCCTGGCAACGCCGGCGCATGGCGTCGTCCTCTCCGTTCCGGTTGAGGGGATTATGGGGGTGGAAGAATAAAACAGGTTTGATACATCCGCCGATACCCTTGGTCAACTACCCATTACCTTTAGGTGATGGGTAGTTGACTGAAAAAAGACAGGTACAGTACCGGATGCCTCCCTGTAATGTCGGCATAAGAGTACCTCCTGGTCGTATTATATCATAATTTGCCATCCAGTAAGCGGTTATTCTGTTTCGCCTAAGACCGGGAGGTTTTTGCTATTTGGAAAGAGTTCCTCAAACCCGATGAAATCCCCGTGCGGATCGCTGGTATCTCCCAGACTGTTCTGGGGCGGCTTTCGGAAATACAGCCGGTAAGTATGCCCCTGCAGGAGTTTTACTTTTTTGTCCAAAGAAAAGAAAAACTCCCTTTTTTCGCTGTCCTGGAACAGATATTTCTGGTTCCGGGCAAAAAGGGCGGTTTCCCTCTTAACGCACATCCCCTCAAAGATCAGATACGCCTTTGTGCGCACCAGCCGATAGAAGGTAAGGAAACGGATGACGCTGCACAGGCCGATCAGGATACTTAAAGACAAAAGGATGCGGTCCTTTTGGTAAAAGGCGTAAACGCTTCCGAACATCACACAAAGAAAGCCGACTGCACAGATGGCAGCCAGCTTTGTAAACAAAGGCTTTGGCATAGGTAGTCTCCTTTCTAGTATTTCTCAAACAGGATCTGCTGGTTCAGGTACAGGTTGCTGACCGCCTGTAGTACCGGGTACTGTGCCTTGGTGATCTGCGCGGTATCCGCCAGGGTTTCACAGGTATCGGAAGGATCAGGGTAGAGTTCCTCCATGACCTCCTCCTCCGTCTCAATCTGGGTACCGCGCTCCACGCTAAAGATCAGTTCTGCCGTAGACAGGGCGGTCTTTCCGGCAAGAGTGAGGACGGTCTGTTCGGTGGGGGTACGCTGTGGTTTCTTTAGAAACCGGGGAATATCCTTCAGCCGGATCTGACCTTTTCCCCACAGAAGCAGGACACCTGCCATGCGGGGCAGGAACCGGTCTTCCACGGGAACGATGGTCAGCGTCCCCAAAAGCCGGTACAGGGCATCCACGCCGCTAAGCCCTTCGCCTTTCACCAAAAGCCCCCGCAGGAGCAGACGGTTTAAGTAGTGGGAAAGGGGCAGGGAGATGCTTTGTCCGTTGGATAGGCAGTTCTTTTCTAACATCCGCTCCAGCTCTGGGTAGGTCAGGATCTGGAACGCAAGGCAGCTCCAGACCTGAAGTTCCTCCCTGGACATTCCATAATCCCGTTGGTTATTGCGGATATAGGGAACGGCGTTCCCGTCTCTATGTTCAAATCGTAGGCTTCCAATGGCGGTATAGAGTGTAAGCATAAAAGTTCCTCCTCCTAATATCAGGTTAAGAACGCACACAGCGTCTCATCGTTGCGTAATAGTTTGCGGGCTTTGCTTTTCCATGCCCGGACATGGTTGGCGGGAGCCTGGTAATGGTGGGCCAGCTCCACCATCGTGTATCCCTCAAGCTGGAAACAGAGGGATTCAATCCCTTTGCGGAGGATTCCGCTTTTGGTAGCTTTGAGCCTCTCCAGGTAATCCAGCACTTCTGTTTCCCACAGTTCTTTATCCGGGAAATCCGTTGCCGCTTCCGGAAACAGTGGGGTGTCCGTTGCTTCCGGGGCATCCAGCGTCAGTGTGACGTGGGCTTTGTCTTTGCGGTCCTGACGCCACTGGTCATAGATGGCATTGCGGACTGCGGTATAGGCATAGGATCGGAAGGTAGTCTCATCCGTGCAGGAAAGGGCGGCCCGGCAAAGAGCCAGGTATCCCATCTGGCACAGTTCCTGGCGTTCATCGTCTTCCAAGGGATAGACTTTGGTCAGGAAGCCGACCACTTTTGGGACCAGATCCATGTGTGTTTCTGCCAGCAGCCGTTCAGCGGCTGTCATCTGTCGGAACATCTGCATCCCTCCCTTCAAAGCGCCGCCTGAAGGCGGGGGCGCTGGTTTGCCAGGAGCTTTCTGGACTCTTCAATTACCTGGTCGCACATATAGGTTCCAAACTGTCCGATATGTGCCTGGGAATCGGAGAGGCAAAACCGGTCTGCCATCCAGTGATAGGCGTCCGACCGGCTGAAGATACCCCGCAGCCAGATCTGGTCAAATACCTGATGGGCCAAAACCCGTTTGCGGCGGAGCGCCGGATCAGCCAGCGTCCCTTTCGGAATCCGGGTACCGGGGTGGACGCCTACATAAGCATCGCACTGCGGGTAATTGCCGCACACATAAACTTTTCCGCCCTGGGACTTTTCCCCGTAGATGAAGGAAGCGTCCCGCAGGATGGCAGTGGCGCCGCAGTAAGGACAGATAATGGTTCTTTTCTGTTTCATAGTCTGTTCACCTCATTTTCGTAAGTATGTCGTATGTATGGCATACGTTTCCGGTTTCTATGTATTGCTTACTTACATTGTAAGGATGAAGATGACAAATGCCTATAGGATAAGGACAGAAACAGGTCCCAGATTCGGACCAAATACCACATTTCACCATTTTTACGGTACATCCGGGTAAAAAATGGCCTTGATCAGCGGAAACAGCCTGCTGTCAGTGAACCGTGTGTAGTTGACCTGCGTAAAAATAAATCCTGCGCAGAAGCACCGCAGCACAAACAGGATGACCAGCACTTTGCAGATCAGGTACAGCCGCTTTTTTGCAGGCGACCAGGGCTTGCTGAAGCAGAACTTCTGCCAGAGGATATAAAGCATGGGAAGAAAAATGAGCGTGGTGAACGCTTTGTCAATCCAACAGATATACGGAATCAGGTAAATCATGTAGTTGCCCTCCTTTCGTTTTCTAATTATCCCATACGTAGAAAGCCTTGAAAACGCAACTTTACCAGTCGTAATTTTGCCCCTCTGCCCGTTTTAAGAGCGCGTCGATCAGGCAGTGGCTCTGGGAAAGCCCCAGAGCGGAAAGATAAGGCTGGTAGAGGGAGGAGAACTGCTCCAGTGTGATTGCAGCGGTACATTCTGTTGGCTCCGGGATGCGGGCAAAGAGAAGCTTTGCATCCCTCATGGAAAGGACGCAGGGCTGCCCATTTTCATCCGGATGGTAGAGATAATCCGGGCATCCGCAGAAAGCGGGGGTATTACAGGCCGTGCAGCGTACATAAACGCAGCGGTGCCAGTTCCCTTCGCAGCAGTTTAAAAAGCGGCGGATGTGTTTCGCATCCGCCATGCAGTGGGTTCGTTCCATATCTGTCACCTTCTAAAAAAGGCGGCTCGGTGGAGCCGCCAGCTGTATCAATGTGTTACGGATTTCTATGTTGTTTCCGCCTGTGCAGGTAGAGGATGGTTAGGGTTCCGCCAAGGATAAGGGCGGCAGCTCCAAGGCCAAGATACAAAAGGATGGGAGCGTCATCCCCAGTTTTTACCGGATTGGAGACGGAAGGCGTCTCCTTTGGCTCTTCCGGGACCTCCGGCGGATTTTCCGTCAGATGGACGGTCTGCCCTTCATCGTCAATCGCCCGGTGGGAGCAGATTTCCCGTTCCGTCCCGTCCTCATCTACATAGAAAAGGGTTTCAAAGACAACCAGGGATTTTCCGGCCAGTGTGCTGCCATCCAAAGTAAAGGTGACTTCCACAGAGCCGTCTGCCTCCTCTGGGGAGAAGGTGGTATTTGCAGTCACCGGGCTGTCGTTGAGCAGAAGTTCTGCGCCGGTTTCCTGATCCATCAGCACGCCTTTGAGCGTGTAGGAAGCCTGTGGGATAAGGTTTTTGTAGGACACGGTATCCACAATGGTCACCTCACTGTCCGCAAGGATCTCCTGGTCGCCATCCTCTCCGTCTGCGGCGGAAGTGCCGATTTCCGGGAAGTAGATAGACTGCGGTGCAGATTCCACATCTTTATGCGCCGCAATTACCTGGTCTTTATGAAGGATCTCTTCAAATACCACCAGTGTTTTTCCCTTCAGGTCTTTTGCGTTTAACGCAAAGTCCAGGGAGATGCTGCCATTTGCCTCTTCCGGCGTAAACTCTTGTTCTGCAGTCACCGGTTTGTCGTCAATCAGCAGTTCCTCCCCGGTTTCCTTATCCATCAGGGTTCCACGGATCAGGAACGGTTCGCCCGCAAACAGGTTGGTATATTCCGCCACATCCTGCAGGACTGCCTCCTCTTTGGCAATCCCTATCTGGCTGCCAGTCTCCGGGTTCGTGGCAGTGGTGCCAACGGACGGGAACTGAAGTGTCTGTTCCGGAGACTCCAGGTCCTGATGCCGGGCAATCTCTTTGCCATCATAGGATAGTGTCTCAAACACAACGATGGTTTTTCCTGCCGCATCCGTGGCGTCAAAGGCAAAGGGAACGTCTACCGTGCCTTCGGATTCATCCGGTGTAAAGGTTGTTTCCGCTGTGACCGGTTTGTCGTCAATCAGCAGTTCCTCCCCGGTTTCTTTATCCATCAGGATACCGGATAGCGTATATTCTTCTCCCGGCAGGAGATTTTTGTAAGAAACTGTATCAATCAGCGTGGTATCCTTTCCCGCATAGGCAATCTGAAGTCCCGTTGCTTCATCTTTTACCTGCGTGCCGATTTCCGGGAAATAGATGGACTGGTCTTTATCCTCAATGTCCGCATGAACGGCCAGTTTCAGATCTTCCTGGTAGAGTTCCTCAAAGCAGACGATGGTGGTCCCGGACAGCCCGGATGCGTCAAAGGTAAAGGTTACCTCCACGGATCCCGTGGACTTTTTCGCCGTAAAGGTGGTTTCTGCTGTGACGGGCTTTCCGTCAATTAACAGCGCTTCGCCGGTTTCTTTGTTCATCAAAGTTCCGGTAACGCGATACTCCACGCCTTTTTTCAAGCCTTCGTATTCCACGGTATCCACGATGGTCACTTTTTCATCGGGTTGTGCCATCTGGGAGCCGCTTTCTTTATCCAGCGCCTTTGTGGAGATTTCTACCTTGTCATTGGTGAGGGTGCCAAGATCTATGGTCACATTGTTTTTATAGATTTCTACCTCAAAGGACAAAAGATTGCGTCCCTCATTGGCTTCGCAGCGCTGTTCTTCGATGGTGTAAGTATCATAAATGAGCGCGCCTTTGGAATCATCCGGCTTCGCACTTCCAAACCAGATCCCGTCTTCCGCTGTTTCTCCCCGATTGGTGTTGGCAGTATGCTTATTCCATTCGGATGAGGTGCTGGCATAGCCGTTTTTATCCGTCACAATGGTGTGGCTTTCCCCGGTTGTTTTCGAGGTGATGGAAAAGGGAACGCCAGCGAGTCGTGACAGGTCTCCGTCACTGACTTTGATAAGCTCCAGGTCCCCGCGGATCACCTGATTGGAAATGGACTGGTCTTTGGAAGTCAGCTCCACGATCTTTCCGTTCTCTGTGATGTCAAATTCCAAAGAGATCCGTCCTTCGCCGAGATAACCTTCCGGCGCCTTTGTCTCATCTATGCGGTAATGTCCGTAGGGGAGCAGATCCGCGGCCGTGGAGACAGTGCCATTTTTGTCGGTCGTCAGCGTCTTTACCACCTGATCCTTTTTATATTGCTTGCCCTCTACGAGAACCGGGTGGTCATTGAGGGTTGTGATGGTAAATTCCGCCCCTTTCAGGGAAGCGCCGCCCTGGGGAGCTGCTTCACCAGTTTCAATATCCCGCTTCTGCACTTTGACGCCGCCCCGGATTATCTGGTCTGGAACATCCGGAGCCTGGTAGATGGAAACGGTCTCTTTGTCTCCTTTACTGGTGATCATCTGCACAAAGACCGTATCATTGAGAAGGTATCCGGCCGGAGCCTTGCTTTCTTGTATGGTGACGGTGCCAAGAGGCAGGCAGGGCGTTTTGCCGTCGCTGGCATAATAGAAATCATCGCCGCTCACTTTATAATCCCCGGTAAAGGAGAGCTTGCCGCTTGCGTCTGTTTTGAATACCCAGGTGCGCGCCGGATTCTTTCCCTCCTGTGCCGGATCCTTTTCGGACTGCTCGGGATAGAATTTTACCGTAAATTCCGCACCTGCCAGACTTGCAGCGCCCTGGGGTGTGGCGGCAGATAACTCCTGATCCAGCTTCTGCAGGACCAGGTCCATCGGATTGTTCTGGGGAATCTCCGACACCTCCACGCTTACGGTCTGATCCGGGGTGACTGTGACGTTATGTGCCTTTGGATCTATAATAAAGCCTTTGGAAGCGGAAATTTCTTTTATGATGTAGCTTCCCTCTTCCAGTTCCCCGGACTTTGCGTAACCCTTATCATTCGTTGTCAATGTTTCTATTAACTTGTCACCCTGATAGATGCCGTATTTCGCACCCTTCAGGCTATAATTGGGATTATTATCAGAAACTCCGGCATTGGCGGAAGATTTCTGGAGTTCGATCCAGCCGTAGGGCTTTTCATACCAGCAGCCGGCAACCGTCTGGTTGGAGGAAGAGGGAATGATAAAAGCCCGGAAGGAGTCCGGTGGATCCGCGAAGCCTTTGATGGCATTGGCAAGCTCTACCGCTTTGTCAATATAGTTTTGGGGCGCTCCGTAGAACGCGCCGCTTCCGGCATCGTAGCCGCTATAGACGTAGGAAGCGACCAGATGCCCGATGACATAGCAGTTATTGTCAGACCAGCCGTTTAAATACTGTCCCTTAATGTCCTCCTTTTCATAGCTGTAGCCGCCGGGCAGGTAGTAGAGGGCTTTGCGAAGCGCAGAGTCTTTTCCCAAAAGGTCGTAGGAATAACTGCCGTCTGGCGGTGTTTTTTTCATGGGCTGCACGCAGTAGGCCGTGCCGTTATTGTCCACGGACATTTTGTTGGTTAAGTAATCGCCGTAAGTAATGGTTTCCCCTGTCTGAAAATTCAGGGTTCCATCCGCCGCATGGGCTGTAAGCGGGCTTGTGATGGCGGTGCCGGCAAGGACGATGGCAGCCATCAAAAACGCGAAGCAGCGGCGGAGGATAGGATTGGTGATTTGTTTCATAAGTCTCCTCCTTATTGAAAAGTCGCAGGAAAAGAGAAAGGGGAGAGCGCCGTCCTGCATCCGGCATTCTCCCATTCGGTGTCATTTAACCGGCAGTTTTCTGCTTCTGGCGATTTAAAATTTCCAGGAGTTCCTGCCGGTCTGTTGTAATCAGCTCTTTTTCCAGAGCCGACGCCTTAAATTCCACGGTAATGTTATTGTTGTTTGTGGAGATCAGGCCATTGCCCCGCTGGAAGTGCGTAATGTTCATCACCTCCGTTTCTGAGAGGTGCAGGATTTGTTTTACCCGCTGTGCCTCTTCATCCTCCATGTTCAGGACAATCTTTGTCTTGCAGTTGTTGATAATGCCTTTCCCGTATTTGCCGTCATCCAGCGCGAAAAAGTCATTTAAGTCCTGGGTAGCGAAGACCGCAGATCCACCGTATCCGCGAATGATTTTGGCAATCTCCAGGACAAATTCGGCAGCTAACCGGTTGCTGGAGGCTCCGATGAGCTGCCAGACTTCATCGACGAAGATGGCCTTCTCCTCGGTACGGTTCTGTTTGGCCAGATCCCATACATAGTCCAGCGCCACGAACATGCCGACCGTTAAAAGATCCCCGGTCAGTTCCGATATATCCAGCACGGTATATTTGTTGGTCAAATCCACGTTGGACTGCTGGTTGAACGAGGAAGCGGAGCCGTGGACCAGGCGGTTCAGGATATGGGCCATCCGTTTGGTATCATCGCCTTCCATCAAAACGTCATAGACATCCCCGAGGACAGGCATTTCCTTATAACAATCCGGCTGCTTTGGATCAATCAGGGATTCGTTTTTGTGGCTGATCCCCTTCCTGGCATAGGTCTTAATCAGTGCTTCATCTAAAAGCTGCCGTTCCTCATGGCTCATATCCGGGATCAGCAGGCTGAAAAAGATGTGCAGCCGCTGGATTTTCCCTGCCAGGATGGAGTTATTAAAGGATGGGCTGTCCAGCAGGTCGCTTGCGGAGCGGTCAGTTTTCCGGATTTCCATGATATTGATACAGTTGCGGCTCGCCGGGGAAATCTGGATAAACTCTCCGCCGATGTTTTTACAGGCTCGGTAAAATTCATGCCCCTTCAGGGGCGCGATGATAAAAATCTGGATGCCTTTGCGCCGCATCCGGGTGGAAAAAAGCTGCATGGTAAAGGTCTTGCCGGCTCCGGAACAGCCCAGGATGGCCAGGTTGGCGTTTTTATACTGTCTGGAGTCAAAAATATCCGCGATGACAAGGGAATTATTATGCTTATTGACGCCGAACAGGATACCGTTATCGTCGCAGATGCTGTAGCTGACGAAAGGATAGCAGCTTGCCGCCCCGCTGGTCAGGACATTGCGTTTAGAAAGCTGGAAGAGCTTTTTATCCAGGTTTGCCAGCGGCAGGGAAGACAGAAACGCCTGTTCCTGTAAAAAATAGCAGGTACGCAGGTCCATATCCTGGGAAAGGAGAAGTTTTTTCATTTCCTGAACCCGCCACTGCAGTTCCTCCAGGGAGGAGGCGGTAATGGTAATCAACAGGTGCATATAGTAGAAATCTTCATTGTTTGCCAGTCCCTGTTTTAAAAAGTATCCGGAACGGATTGCGGAGTCCAGGTCATCAAAATCCGTGTTGGTATCTGACGCGTCCTTGAGTTTGGAACGGTTGATGCGGATCTGCTGGCCCAGCCGCTGCTGGATTTTTTCCTTTGGCTGCCGGTGCAGGTAAAAGTCAATGTCAATCCCCTCCCCGGCGTTAATCAGCAAAGAGAGCCACCCCGGGACCACCCGGCTTTTATAGCCGGCAGAGGGGACGTACAGGTAGGACTGGTACATCCCGTTAATCTCTATATAGCTGGAGTGCCTGAAATCCAGGCTTTCCGGGGCGACAAACTCGTTGATGCGGATATTGTCATCCGGGCGGTTCTCCTTTGCGTACCGATTCAGCACGGCAGCAATGCGCTCCTGCAGCGGATGGGTGGTGCAAAGGGAGCGGTTCAGGAGCGTATAAAGAACGTCTGTGGAGAACTCATCCGGGTTTTCATGCTCTGTAATCTCATTGCCGCACTGAAACAGGAAGGTCTTTGCGGTCTGGGCGGCTGTCTCTAACGACTCGATGATTTCCCGCTCTGTGACCTTCCGGTTGACGTTAAAGGTTCATATTCAAAAATCAGGAAGAACCGGCGGGAAACGGCTTCTTTGGAACTTAGGTTCCGGACAAACCGCAGGTAATCCTCCTGCAGCTCCCGGCAGTGGGGATCCGTTTCCTGTTCCAGTTCCTGCCGGGACTTATCCAGATGGCGGTTAATATCCGCCCGCTTTGAGATCATCTTAATCTGCAGCTTAACCGGGCTGACTTTTAAGTAGCTGATGAAACTGTAAATAATTCCCAGTTGTTCCCGGCTGCTCCTAAGCAGGAAGTTAATAGGTTCCGCCTCCAGGATTTTGACATAGCGCCCGTGCTGGGTATAAATAATCCCGTTTGCGATTTTTTCCACCGGAAGATAGTCTTCCAGAGTCTGAAACTTTCTCCGTGTTTTCTTCCGGGCAGGACGGACAGATTCCCTGGAGGGCTGCTCTTTGGGATCGGGTTCCAGACGTTTCGCCTTTTTGGCTGCTTTTTTTGCTGCCTGTTCTTGCTCCGCTTTTTGGCGGGCTGCAGCTTTTGCCAGCTTTTTTTCCTGGCGCTGGGACAGTTTTTCCTGTTTCTTTTGCAGGCGGGCTTCCGGTCTGGCGCACTTCTGCTCGTAGGCCAGATGGCGGATATCCTCCCTTGCCTGCCTGCGGATGCCCTGCCGGGTGGAAGTGTCAAAATGCTGACGTTCCCGAGGTTTGTGCTGTCTGATCTGATCTTCCTTTCCCGGCTTGGTACCAGCAGCATCGGAAGCAGCAGAGGGCTCCGGTGTAATATGGCTGTTCCGGGCTTCTGCTGTCTTATGTTTCCGATGATCCCGTTTTGGTGGCTTTTTCGGCTCCCGTTCCCGAGGCCGTTTCTGCCGCTTCTTTTTCGGTTCCGGCACCACATCCGAGCGGTAGATCATCCGGCGGTTCTTTAAAAAGCGCAGGGCGTTCATCAAAAAAGCGGTGATGCTTTCTCCGCCGATCCCGATGAGGGCTACCATGGCGGCCGGAAGGGCGGTCATGCACAGGATGATGATGCGCGTAGTGAGAGACAGCGGCAGGTGGGCTACCGGAACGCCGATGAGAAGCGCAAGTATGATGGCTTCAATGGCGTTTCGGATGTCAAAGGTTCCATTTAGGATTTTCCCTTTCTCGATAAAGTTGGGGGGAATATAGGAAGTCTGTTGTTCTTCCGGGTTGGTCATGGCTGCACCTCCTCTGTCACAGAATCCGGTGTATCCGCCTGTCTGGCAGGATCTGTTTCGGCACTGATGGGATCAGGAACCTTCGTTTCGCTTACCTGGGGCGGTGCAGTGACATCTGCATAGCCCCCTTCCTGTCGGGTTTCCACCTCACTGCTGGAGATAGAGGGCAGGGTGTCATCCACCGGTTTTTCATAGGTTTGTATGGTTCCGTCAATCACTTTCTTTTCTTCTCCAAAAGAGAACACACCAGTCATGGTGTCATAGAATACCGGCAGGGTGCGTTCATCCGATAAAAGGAAATGAAGTTCCACAGTAGTGGTGTCCGGATACCGGGTTTCCTCCGGCAGAAACGCTGCCGAGGTGATGTCTGTGCGCCCGGCACCGGTTAAATAGACCGGAAACTGCTTTTTTAAAGAAGCAGTCTGGGCGGCAGAGAAGAACTGGCTTAGTTCCTCAAAAGATAAAAAGTCCATTTCCGTAAGTTCCTCCGGCGTACCGCTATCCTCCGAAGTTTCTTTTGGCATCTCCGGTTCAGATGGGGATTTCCGGCTCCTGTAATGGGCGGGGAGAATAATCCCCACCAGCAGGAGAACAAGCATCAGGAGAATGGACAGGATCAGTTTTATTCTGCTCATAGTGTCTCCTCTATTTCGCATCGAAAATCCAGTATTGTTTGGATGACACGTGGATTTCCGACATCATATCAAATGCACGGTTTGCGTGATTTTTTGTGTCGCTGTCATTGGGATCGTTGACCAGCACTTTCCCATCGGAAGTCAGCCCCCGCAGGACAATGAAATGACCGCCGCTGGTGAATAACCCGGGGCTCTGGGAAGAGATGACCGGACGGCCTTCGGACAGTGCCTGAAGGACGGCATTGGCGTCCGTAGTCTGGGTGACACTTCCACATCCAAAGTGGCTGGCTGCTGCGGCAAAATAGCTCCAGTAGGTTCCGACTCTCGGCATATAATAAGCGTTTCCGCACCAGGCAACCGCATCAATCGGTGTGATGGTGCTTCCGGTCAGATAGCTTGCCACCATGGCAAAGCTGGTGGGAGCGCATCCGCAGTCTGCAATGGAGCCGGTACCATAGGGGATATGCGCGTAATCTGTCTGGATGTACAGTGGAATCTGCATCCCGTTGGCAGGATAGGTGCCGCCGGTATCCGTCACCTGGTAGTAGCGCAGCACATGGTCCACATATTCCTTATCCCCATAGATGGAATAGTTCCAGCCGGGGCGGGCGCACATCATGTCAGAGTAGGCAATGGCATTTTCCTTGGTATAGCCGCCATCCCGCTCCATCGCCCAGTCGATATAGCCTGGACCGAAATTATATCCTTGGAGCGCCAGCTTGATCCGGTCCAGATCCGCAGGACCGGTACATCCGGCCTTCGTGAGAACCGACTTTAACTCCTGGATGCCGCACTCGATGGAATATTCCGGATCAGTGATTCCGCCAGGGACGCGCGGATATCTGGTATTGTAACCACCTTCCGATGCCTGCATGGGATCGTTTCCGCGTCCGCCGGATTCCTGCATCATGACCGCAAGGATCAGTTCCACATAATCACTCATGCCGTATTTGGCTGCAAGCTGGCTGACAAGCGGACGGTAAGCAAGGACCTCATCGCTTAGATTCACCGCCATAGCCGTTCCCGAAGCGGAGCCAAAAAAGAGGGTTAAATTGCTGGCATAGTTTTCTGCCAGTTCTTTCTGTTTTTCGCTTAAATGAAACACATGGTCGGCAAAGTAGGTATCTCCGGCAAAGGATACGGTGTAAGTGTACCGGTGGATCGTCACGGTTTCTATCTGGGGTGTTTCTCCGTCAGCGCTTTCCCTCTCCACTTCCATGGAGACGGTCTCCTCTGCTACATCATAGGAAAAAAGCCCATCCTTATTGTTTCGGATCAGGCTTTTGAGTTTCTCCAGGTTGATGTTTTCGTAGTCATCCTGACTGGCGCAAAACTGAGAGATGAGAAGGTGCGCATTGACGGCAATGGAAGTCTCATAAGGATCGACGATCTGTACCGTAGAGCCTTCCGGAAGCGCGGAAATCGCATCATTGATTTCCGCCAGGATATCCCCGTGACATTCCTCCAGAACTTCCACAATGGCCTGCCGGGCATTCTGTATATTCTCGTTGATGAGAGCGTTGCTGTTTAAAGCGCCTGTGTTTTCTGTCAGGTTCCCAAAGATTAGTCCGGGAAGCATGAGAATGAACAGAACAGGCAGCATCAAAACGCTTAAAATAACCGTACCCGCTTTAAAAACGGTGTGCCGGTTGGCAAGGATCGCGCCGATGGCTGCCGTAAAAGGACCGGCTACCGCACCCGCCACGGTCCTGGACAGATGGGCGGCAGTTTTCATGGCGTGTAGGTAAGAGGCTGCATGGGTGCCTACATCAACAGCTTCTCCAAGACCAGAACTTTGCTCTGCCACTTATATCCGATCCTTTCGCTGTGGGGCAGGCGGCAGTTTCTGGACAATGGATTCGTTGTAGGCGACTTTTCCATTTCCAGCATCATAAGGTGTTTTCTCCACTGTGTCCTGCGCGTACTGCTTGTACCAGGAAGTGCCGTCCACAGATTTGACGGTCTCATAGCTGCCATGGGTGGGCGCTGTATACTGGTCGGCATGATACATGGCAAAATCACGGCTTGTGTTCCCAGATTTTTCCGTACCGGTAATGCGTCCGCCGCCGATCTCCATATTGGAGTAAGCAGGGGAGCCCGGTTTCTGGGAATCCATTCCCATATAAGAAGTAAAGGCTTTTACAGCGTCCTCACCTTTGATCGAGCCAACCTGCCCGTAATTGCCCCGGGCGATATTGCTGATGACATTGTTGGCGAAATCCCCGCCTTTCTTCAGAGAAGACTGGTAGAGCATATTGCCAATGCTGGCGCCTTCCGAATAGTGGGTGGCTGCGTTGACTGCTTCTCGCTGTACCTGGCGTCCCACCGCCCCAGCAAGCCCGCCGGAGAGGAAACTCCCGCCTACGGCTGCGCTTCCCGGAGAGGAGGCTCTGCGGTATCCGCCACCGCCATGTCCGTGAAACGCTCCGCTCAGGCTCCGGCCTGCGATGAGCAGTTCTGCCATCATATTTCCACCCGTATTCCCTACATTGATTCCAAGAGACGCCATAAAGCTGTCGATTTTCTGTGATACTTTCAGAAAAGCGATTGCGCATAAGAACCAGACAAATACATTTCCAGTTACACTTTCTTTCCCCTGTGCTGCTACCGCCTCTTCCACCTGGCTTTCTGTCAGTTCCGCCGCAAAGACGGTCATGGAACTAAAAAGCACCAGACAGGCAAGCAATACCAGCGCGGTCATCAGGTGTTTTTTTTGTTTCATAGGCTCCTCCTTTCTAAAGGGACAACGGATTTGCAAGGAATGTGCCGACCATGCTGGTAAACAGCCGCAGGCACCATGCGTTCATCAGTAACAAAAAGAACTGGCCGCCAAGCATCCGGCACCAGCTCTTAAAGATATTCCCAGTGGTCTGGGAAGCGCCAGTGGCAAAAGCAACCGGTGCGGTATAGACCAAGACGCCTAAGAGAATATAGCGTTCTGCCGCTTCAAAGAGGAGCTTGATGTAGTTCCATGCCAAAATCAGAACCAGGATCAGTGCGATGATGGCAACGGCCCCATTGGCACAGACTCCCAGGATGACGGTGATGACGGAACTGAAGCTGGCAAAATCCAAAGGGGGAAGCTCTTCGGTCAAGATCCAGTCATAAGGCGTGCCGGCAATGCCAAGGAGCAGGTTTACAATATCCTGGGCGTAAAAGGTCAGAAAAATGAAAAGGAAAGAGCGGATAGAGAGTTTTAAGGGATCTTCCGCTTCTATGCCCGCACCCAGAAAATAGTTTTTAAAAAGCTGCCACACCCAGTTTAAGAGGATGAGGCCTAACGCCAGCGCAAGGAATATATCATACATACTCTCCGCCGCAGGAAAATAGCGGAGGAAAGTGTCCATGGAACATCCCAAAGCGCCAAGGACGGAGGTAGTGATAAGGTCCAGGATGTTCATGACCTGTTCCGCAATCCACTCCACAATCCCGTCTAAGATTCCCATATGGGTTCCTCCTTTCCCGGTTTATGCGCTGTATGTACCTCCAGCGAAGAATGGCGTGATGTATGCCATGATAAATCCCAGCCCATTTAGGATCGCCCAGGTAATGATGATCCGTTTCAGCCATGCCCGGGATTCATCTACGGTCTTCCCGCTTTTTGAGAAATTCATCAGAAGCAGTGCCACAGATGCGGTGACAACAGCAGCGATGGTGGAAATCAGGACAATCTGATTGTAGACATCTTTCATGATCTCAGATGCTTTATCCCACATATTAGCTGCCAGCACCGGCTGGACGTTGGCTGCAATCAAGGTGAAGACCAGGAACGCTGCGTAGAGATATTTCCCATAGCAGACTGCCCGTTTTTTTTCAGGCGAAGCCTTCGTAAGTAAATGTCGCATATCGGACCTCCTTTAGAAAACGGGCAGGAGTTTCTCCCGCCCGCGCTTATAGTTTCCTGCCTCAAAAAGCAAAAGCAGCCCGGTCAATACGGACTGCTTTCGCAAAACAATATGAAGTTGTAAAGGAAAACCTCCTGTTCCTGCACGAAAAAACGCAGCCAATCCGGGCGGGAGGCTGCCGCTTCCAGATGTGCTGCGCTTTCGCTGCATATAATTTTGACAGTACCTATTGTAACATGTGGGAATTTACGGCACAATCGCAAAACTGTGCCACTTCCGGGCGGAAATGGGAAATACCTGTGCCAATGGAAAAAGAAAAGCGGCTAGGGCTCCTTGGGAGATGGAATATCCTGAAAAAATGTATTGTAATCTACATGGAAGATCTTTGCCAGACCAGCCAGGACAGAAATCCGGATGCTGTAGGTGCCGCCTTCTATCTGGGAGTAAATGCTCCGAGTGACATTGATATCCATAAGCTGAAGTTTGCTGATAACCTGATCCTGTGTGAGATGGCGCTCCATGCGTAGAGCGCGGATGGTGCTTCCGATCTCGCTGTCCTGTTTGAGCTTCTGCTCCATTGCCGCACCTCCTTTCCACATCCGTCATTTTGCAATGAATACATTGCATCTTTTCTTGATTGTAACGGAGAATGCGATTATAATTGCAATGAATACATTGCAAAAAGAAAAAGCAGCAGGAGGCACCCTGCTACTTATCAGACCTGTTAAGGAAAGCGGTTTTCTGAAGAAAGGTCTGCATGTTTTCAATTTGTTTCTCATCCAGGTCTTTTACGTATTGGATGAGGTCGATAGCCGCCGGAGACAGCCGGATATCCTGCGTCTGGTTTAGAAGCCAGTAGTCCAGGGAGAGGGAAAAGGTTTTGGATAAGAGGATGGCGATTTCCAGTGATGGAATTTGTCTCCCCTGTTCAATCTTGGTATAGTAGGAATAGGAAATGCCTGCTTTTTCGGCAGCGGACTCCTGGGTGTAGCCGAGTTGGAGCCTTCGTTCTTTCAGCAACTTCCCAATTTGCCTGATTTCGGATTGTTCCATGTGCTTTACACCCCCTTTTTGTTCTAATGGTAAAGCATAAATAGTGCCTGCACCACACACTATTTATGCCCGTAACTAACACAAATAATGATTGTTACAGGCACAAATAAAGAGGGAGATTCACGATGAAAAACAACAAATATTACCGGATACGGAAAGAACTGGTATGGACTGCAGGGGCTCTGGCCCTCTTTCTGGCTGCGTTTAGTATGCTTGAGGAGAGGAGAGAACAGAAAACGCCTCAAAGTGTTGAGAAAAGGGAAGATCCACTGGAGGCTGTGTCGGAACTCTCCAATCCTGCGGACTGTTATCTTTGCGGAAGCGCAGAGGAAAGTATGATGGGATATTTCAGGCAGTTTGATGATCTGGGGATTATCAGCCTGAATCAGTGGTATGTGCTGGATATGGAGATTTTGCCGCATGAAGGAGAGGAAGAATCTGCCCCCGGCGGAACCCGGACCGCGATGACTGGGACCGGGGAAGGCGGAGATTTCTTTTTCAGCTCGCAGATTCCTTCCAGAGGCATTTCTGAAGTGGAAGTCCGTTACGGGGAGGACAGTATCTTTGATGTGGAGCGGGTAAAGAAAATCCTCTGCCAGAAGTGTCTGGATAAGCTGTCGGGAATAATGGAAACCGATGAAGGGGAACCAAGGGATCTGTGCCTGGTGGACTTCCAGACGCTGGAGCTGTATTCCCTTCAGGAACACTACCGGAGCCATTACATCCGGGATTACTATGTGCGCTTGAATAAGGTGGATGACGGGCTGGAGGTGGAGGCGGTCTATGCGCCGGAAAGGGAATGAACAAGAAATAAGATGTTGATCTCCAAATTAGGTATTTTAAAACGAATATCGTTAAAATGATTAACAAACACAGAATAAGAATTGACTTTTTGGAAATGCTAACATATAATAAAGAAAACGTCTAAGAGAGGTGGTCTGTAATGCAGAATATCGTTCGCCTGGTGGCGATGGAAATTGACAACATCAAAAATGTCCGGCATGGCAGGCTGGATTTTGCGAAAGGCAGAACAGGAAGCATCCTGGGGATTTATGGGCAGAATGGCTCCGGGAAAACGGTAGTGGTGGACTGTATGGTGCTGTTAAAGTGCCTGCTTTCCGGGCGGAAAATCCCGGCTCACTTTTATCATTACATCCATGCGCTTTCAGAAGCCGCCCGTATCCTGTATGGGTTTGAAATTCGTACAGATACCAGGGAATTGTATGCGGAATATGAAGTGACACTTTGCAAGACAGGGGAAAGCAGCTTCTGCATCAGCGGGGAAATCCTGCGGATGAGGGAAGTGAAGGAAGGAACACACACCCGTCTGACACCGGTTTTTGAGTACCATAAAGGGGAAAAGGAACTCTTCCGGCCGTTAAAATACTATGCCCAGTTTGAAAAAGATATGGAGAGTATGGTGGCGCTGGGGATTGCCAGGCAGACAACGGAGGATTTTAACGAAGAGGAACAGGTTCCGGAGGTTGGCTCTTTCCTGTTTTCCAGAAAGGCGCAGGAAGTTTTTAGTAAAACAAAAGGGAAAGTGGAAAAAATATTTTTCCTGTCACAGCTTCTGCAGATGTACGGATTATATGACTTAGCAGTGATTGAAAATGCCCATTACGGGCTTCTGGCATTGAATCTGGATACGATTCCCGTCAATGTGGACTGGCCGGACGCCATGAAACCAAAAATCACAGGAATTATGCTGAAGCTGACAGATATCAATCTTGTACCAAAAGAGATTTTCCCCTATGTAAAAAGCACCATTGAACAGATTAACATTGTGATGGGAACGTTGGTCCCGGATATTAGGATTGAGATTTATAATGCGTTTGAGAAGCTGATGGAAAAAGGGGAAGACGGGATTCAGTTTGAGGTCATTACCATAAGGGAAGAAGCGAGGATTCCGCTGCTGTATGAGTCTGCCGGAATCAAAAAATTGATTTCCATCTGCAGTAATTTGGTGGCCTGCTATAACCGGGAGTCCTACTGTCTGGTTGTGGATGAGCTTGACTCCGGTATCTACGAATACCTGTTGGGTGAGTGCCTGGAGGTTATGCAGGAGAAAGCCAAAGGACAGCTAATCTTTACGTCCCATAATCTGCGCCCGCTGGAAGTTTTGCAAAATGAGTTCCTGATCTATACAACGGTAAATCCGGATAACCGCTATATCAAGTCCGCTTATATCAAGAATACGCAGAATACAAGGCTTTCCTACCTGCGGAGTATCAAACTTGGCGGCCAGAAGGAGAAACTTTATAACGAGACCAATATCTATGAAATGGAACTGGCAATGCGCCGGGCAGGGAAGGTGGGTGCCCATGACTAAAAAAATCATCTTGCTTTTGGTAGAAGGTCCTACAGATGAGGATGCGTTAGCGCTTGTGTATTCTAAACTGGTCCGGGAACATGACCTGGAATTTGATGTCCTCCATACGGACATCACAGCAGGGGAAGATATGACGGTGAAATACATTGAAAGCCGGATTCAGAAGGAGGTAACGGAATATCTGAGAAAGCATCCATATATTGAGAAAGGTGACATCTTGAAGGTCGTTCAGATTATTGATACCGACGGAGCTTTTATTCCTGCCTCCCAGGTTCTTCAGTCAGAGACAGGGAAAACGGAATATTTTGAAACGCACATTGCAGCAAGGAACAAAGACAGGCTGATCCGGCGCAATATCAGTAAACGGCAGATTGTCTATCATTTGATGCGCTCTGGGGCGGTGTCAGAGTTTCCTTATGAAATCTACTATTTTTCCAGGAATCTGGAGCATGTCCTCCATGATATCCCGGACGCTCTGGATGATGATAGGAAAGAGGACCTGGCATATGAAAATGCCATGCGGTACAAGGATCAGCCGAAGGAGTTCCTAAAGTTTTTATATGAGTCCTCTTTTCACGTTCCGGGAACGTATGAGGAAACGTGGAAATTCATTATGGAAAACACAAATTCCCTGAGACGGTATTCTAATATGGCAGTATTCTTTGAAAGACTGGGAATTACAGTAGAGAAAATAGAGTAGTTATAAGACATAAAAACTGGGGGAATTGATTTCTCATCCTCCCCCAGTGTATAATGAGCGCAGAAAGGAATCAATGCGATTTCTTATTATGTCGATTGTCTATGTAGGTCAGAGCCACAAAAGTTACTAGCATAAAAGCCAAAACTTCTTCCGTAAATATTACTAGCGGGCAAAATCGAAACGCACCGGCTTTTCCGGTTCAGTTATACCTAATTAGTATAGCATAGTTAGACAATGACGGCAATATAAAGATAGAGAAATTAAGAAAAGTTGAGAAAGGAGACCGATGGTGCGAAACGAAATCTATTTAAAAGAATACTGGGATATGGCGAATGAAGCGTGCGATGAGAGGGAAATATCGGAGCATATGAGAAAGGCGCGAGAAATTGTATTTAACTATCAGCGGAAACTGGAAGAAGCAGGGTGGATTCTGCTTCCGATGGAAGGAGGATGCGTTTCTCCAGACAGATCCACTATTTTTTATTCCTTCCGCGCGCCGTATGAAGGGCAGTTGTATCCATGGCTGGACGATCCGGGAGAAGCCTATCAGGCGATGGTAAAGAAAATGATGGATTCAGGCGATTTCATCTTGATAGAGTAGAAACGGAGATAGATACTGTCCCACTTATGATTTCTCTATTCCTATCATACGAAAAAAACGTCCTGCGGCAAGGAAACATTTCTGTCTTCCTCTTACTTTTTATACTCTTTCCGTAGACCTGCAGAAAAGAGTATGCTATCATACCCTTTGAACCTAAACTGCCTGTGCAAAAGAAAGGAATCAAACAAAAGATACCATGATGGAACATACCATTTCAGAACTGCTCTGGCTTCTGCTCATCTATTCCCTGCTCGGATGGATCAGCGAGGCCGCCGTCGGAACTTTCAAAAACAAAGCGTTTACCAACCGGGGATTTTCCACCGGACCATTTTGTCTGGTCTATGGAATCGCCGCCGTCGTAATGGAAGTCACTTTGACAGACCTTTCCAGCCAGCCTCTCTTTCTCTTCCTGGCCTGCGGCATCCAGGCCACCGTCATTGAATGGTTTACAGGGAAGATCCTGGAACGTCTGAATCACCACAAATGGTGGGACTATTCTGACAAGAAGTGGAACTTTGACGGATACATCTGCCCACAGTATTCTCTTTTGTGGGCCGTTCTTGGAATGATCAGCCTCCGGCTGGCTACGCCGTTTTTTCTGCGCTTATACCATAAGCTCCCAGATCCGGTTGCCTCGATTATCGTCTGGACATTTCTGATCTATCTGGTCTTAGACATCGCAGTTTCACTGGCTGCGGTTCTGCATGCCCGGAAATTCTCTGAAAAAGATACGGAAGCAGAGCTTCCAGCTCCGGACTTCCAGAAGTTTAAAGACTGGTCCTTCCGGGCAGGGATTCCGGTGATCGGATTTGTAGAACGGCGGCTGGCCAGGGTTTATCCTGTCATCCAGGAAAAGCCGCAGGTCATCTTCCGCGAAGGAAGGTTTGCCGAAGGGTGCGGATTTTATAAACTCTTCTGGCTCTTTCTGATCGGTTCCCTCTTAGGAGATATTACCGAGACCTTATTCTGCCGGGTGACAGCCGGAGAGTGGATGTACCGCAGCAGTCTGGTCTGGGGGCCTTTTAGTATTGTCTGGGGATTTGCCATCGTGCTGGCCACTATTCTGCTTTACAAAGACCGGGAAAAGCCGGATCGGCATATTTTCTTGATCGGAACGATTCTGGGTGGCGCTTATGAATATATGTGCAGCGTCTTGTCCGAATTGGTTTTCGGCCAGGTGTTCTGGGATTATAGCCGCATCCCCTTTAACCTGGGCGGAAGAATCAATCTTCTGTACTGCTTTTTCTGGGGGATTGCCGCAGTCATCTGGATCAAAGGCCTGTACCCTGTATTCTCCAGATGGATTGAAAAAATTCCAAAGATCACCGGCTACATCCTAACCTGGCTTCTGGTGCTTTTTATGAGCGTCAATATGCTGGTCTCCGCCGCCGCACTGATCCGCTACAGCGCCCGCGACGGCGGTCCCCCCGCTAAAAGCGGCTGGGAACATGTCATAGACACTCATTTTGACGATCAGCGGATGCAGCAGCAGTACCCAAATGCCCAGAAAACAGAAAGAATATCCTTCTAAGGAAACAGAAATACGAAAAATTCCTTGAAACCTTTCGGGGAAGGTAAAAATAGAATGGGGCTTGCTGGCAATCGCCCATAACATCACAAAAATGGCGCTGGAGGAGCAACCTTCCAGCGTCATTTTTGGTGAAAATACCTCTTTCAGTGATAAAAACAGATACAAAATTGAGAAAAAACACATAAACACAGCACCTATTAGCAAAACAGTAGAGGAAAAATAAAGAGAATTACAACGAACTTACAACAAATGAAAGAACCTGATGTAACGACTTATACAAAGAAATACAGAGTTATGGAAGAACGACGCATGAAAAAGAGCGTCTTTTTCTATGTCGTGAAACAGCAGACTAGTTCATTTCTGCTTGGCTATCTTAAAACTTATTAGTCTATGGTTTGTTAAGGGCTTGTTGCGTAAGCAATGCTGAACAGCACCCTTTACAAAATATAGGCTAATAAGTATCCTTTCAAAAGCAGAAAAGAAATGACAATATTTATAACTACATGATACAATCAAGTAAAGACGAATTTGAATTTATGGAGGTAAAGTATGTTAGAATTTAAGTACGATACGCAACTTTTAATCGAGGGAGAAAATCTTGATGAAGATGCAATAAGTGAATACTTTATAAAAAATCTAAAGGGGGATTGTTTGTTGGCAGTCGGAGACGAGGAATTGATAAAAATACATTTTCATACTAATGAACCGTGGAAAGTATTGGAGTATTGTTCAACTCTTGGAGAAATTTATGATATTGTCATTGAGGATATGGATAGACAGGCAAGAGGATTAAAGGGATAACTCCCAGCTTATCGAGCTGTAAAAATTTGAATTTGTGGAGGTACATTATGAAAGAAAAAATTAAGATTACAGATTATGCAAACAGAATTACAGAAGCTCTTCCGAAAGGTATTCTTCTTAATTCAAAACACAAAAAATTTGACAGTATGATTATTGGTTGGGGCGGTCTCGGAACAGTATGGGGAAAACCGACATTCACTGTATATGTGAGAGAACACCGTTATACAAAATCGCAGATTGATGAAACAGGGGAATTTACAATCAGCGTTCCATTGGATAAGACAATTCCAATTATTGCAAAGGTTTGCGGCACACAGTCTGGGCGGGATATAGATAAAGAAATTGAGGCTAAATTGACATTGGAGCCTCCTGTCGCAATCAATGTGCCGGGGATAAAAGAATATCCATTAACATTGGAGTGTAAAGTTTTGTATTCGCAAAAACAGGAGTTGGAAAAAATCCCAGCGGACATAAGAGAACAGATGTATCCACAGGATGTTGACGGAACATATTTTATGGCTAATCGAGATCCGCATACGGCATATATCGGCGAAATTGTTGCTGCTTATATCATAAAATAAAAACTTCCAAATCCCAGTTATATGACACAAAAAAGGGAGGATGCCCGTTTTGTGATTCAATTCATCATACTTTTGGGGCACCCTCATCTTTTTGAAAATCAGATATTTTGCCGGATAATCCGGGTAATCAGCCCTACCGCCACATTCCGTTCCTCGTCAATATGAGTCACTACAAAGGAAACTTCATCCTTTTTCCCGACGGTGCGGCTGTCATAGCAGGAATGGGCAACGGCATTGACACCGATGGAGAGCCGGACAAACACGGTTCCTTTATGGATGTCTTCTACAATGCCGGCATATTTGCCCTGCACCTTACATTTCTTCATATTCTCTTTACTGGTGTTCCCGTCTACACTTTTCACATCGGCATGGACGGAGATTTTTTCCGGGGATTCCGCCGTAACTTTCAGGATACGGACTAGGATATGGTCTCCTACGTGGAAGCGTTCCCGGGCATCCCCTAACCAGTCAAAGGAGAGATCCCTTGCAAGGATGGGAGTCTCCACGCCGAAGATTTCCACACGCACGACCTTTTCCGCCACCGCAATGACTCTGGCCTGCACAACCCGGTCTTCATAGACTTTGGGCTTCCCGGAAGCGTCTGTATCCAGATAGAAAATCTGCCGCTTTTTCAGCATGGCATCTTTCCGGCTGGCGACGATACTGCGGGATTTGGTATCCAGTCCTTTTACCAGAAAATCAATCTCGCAGCCCAGCATATTGTTGAGAATTTTATTCTGCCGCAGGGAAAGTTCCCCGTAATCATGAGCGTCATCCTGGACAAGATTCAGCATCATCTCCGAGATAGGAATGACGGTACGAAACTCTTTATAATAGACAATGGCGATCAGGCTGCCGGCTTCTGTTTTCTCAATACCGCCCAGCTTTCCGGTCAGGATTTTCCGGGTACGGTAAGCGTTCTGGATTTCATGCCAGATTACATCTGCTTTGGACTGGGGCGTTTCCAGCGGGGTGTCGGTATCCAGGGTAAGAATGGACGTTACATTGTTCAGTTCATTTGGCATAAGTGTTCTCCTTTCAAATCAAGACATAATGGAATTTTTATCAAGTGGTACAATATCCTCCGGAAATTCTTCCAGCTTCATCGAAGCTCCGGAAGGAAAATCTTCCGGATGCGGCGGAGTTTCCGGTTCCTGGAAGAAGGAGGATGTTGGCACCCGGGAAGCAGGCTGCCGGTTCCTGCCATTTGGAGAGCCTTTCTTTCTGTTTCCTGTAAGGGAAGGCGTGTAGTCAAACTCCTCCTGAGAGGCTTTTTCCCGCCAGGCAGGAATGTGGTCAGCGGCTTTCCTGGGGACCAGCTTTTTTGCGTCTGGGTGTAGGGTATAGTCATATTTTTCTACTTCCAGGATTTTCTGTCCCCGCAGGATAATCAGCGCTTTGTTGAGCGGCAGCCGCTGGATTTCATCGGGTGTCAGGAGTTTGCGTTTCCCAATGGATTTGGTCTGCCGGTACTCTGGCGTGTAATCTGACACACGCCAGCTATTGAGCTGTTTGGCTTCGCTGCTGACGCCTACGGTCACATCCCCGGAACGGTTGGAAATAAAAGTGGCGGTCACTTCATCGGTACAGCCTAAAAATAACTGGCTGTCACAATTTCCGATAATTTCCTGCCATTGGTTTAGGGGATACCGGTTCTGCATCTGGGGCAGGTTCTGGAAAATGCAGGAAATGCTCAAATTTCTACTTCGGATGACCGAGATTTTCTTATTTAACTCCAAAATTGCTCCGGTGTTGGCCAGTTCGTCTGCCAGAATATGTACTGGGATCGGCAGTTTCCCATCCGTCCCTTCTTTATCCGCAAAGCGGACCAACTTAATAAAGATAAACGTCATAAACAGGGAGGATAGAAAATCAAAGGTGCTGTCCTGGTCTGAGGTAATGCAAAAATACGCACATTTCTGTTTTCCGGGCAGCGTCAGGTCAATCTCATCATAGGAGGTGATCTGCCGGATCAGTTTGTTCTGGAACACCTGCAGTCTGGCTCCAAGACCGATGATAACACCGGAACGTACCGTGTCGCTGGCCTGTTTGTAGATACAGTAAGGCACTTTTGCCGGATGGGATACCGGGAGCAGATCAAAGAGGCTGTTCAACTCTCTCTCGGAACTCATGGTAAGGAGCTTATAGACCTGTCCGATATTCTTTGCTTCTGGTGGGAAACCCTGATCCACATAAAGGACAAGGGCTTTTAACAGGTTCATTTCCGCGTTATCCCAGAAGTGGTCACCTTTGGCGGAACCGGTATTTTGGATGATGACATCCGCAAAAACCTGTGCCATCGTTTCAGAACCGTCAATTTCCATGAGACAGTTCCAACTGTCGGAATTTTCCGGATTGACCAGGTTGAAGCATTTGACAGTATAGCCTTCCTTTTCCAGATAGACAGACATACTCTCATAGAGTTCCGATTTTGGATCTGTTATGATGAGGCTTTCCCCCGGCCCGCCGTTTTGTCCGCGAGCGACGCTTTGGAAAATCGCGTTGCGGACGTAGGCCCGGCTTTTCATGGAGCCACTGGAGCCGTAGACTGCCACATTTTTATTCATGTATGTGTTGTAAGGAAGGCATACTGCCTTTCCATTTAACTTCCCTAAGATGGTGCCTTTGCTCTTTTTGACATCTGAGGTCAGTTCCAGAACCTTGTGCATTTCCTCCGGCGTCATAAAACCGGAAGTGCCGTAGGTACCTTTGGTAGAGTAGTTTAAGTTCCGATCCCGGTCTGCTACCTCCCCATTCCGGTCGTAGCCCATCCGCATCAGGAGAAAAGCCAGCAGACTGAAGACTAGCAGGCAGATGGCGAGGCCGTATAAGCTGTAAGGAACATCTGTAATTGCTTCAAAACAAGCAACAGGATTTGGCGAAGGCAGCTTTGGGGAGCTTCCATTGCCCGGCGTGTTTCCAGATGCGGACCAGATTTCATAGTTCCGGATAAACTGAGTGACATAGCCGCCCGCGTATAAGGTGCTAAGGCAGATGGGAAGCACAAAGATGAGCTTCCACCATTTACGGTTCATGTAAAACCTCCTTTCTGAATTTGATAAGATCAATACCGGAGAACGAGATATCGGCGGTCAGGTATCGCTTCAGGCAGGGGATTTGGAAATCAAAACAGAGGATCAGTCCCTTTTTGCCGTATATATTCAGTCCGGTATTGAAACGGTTGAGTCGGTGCATGTCAAAATCATATGCTAGAATCGCAGGGTTCCCAGAGGCGTCTGTCCCGTCATGCTCAATAGGAAGATCTCCTTTACGGGGACCTAAATCAGACAATAGTAACTGGTTAAGCTGTTTCATCAACTGTGGTCGCACCAGAAGCCTTAATAATGTCTCCCCTTCCGATGTATTGGGAAGGTAATGGAAATGCCCGAAGGAGGTATCTGCCACAAACAGGCTCTTTTTATAGCCTCCGGTGCTGGTAAGAAGCTGATAGGCGGTGTTCATATCCTTTCCCGTAAGGATAGCATGAACGTCCGGGTGCCCAGAATAGGGGAAATCCTGCAGATAATGCTGCAAAAAGGCATTGAGCCGCACCTCTGTCCGGTACTCCCATTTCAGGATATGGTCTCCGGTATTATAGAGGGCATAGGCACAGTGAGGTGCCAAAAGGACGCCTACACTCCGGGAGTTTTTTATCTTGGTCGCCTCCCTGCCAATCTGTTTGAACTCCCGTGAGGAATAGAAAAGAGGAAGGCTTCGCAAAGACAGGGAACCTGCTTCGCGGTCCGGCCGGAAAATATCCGGCTTCTGATCCGGCAGGAAGGGGATGTTTCCATGGAGCAGTGTCAGGTAGACTTCTGCTTTCTGATGCAGACGCAGCCGCCGGGTAAGCTCACTCCGGACCTGGTTGGTTTCGGAGTTCCCCATCAGATAAGGGGAGAATCGGTCCGGGTTTTGCGAGAGCAGCAGTTGTTTGGCACGTCCAGTAAGACGGTAGCCGCGCAGATGGTCCCGGTAATGGGTGCGCAGAAGTTTATCCGCCTTTAGTTCGGTAATCAGTTTTTCTGCGTAAGAAGGGCTTTCCAGCAGCCGGGTGAGCTGATTGGCAGGGAACTCTCCGCACAGAGCCACCATCTCCAGCAGCCGGTATTTCTGGGCGCTTAGAGGATACAAAATCAGCGCAACCTCCTTCCAATATTTACCCATGCAAGTCTGTACTTCGGTAAAATCCAGACCTTTTGGGAAAAGAAAAAAGCAGGAAATCCCTGCCTTTTGTGGGTGTTTTACCCATGTCGGGAAAAAACTGAAAAAAATCAGCAAATTTCCGATATGGTTTCAATCTCATTTTTCCGTTCTTTCAGCCATCGGGGAAACCTGGACTTTGCCATAACGTAGATTACCGTGTAGTCTTTTTCCCCCATTTCTGTCGTGTGGTAGGAATCACAATATAGCCCGGTGTCATCCACCATAATGTAGGTGGCGATGGTATCCAGAAGCTGTTTAAATTCCAGGTTATCATAATCCCGTATCCGGTCAAACGGACCATTGCGGTCATAAATCTGACTGAAGCAGACGACACATTCCCGGTAAAGGGGAAGCGAGTGGACAGTCAGGTATTCCTGGAGCGCGTAGTTCAACGGTTCATGCAAGAACGCCGTATTTACATGCTGCCGGCGTTTGGGGAGAAGCCCGGGCAGAGTAATGGAGACGAGGTCTCCATCCAGATCAATTTTAATTCCCTGGGCGTCTGCGGACTCTTTTAAATAACTGCTCCGCTTTTCGGGGGCAGCAAGGCAGACCAGATTCCGTAACTGGCAGGCAATCCGTTCCGCACGCAGGGCAGCGTTCATACTGAGATCTCCGTAGTTTTCCAGATAGGTCTGAATGTCCGTGGTCTTCAGGGCGAATACTGTGTTGCCGAGTTTCTGAATCTCTGTCTCCAATTTTTGCAGTCTCTCATAGAGTATCTTCTGGTTTGGGATGGCGTATTACCTCCTTCCGTAGTAACTTACGCTGCCGGAGGCATCTACCACACAAAAAGCGAGAACTCCGTCCATAGACAGTTTTGCTGCCTGCCGCGTGTCTTCCAGTACGACTAACCGCATGACATGGTTGCGAGGCAGAGACTTCATCACCTGATTGACCAAAATTTCCCGCTCTAAAGGAACATAGATAATTTCGTATTCTTCATCATCTGAGAAAAAATGCAGTTTAACGGGAAACTCTCCGCTAGTGTGGAAAGCGATGGGCTTTTCAAAGTCCAGCAGTACCCAGAAAGCGGCAATGGTGCCTTGATCCGGGGTTTTCATCGCCTCCGGGCTGTCGCATAACAGGTCGGTTTCCTTATCATAGAAGATCCGTCCCTGTTTCACCAGGCGGGTAATCAAGAATTTGATGGATTCCCGGTTCCCGAATATCTGCAGAATCTGTTCGTATTTCAGCGCATGGTAGGTGGTGAGAAAGCGGAGGAGCTTTTCGCCCTCCCTGTGATAAATCTGTTCTCTTGTTTTCATGCCGGATTTCCTCCGTTCTTGTAATTGTGCATATGCTGTATGTAGAGCCTACGTAGGATTTTCTACTTATCGTATATGTAAGCTGTACATACAGCGGTTGGCGCAGGTTTCAGGGTACAAAAAAAGCACCTTGCGGGTGCTGACAAAAAAGAAAACTATAAGCAATACCTATTGTAACATTGGTAAATTTCCCATGCAATCGCAAAGCCGGGACAATTCCGTGCCTGGCTTGTGCCAAAATTTACTCTGGGAAAAATTTATTCAAGGTGTCTATTGTCTCCTTGGCAGTATATCCCCAGAGGATGGTGCTGAGGGCGTCTATCGCCTGGTGCCTTTTCCGGTAGTAGGTGCGGTAGGAGATATTGGGGATGTGCTGTTCCAGCTTCTCCAGAACCTCGTCTGTATTTTTGAGCTGCTGCGGGGAGAGGAACGCATAGTAGAGAATCCAGTAATACTGCTCCCCATGCTTGTGATTGTTTCGCAGAAGATCTACGGAGGACTCCAGTAGTTTCAGCATCCGGTTGCTCCGTTCAATGCTTTTGGCGCGCTCGGCAATATCAGTTCCTGTCAGATCAGCTCCGGCAGCATAGATGGAATCCAGAAATTCATCAATGCTGGAACCGTACTGGATTTTAAACTGGTTCTCCATCTGATGCACGACCACCTTCAGGCTGTATGTGGCATCCCGATAACGGCGCAGAAACTGATAAGTGTCGTGGAAATGGGAATTTTCTTTCGGTGTTTGGAGACTTTGATTTTTACGCTTCGACATGGGGCTTACCTCCTTCCTGATTTTTGGCAGTTTCATCCGGCAGATGAATCTCCGGGGCTCTCCAATAGGCCTGGTACTTTTGCCGTCCTTTTCTGCCCTCTTTCAGTGTGGGAGTATCTGTGGGAAACGTTGGCTGTCGGGTGATACGCTGCTTCTTAGTCTTGTCTGGGACAGACTTCGCCCTGGGTTCTATGGTCAACTCGAATCCGTATTTTGCGGCTCCAAAGGGGCAGATAATACTTAGATTCATTACAGGTATACTATCCTTACAGTCTGATAAGGGAGATAATATATACCTGGTTTGAGGGCAGTGGCAACAGCAAAGTCCTTGTGTATCCAGCAATTTTGCCACTTTTCGGACCATATATTGAATGTGAGAAAGTGGAACGCAGGGGAGCGGTTTTGAAACAACAATCTGATCGTCTGTCACTGTTTCTGAAACGCATTTCTCTCCCGCTTTCGGTGTATTCTCCGGTTCAGAGCTTTCGGGAATGTGGATGGGTAACTTCATTTTCATGGCGATTTCCTCCTTGTCAATCAATACATCACTAATGTCGAACATAATAGAAAGATAGTTGTTCAGATAAATCATACTTCCATATTTGCCGCGGAATGAGATGAGCGTGATCAGTCCCATTTTCTCTAACTTTTTCAAAAGCCGGGAGACGGTAGGCTTGGAATGTCCCCACCGTTGCCCTAATGCCTGGAAGCTGGTAAGGGGTGTGCCGGTATTGTTGCGGTAATATACCACAGGACCGGCATCGGAACAAAGGACAGCAGGATCATTGTAGACAGCGTGAATCCATAGATCCAACAGGATATCCATTTCGGAACATTTTCCTGCGCCAATGAGCTTATGCGCTCTGGTAATGGGAAAAAAGAAGAAACCGGTATCTTTTTTGCAGGGATAGCTATATTCCAAAACGGTATTGTCCTTCTCCCAGTCTGTAATCCGGAATTTGACCAGGCGGTTCCTCTCTAACAGGGAATAGGTAATGCAGCCTTGTTCCTGAAGATGTTTTAAAATAGAAATAGCCTGGTACTGGAAGCGGCAGCGAAACCACTCCTGAAGTTCGGCAGAAGTGCAGATCCATTCTCCGGGAGATACGGTATAAGTAAGCTGCTCCATGCGCCGGTATGAAGTGCTGTAGTTGGCATAAGAGCAGAGTATCAGATACCAGAAAAGAAAAGAGCCTCCGGTAGTTCGGATGCTCCTGTCACTTAATAAGGTTTGTATAAAGTTCCGATAGATACGGCAGCGTGGAAAGTCCACAATTTGTTTAAGTTCTAATTGGTATTCCATAATTGTTCTCCTTCATATTAGATTGTGTTTCCCATGAGGATATGTTATAATTTTAGCGAAACAGAGGATTAACGTCCTGGTTTGTTGCGTCTCTGAGAGGATGAGAAGCCTGCTAATAAAGTGGTGGCTGTACTAGGTTCAACTCTATTTACCGCTAATAACTATCTAATTGCACACCAGAATATAAGAAGAAACGAGATGAAACTTGAGGTAATTTCATCCCGTTCCTAAAGCGGAAATGTCTAGGAAAATAGAGCGTTTCAAGACATTTGAGGTGTCTCAGTTATACGAGGGTTAAATGGGCTTGCTTTGCTCCTAAGCGGTAGGTCGGGTGTTCGAATCACCTCGGGAACGTAGATGAAAAGCCGAAATTCCTTATTTAAGGGGTCGGCTTTTCTTATTCTCTATAAAAATCTGAATCCCGGAAGAATATAAAAAATGAGGAAATCCATGATCACGACGAAAGACAAATTTGATATGATTTGGTGCCATCACATGCTATAATATCTCTATTGAAATTTAAAAATTACTATTAAAAAAATAAGGAGAAATTACTATGACTACACTTGAGATCATGCGCGACAGAGGTAAGATCTTTTGCCCACTGACAAATTCTTGGCATATCGAAACACCAGAAGAAAAAGTCCGTCAAGAATATGTCAAAATTTTAGTGGAAAATTATGGGTACTCACTTGATCAGATGGCTCAAGAAATTAAGGTCAATAATTCTCAGCGCGGCAGGGGCACCGCTCGGGCTGATATAGTAATATGGAAAACAAAAAACGACAAAAATTCTAATAAAGCCGCATTTATTGTGGTTGAATGCAAAGCAGAAAATGTCCGTATCCGTCAAGAAGATTATTATCAGGGTTATAACTATGCCGCATGGGCCGGTGCCAGCTTCTTTGTCACTACCAACGAGAAGGAAACAAAGTATTTCAATGTTAACAAAGATTATCTGCCTAAACAACTGGTAGAAGTTGTTGCCATTCCAACCGCGGAAGAGGCTCTTATAGATAGAAAAGTAAAGGAGCTTTTAGGCAGAACGAAAACATTTACAAGAGATGATTTTACAAAGATGCTTCGAACTTGTCATAATATCATTCGTAACAATGATAAACTTTCTCCTGAAGCCGCTTTCGATGAAATCAGCAAAATTCTATTTATGAAGATCCGATATGAGCGTGATAAGAATGGCAGTGAAGTATTCACTCTAAAAAAATATAAACAATTAGAGACTGATTACGAAAGATATACCCGTCCCACTTTAAGGAGACAGGGCGTAGATCTCCCGTATATGCAGATCTTGTTTAATGACACAAAGGATAAATTTAAAGAGGATCATCTATTTGATACAAATGACTCTATTAAAATTCGTCAAAATAGCTTTGAGCAGATTCTTGAAAAACTACAGGTATACAATCTTTCTGATACACAAGATGACGTAAAAGGTATTGCATTCGAACAATTTCTGGGGACAACATTCCGTGGCGAGCTCGGACAGTTTTTTACTCCCCGGACGATTGTGGATTTCATGACTCATGTATTAGATCCGAAAGAAGGAGAGCTTATTTGTGACCCCACCTGTGGCAGCGGCGGCTTTCTGATAAAGACCTTTGAGTATGTACGTGAACAAATAGAAGAGGATATCAAAGGCGTTAAGACAAAATTACGGGCAGAAATCGAAGGAGAAAACTATGACAAACTCTCCGAAAAAGACCAGCTTGCTATTAATGAGCGTATTGAATATATGCAGGCTGTATTAAACCGCGAATTAGATAGTCAGGCTGAAGGAAGCCGTATGTACCATTTATCTCGGAATTGCATTTATGGAACAGATGCAAATCCCCGTATGGCCAGAACTTCAAAAATGAATATGATTATGCAT
Source organism: uncultured Lachnospiraceae bacterium (assembly GCA_959022495.1). Classification (GTDB taxonomy): domain Bacteria; phylum Bacillota; class Clostridia; order Lachnospirales; family Lachnospiraceae; genus Mediterraneibacter. The sequence continues at coordinate 64,754 of CAUEYX010000001.1, read as the reverse complement.
GGTGACGGCCATGGTGGAGTCCATCATCATGATGGTCTATTGAATGTCAATGGTATATTCGAAGAACGTTTTGATGTAATCCTTACCAATCCACCATTCGGTTCAAGAATTGATAAAAACCACAAAATTACTGAAGCGGACAGATTTACTGATACCCTATTAATTGAAAAATACAGAAAAAAGTATGGCACGGCTTATGAAATGGCCTTAAAGCAGATTGATGATCATATTGGGGAACCTCTTTTGTCTCTGTATGATACTGGTTCAATGTCCGCTCTTACTGAAGTGCTGTTCATGGAGCGCTGTCTCCGCCTGCTGAAAAAAGGAGGACGTATGGGGATGGTGTTACCTGAGGGTGTGTTAAATACAATCAATTTGCAGAAAGTTCGAGAATATTTTGAAGGGAAAGCAAAAATCATTTTAATATGTTCAATACCTCAGGATGTTTTCACTGCTGCAGGAGCTACAGTAAAACCCAGCCTTGTTTTCTTTAAAAGGTTTACGGAAGAAGAAGAAGAAAACTATGCTGAATGCAGACGCAAAGCATATCTTAAGTGTTACGAGCCTTATAAAGCAGAGGCTGATAAACTGAAAGCTGATCATCAGGTCCTTATTGACACCGGTAAAAGCAGGTCAAAAGAAGCAAATGCCATACGTAAAAGACTTGCTGCTATTACCAATGCTGTAGAAGAAGATGCGAAACCTTTTGTAAAAAAATATTTTGATTATGAAATACCAATTGCAAAAATTGATGATGCAGGAATAACATCAACAGGTACAGCATCAAAAGGTAATCAACTTCCTTTGCTTGAGAAAGAATATAACACATACCGGAAGATTAACAAACTTTGGTCGGAAATGACAGTGTCCGTTTCCTATAAATTGAGTAAATCCGGCGAGATTGTCCGTACTACAGGCGATAAGGAGGAGATACTCCATGTCGAAAACTGATAATCTGATTTTACACATTACTCATTTTTCAAAAATGATAAAATGGAGCGCGCATGATTCTGTATCTGGGGAAATAGGTCACCATTATCCGCTCATATTATTGTCGAAAGTTCTTAAACGTGTTAAAGAACCTGTAAATATTGAGGATGACCAATGTTATAAACGAATTACTGTACGTCTTTATGGAAAAGGTGTTTTGCAAAGAGACAAGCTGCAAGGGAAGTACATTGGAACAAAACGGCAGTTTGCTGCTCATGCCGGTCAATTTATTATTTCCAGAATAGACGCGCGCAACGGGGCATTTGGAATTGTTCCGGACAGTCTGGAAGGTGCTATTGTCACGAATGATTTTTGGGTATTTGAAGTTCACATGGCACTGCCCGAATATCTAATGCTGGTGTTGTCATCTGACCTCTTTCAAAAATATTGGCAGACTCAGAGCAGCGGTACTACAAATCGACAGCGTATTAATGAAGATGATTTTTTACATTCAAAAATTATCTTACCCTCTATACCAGAGCAGGCTGCGCTATTAGAGAAATATCATACTATTATGGGGAAAGCAGATCGCGCTGATAAAATGTCTGATAAAATCCTCATGGGGTTCAGTAAATATTTAAAGAAGACACTTGATATTTCCTACATTTCAATAACAAAGAAAAATGTGTTGAATTTAGTAAAATTCAAAAATTTATCACGGTGGGACCCTGTACACCTATCGAATAAAGTTGAAATAAAATCAAAATATCCTATGACTACTATTTCAAAAGTTATTAACAATTTTTTGATTGACAATGACGGAAATTCTCTGCGCCGGAATACAAAGAATGAATCAGAAATTTTGTATCAATACATAGGAATGGAGGATATTGAAAAGAATACAGGTCTAAGAAATGTAAGAGAAGTATTTGGAAATGAAATACTAAGTCAAACTTTCTGTGTGCCTCCGGGGTATATAATTTATGGGAAGCTAAGGCCATATTTAAACAAATACTGGGTAAATACCATGAATACAAAAAACCTGATATGCTCATCAGAGTTTTTTGTATTCAATACTAAGAATATTAATAGAGACTATTTTATGGCTGTATTAACCTCAGATATCATTCAAAAACAGCTGCCCCCATTGTATAGCGGAGCAAGAATGCCGCGCATAACAGAAAAGGACTTCCTAGGGCTGCAGATCCCATTACCTCCGGAAGATGTTCAAATAGAAATTGGTAAACGCTCCGCTAAGACTCGGACCGCTATTAACGACCTGCGCAATAAAGCTGAAAAGATGCGTTCCTTTGCAAGGTCTGAATTTGACGACGCAGTGTTCAGATAAATAGTCTGGGCAGGTGTTTTAATCACCACATTAATGATTTTGAATCACTTATTAATATTTTGCTGATACAAAATTACTATAAATATCTAAGCACAGCAAGTACGATAAACAGCACTCCGCTCAGCCATGACAGATCCACGTGGAAACGCTGCTGCAGCCTTGCGCCGATAAAAAGGCCTGAACAGATGAATATTACTCCCACAAGGAACGCGGCCAGTACAGTCAGAAGAAACAGTATATTCGTACCGAAAATTTTGGAAACATCCGGGATTTTCTACTGAAGGAAGAATGGAACTGAGAAGTCCCAAGCGCTGGCCGAAAAAATTAGGAATACGCTCCTGTACAAATATATAGATGCCAGCGGAAAAGGGTGGTAAAATGAATTCTAATAAGTACAGAAGAGGAGCTCGGTTATGGACATACTAATCGGTTTTGCGGCAGCGGCGATGAAAGCTGCTGTGTCGGCGGCGACAGGGAATGGGATTATTCAAGCGATTGCTAATCATGGCATTCAAACTGGCGCGGATAAATGCAGCCAATATCTGCGTGAAGCGCAAAAGCAGCTAAGTGAGATACTCACAGACAAAAGTCTGGGAAAATGGAATATTCCCCAGGATCAGACTGCCTACATTCGAGAAGAGCTTAAAGAGCTGTTTGATACAATAAGTGGCCAAGATAATTTACTGAAAGATTGTCAGTATGATGCTGAAAGTCTTACCAATGTCCTGTACAAAAGATACAAAGAACAGAAAAAGGATGCCATTGCATATGGAGCTCAAATCCGGAAGATCTTATCTGTCATGGCAGAAAAATCGATTTCTCTGGAAAAAGAAAGGGCTGGCTTTATGCCGGATATTTTGATCAATATTCAGAAGGGGCAGGATGATCAGACACAGCTGATAAGAGAACTTTTTTCTATTGTAAATGAGAGTACAAAAACCACACTGGAAGATAAAAGAAATGCCATGCCATCAGAAAGAAAAAAAAGACTTCCTGACCGAACCGAAGAATATCAAAATAAGTGGAATGAAAATATGTTCCTCAATGATTTTGATGAAGATGATGAAGATGCCGGAACTAATATTCTCCTCCGCGATCTGTATCAGACACCCTATTACAGGCTGAACGGGCAGGAAAAAGATCTTTCGAATCTGGAAAATCGGTTGTACAAACACACAGCGGGACAGGACACGAAAAACAGAATGCTTCTCATACTCGGACAGCCGGGTATGGGAAAAAGCACCTTGATTACATGGTTCATCAATCAATTATACGAGAAGGATGACCCGAACGAAAAAGAAATACTTGTATATCGGTTTACCGATATTCAGATTAACTGGAATTTCAATCCAGAAGAAAATATCGACAGCGTCATACTAGAACATCTTAACATGACAAAACATGATTTGAGCGGAAAGATTCTGATCCTGGATGGATTCGATGAGGTTTCAGTGGGAAGCTGCAGAAGGGACATCCTAAACCATTTATATCGTACCTGGGCCTGTGACACTCGTATAAAGAATTTTTCCTTACTGATCACATGCCGGGAAAATTATTTCGAAGATCTGTCACAGCTGCTTTTTCCGTATATTACTCTGCAGCCATGGAACGAAGATCTGATTCACGATTTCTGCCGCAATTATGAAACATTGGCAAAATCACGGATTGCAGACGAAGCAATCACGAAAATGCAAAATATGAAAGAGGTTTTCGGAATCCCGATCTTATTGTATATGACCCTGGCTCTTGAAATTGCTGTGAAGGATGAAAGTTCCATGGTCGAGGTTTATGATCAGATATTCTCTTTGGAAGCAGGCGGATTATACGACAGATGTTTAAAGAGAAGCATACTTCGTTCCTGGGATGACGTCCACCGGATTGCGGAGATCAAAAGGCAGATCCACCAGTTTTCCAGAGAGATCTCCATGTGGATGTTTGAAAACAATCCCGAACAGGCATCTATTCCTCAAAAAGAGTATGAGAAGATTCAGTCAAAAATATTTCAGGAGGGTGAACTATCTATTAAAGATCAAGGAAAGGATGTCTTCATTGGTAATTATTTTAAATTAGTCAGGTGTTATGAGGGAGCAGATACAGAAGAGCTGACATTTGTACATCGCTCAATCTATGAATATTTTGTAGCGGAAACAATCTGCAGTGAAATAAAACAAACCGTCACTGAATTGACTGTGGAATCTCAGGAACAGCTTGCCGGCATACTGGGGTATCGACTGAAAAGCGGACGGATTGATTATACGATTGGCCAGTATTTAAAAGCGAAAGTGAGTCTATTAACAGCAGCATTTAGTACAGAAAAAAAGAAGTGTCTTTATGTTTGGCTGGAAGGTACCGTTGGAAAAATGCTGGATGCTGGGATGCTGTATTATACAAGGCAAAATATAAAAGAGTATAGAAACGTATTAGAAAAAGAAATAATATGCTTTTTGAATCTTCTGGATATTCTAAGGCTTTTTCTTGACTTTTCAGAACGGGAATACATATTGCAGGATGTTCATCAAAGACAGCTGCTGCTTTATATCAGATATGCGACAAGTTTTATAACTATCGAAAAAGCTTACCATAATATAAATTTAAGTAAAGTCGATTTGAGCAAAGCGGATTTAAGGGGAACCATTATGAGAGGAGCATATTTAAGCAAAGCAAACTTAAGTGGAGCAATTTTAAGCAATATAGATTTAAGTATGCCAGATTTAACGGATGCTGAGTTTGAGCTATGCATAACTAAATTAGATTATAGCAAATTTTATAATACAACAAATTTAGCAGGCGCAGATTTAAGAGGCGCAGATTTGAAAGGTGCTAATTTACGGACTGTAAATCTAACAGGTACTATATGGAAAGCGGAAGATGTCAATAAATACATCGACATTATTAGGCAGTCTAATTTTGAAATGATTTTTATTTTCTCTGAGAAAACCGGAAAAATGAGAATGATTACCCACAGGGACTTTCCATCTATTCCATTTAATACTTCATTTTTTTAGCTATGAATTTCATTCCCCCGGAACATAAGAAAAGCCGATATCTCCTCTTCTATGGATTTCGGCTTTTCTCATCCCCTTGCCCTCACACCTCTTTCCCCCTCAAAAATCTCCCAAAATCAATGCTGCTCTTCAAAATCTCCGCCATCTTATCATACCCGAAAACATTGGGATGCAGTCCTTCCATACTCAGCTCTCTTCGCAGGGAACGCCCGTCTTCTGCTGTAAATGCCGGATAATAGTCCGCAAATTCTGTCTTGTACTGTAGTGACAGATTCTTTAATCCTGCATTGTATAATCGCGCATATTCCTGACGTTCTTTTTCATGGTTGGTCCACTCCATGCATGTAGGAAGAATGGAACAGAGGATCACCATGATCCCTTCCCTCTCCGCCATCCGAAGGATCTGCTCCATATTGGATAACGCCTCCTTCAGCACCGCCTCCAGAGGCCTCCCTTCCTCCTGCTTCCAGTAATCAAATTCCAGGTCCCAGGAATCATTGATGCCTGCCATCAGCACGACTGCTTTTGGTCTTAACTGCACTGCATCGGCGGGGAACCGGTGGAGCAGGGAGCCGGTCCGGTCCCCGCCGATTCCCCTGTTCAGGATACGCAGACTGTATTCACCGAAATATACAGGCAGCTCCCACATCTGTGTAATGGAGTCTCCGATGAATACAAGATCAACGTCCCAGTTTTTCTGCACGACAGTCTGATTTTTGCAGTCAAACTCCATTCTCCTCTCATCCGCCCGCACAGTCCGGGAGAGATATCCTGGCCTGACGGTCTGCCTGATCCCGGGGCTGGGAACTGCCTGCCCGTCTGTCCCGGTCCCGGGGCCTGCGTCTGGTTCTGGTCTCCTCGTTTTCTCCTTTGAGCTTCTCTGCATATCCTTCTGCATATCATCACTTCCTTCTCATTCCACATCCCATATAAACCGGGACCGGCAGATTCCCAGAACGGGCATGCCGTGGTTCTTGGCGCAGACACTGCTCATCCCTCCCAGGGTGAAATGCGCCTGGCAGGGAAGATCATCCGCCTGGAGCTTAATCAAAATCTGGTTCCAGCTTTTCTGGAGTCTGGTCACCTTATAGTTGGACAGATCTCCCAGCGCGCCGCCGTTCCCAAGATTAGCCCGCAGGGGAGTTTTCTCTTTTGTTGTGTGAATAAGATTTCCGTTCAGGAACAATTTCATATACCCGTTATTCGGCACTCCAAGCACAACGTCTTTCTCTTCACAAGAATAGATATGATGAAGCGCGTATATAACACCCTTCTCTTTAAAATATCTCTCCAGCCTTAAGTCATTGCCCGGATTCCACTGCTCTGTAAAACCAGCCGGAGCGCTTACGAACCATTTCTCCTCCTCAATGCCGCAGTCATCCTCAATCGTCTTTCCCGGAAAGAGCTCGGAGACCAGCCACCGGTTCCCTCCAAGCAGCACTACAGGAACGGCCGGAACAGCCGGCGCGTTTTGTATATCTATTTTCAGCTGACACCGGTTGGTCTCCCGGATCTTGTTCCCCACTGCCCGGATCTCAACACAGATCTCTTTTTCTTCCCCCGCTTCCAGATGAAGGATCTCTTCTCCGGTCCCGGCCGGCGTGGAAAATCCTTCCGGCAGCTCCAGGGCAATGGCCGCTTCTCTTGCTTCCGGGTGGAGATTCTCCAGTGTGAGATGCAGGATAGATTTCCGGTCTCCCAAGATGGCCGCGTCCTCTTCATACCGCACGGTTTCTCTCAATCCTCCGTAATGATAAGTAATGCTGTCCGGGGAATACGCTTTCAGGAATCTCAGTTCCGGCACCCTTAATTCTGCATTTCGGCTCATCATTCCATCGTCTGTAAATCGTACGGAAGTGCCCCAGAACCGCATAATGCGTTCCGCTTCCGAGCACACCACTTCCGTCAGCTCCCGGATATCTGTGGGCGCTGTCAGATTGCGTATTCCACCGGTCCCCATATTTGTGGAGATCTCGTACCCCAAAGGCTCCGTCCACTTCCGTGGAAGGGAAGAAGCTCCTCCGATAATCCCCAGAATCGCGCCCAGGGTGGCGGCCGTACAGTCTGTATCCCATCCGCAGTTTACAGCCTTACAGAGCGCATCTCCAAAGTCCTCCCCGTAGAGCCAGCCAATGGTCTGGAATCCCAGATTTAAAGGGGAATACTGGGCTACTGGGTGATAGAACCGATTCACCAAGTCGTTCCTGTTATCCTCATAGCTCATCTGGCGGCGATAATTTTCTATACTCGCGGCCACGCACTGGTACGTCCGGGAAGACTGTGGGATCGCGGACAGTGCCGCGTCCAGCAGCTGAAACTTATCATCATTTACAAAGGCGCAGGATTCCAGCACAGCGTTAAAGATCTCTCCGTACACAGACTCCCCGCCCCCGTGGTCCACAATCGAGTCCTGATACGCGTACCACGCCGCCGTCTCCGGGTTTCCGGGCGACACACAGGCCCACAGTTCTGATCGGATGGGGCTTCCCATGCAGTCCCGAAACGCATTATTATGCCAGCCGCATACCGGAGGGAGCAGCCCTTTCTGCATATTTTCCTTACAGAGCCCGTACTCATCAAAGTTATATGCCACACAGTCTATCCATGCTTCCGTCAGGTCCGCGGCTATAATTCCGGGTCCTTTTTCCTTAAGTTTCTGCAGCCAGATCAGCTGCAGCTCCAGATCGTCATTGGGAATTCCGCCTTCGGGAAGGCAGGGATACCACGCTACATGGAACATTTCTTTTTCCCCAAACTTGCCTTCCAGCGGCTCTCCCAGGGTGCCGCCCGCGTTTTTGCCCAGCCAGCAGCCCATCACCTTATCCCGGAAAACGTCTCTGTTAATTACAATTTTATTCATCTCTTTTTCCTTCTTTCAGCATCTTTTTCAGTGCGTCTGTGTAGAATGCCGCCCGCTCCGGATTCAGCTGTGCGTCAAATGGATATTTGGTTATAAAGGTGGTATGTATCAGCCCTTCTATGTAGTTCTCCATCTCCTGTATTGTCTCCTCAAGAAGCTGAAACGCGCTCTTTCCATCCAGAAGGAGATCCCTGCCGTCCTTTTCTCTTACATATCTGCCGAAGCAGTATCCTCTGGCAGTGAGCCGGAATCCCCGTACATACCAGCGCATGAATTCAAAGTGTTCTCTCATCTTCTCATAGGCTTCCCCTGTCAGCCCCATATTTTCTTCCATCACCTGATCCGCCAGCGCTTCACTTTTTCTGTAAGCCTCTTCCTTATCTTCCACGATCGCGCGGATATTGTCCGGGGACATTTCCAGGGCGTCCTTCTTCTCCGGGTCCCATTCGCTTAAACTGTGATGCGTGCCCCCGATAAATGTAAACTGGTCCGGAGTAAGATGCATGCAGCTGTCATTGGAAAACAGGCATCCATTGACGAAATTCGTCTTCTCCACAATGGGCCACGTACTGTCCATGATTTCTTTGATCAGGTGTACGCAGTGCTTTAACTGTCCTGGATCAAGCCTCTCATTCAGCATCCGCTCTCCCTGCAGCCATCTGAGATAGATTTCCTCCTCACTGATATCCTCGTCCTGAGCGTAAGCTGCTATGGCGTACAGGTTGACCATGTTCAGATTGTCAAAACAAGTCCAGTCCTGAACGCCTTCCCAGTCTGTCCTCGCGAGGAATCCTGTCACATCATGTTCCCTGCCATAGCGGAGCCGTCTCTTGATATCGGCGAGCATTGCCGAGGGCTGTACACCCCATCCGAAAAACTGCCCGTTCACATCGTACTCCGTGATCTGCGGATGGCTGCCGGCCTGCCCCATCAGCGGATTGTCCGGGAAGGTGGGATAGAAATCATGGGGTGTATTTTTCAAGGACAAGACAATATCATCCGGCAGATCCAGGAATGCCTTCTGAAACCGCTCCTGCTCTGCTTTTGTATAGATAAAGTCCCGTATAATCAGCTTTTTCCCTGCTTCTTTAAAAGGCTTATACATGGCCATAATCATATTTTTGTACCATTCTACTGGGTCCAGGTTACGGCAGCGTTCGCATCCGCAGGCAAATGTATTGCTGATTGCAAGTCTGGCCTCCCCGGTCCCGATTGAGCAGATGATCCCCGCAAGATCCGGCAGGGCCAGGAAGAGCTCTTTATATTTGTATGGAAGGAATTCTTCATACCAGAAGGGATCGCTGGGGCAGATAGTTCCGTCCGCCTGCATCAGTTCTTTCCTGTATTTGAGAACAAAATCCGAGAACCACAGCTCTTTATTCTCAAAATAAACGCTGACTCCCGCGCTCTTCGCCTCCCGGATCACATGGTTGATATAATCTCTCCTGTTCAGGTTCAGATTCTCCCGCAGCGCGTGGCTTAAGATCGGATGGTCCACTTCCAGGAACGCATCGTAATAACTCTTCGGATCTCCGCTGCCTCCCAGGAATTTGGCCGGGAATACGATCTTGTCCTCAATCCCCGGCTCATGGAATACCAGAGCGTTCATATCATTGCGCACCATAAAGTCCAGGCGCCTGCGGATCTCGTCCAAGTTCCATATCTGTGTAAAATCATGAATCTCCATTGCTCGAAACGTATAATTTGTCATTGATCTATTCTCCCTGTTTGATGTCTTTTTTCTGTTAATATGTTCCCGCGTTTCGCAGGATGCTGTTTAAAATGCAGTTCTATTTCCATGATCCGGATGGATCATCCCTTCAGACCGGATGAGGCGATCCCCTCTACAAAATATTTCTGGAGGCAGAAGAACAAAATAACCAGCGGAATAATGGAAACAAACGCCATTGACATAATCTCATTCCAGTTGGTGGACGCCGCCACATCCAGCCCCATCCGCAGCGCGAGCGACAGCGGGTATTTTGATACGCTGTTAATATAAATCAGCGGGTTCATAAAGTCGTTCCATGTCCAGATCGTCTGGAAAATGCAGATCGATATCATAGACGGCTTTAAGACTGGCAGAAGGATCTTTGTCAGGATCTGGAACGAATTGCAGCCGTCGATTTTGGCGGCTTCATCCAGTTCCCTCGGGATTCCCCGCAGAAACTGCACCTCCTGGTAGATAAAGAAGGGATAGCAGGCAAAGAGTGCCGGCATCCAAAAGGGCATGTAACTGTTAAGCCATCCCAAATCCCGGAATAACAGATACCGGGGGATGATAAGCACCGCGTTGGGAACCATCAGAGTAGACAGCATAATCCCAAATAAAAGTTTATTTCCCTTAAAAGAAAACCGCGCGAACCCATATGCTGATATAGTACAGGAAATTACGGTAAATAATACCGTTGGCACGACCATCACAAACGTATTGATGAAAAAATCAGTAAAGGTATACTGGCCGGAAGATTCCCAGCCATTGATAAATCCTGATAAATCAAATCTTTTCGGCAGCAGGCTTGCGGCGAGATTGATCTCGTCATTGGTCTTAAAGGACGCGAAGAACATCCACACAAGCGGATAGATCATAATCATCCCCACCGCCAGCACAATCAGAAAAGACCCCCATCGTAAATACTTTTTCCGTCTCATCTTATCTGCCACCTCCATCTCCATAAAATACCCAGTACCTTGAAGTAAAGAAAATCAGTCCGCTTAAAACGAGCAGGAATACAAATAAAAGCCATGACTCCGCGCTGGCGTATCCCAGATCTGATTTTACGAACGCGTCCTGATAGATTTTCAATGCCATAATATTTGTTGATTTCAGCGGCCCTCCTCCTGTCACCACATAGGCTGAAGTATAATTCTGAAGCGCGTTAATGGTCTGCATCACAATATTAAAGAGCATGACTGGACTGATCAGGGGAAGCGTGATCTTAAAAAACCTCCTTACCTTCCCCGCCCCATCGATCTGCGCGGCCTCATACAGATCCGCCGGCACCTGTTTCAATGCCGCGAAGAAAAGTACCATCGAAGATCCGAACTGCCAGATATCGATTAATCCAATCGTAAACAAAGCATACTTCGGGTCTCCCAGCCAGTTAATATCCGTCCCCAGAAGATGATTAACAATGCCTGATTTCATAAACATCACTCTCCACAGAGCGGAGATCGCTACGCTTCCTCCAAGTATGGATGGAAGATAATATATGGTCCGAAAAACACGGATTCCTCTGATTTTCATACTTAATATCATTGCCACTGCCAAAGCAAAGACCAGTTTCGCAGGCACGACCATAAATATATACTTGATTGTCACGCCCATGGAGTGAAAAAGGTCCGCGTCTGCCGTAAACATCCTTATGTAATTGTCCAGCCCTATGAACTGGTACTCGCCGCCCAGTTTAATATCCGTCAGAGAATACCGGAAAGAATTGACCAGCGGAATCAGCTGGAACATCAGAAACCCAATGACCCACGGAAGTATATACATATATCCTCTGGCCTGGCCGGATTTTTTTAATTTTCTTCTCATAGCTTCCTTCTTCCTGGAGGGCCGGCCGTATGATGCCTTAAAATTCTGCTTCCGGCCCCCTGTTCTTGCTGCCTTCCTTCCCTGCTGACTGTAGTTTCTAGTTCTGAAGGCGTCCCAATGTTTCTTCGAGAAGCCCCATCGTATCATCTGTAATGCTTTCTACATCTCCCTGGCCGTACGCGATTTTTTCTACCGCGTCCTGGAGAATTTCAACGACCGCTGTGGGAGTATAAAGATTCTGATGGATGGTTCCCGTCTCTTCGGCTTTCTCAATGGCTGATACAAGTACCGGATCTGCATATCCTTTTTCCTCACAGATCTGGCGTCCTTTCTCCGTGGCAGGAATTGACCTGCATGTCTTTAAGGTGTTAATCGCTGTCTCGTTGTTATAGAAATAGTTCAGGAAATCAGCCGCTTCTTCCGGGTGCTCACAGGTGGATGAAATCGCGATCATCTGCGGCGGCACATACAGGATGCCTGTCTCCTTCGCGTCCTCAAATACCGGCATATCGAGCGCCTGTGCTGTATCCTGGAAGTCATAATATCCTTCGTAGATATTGGACGTCGCTCCGTATACCGCGGCCAGTTCATGGTTGATCCACTTTGGATTCGTATTGAGCTTCAGCGCGTAAGGCGCGCTGTCCGCCGCCGGTTCAATGACATTCTCCGCGTACATATCATGGATCAATGTAAATGCCCTGAGCAGATCTTCTTTCGTAAAGTTCATCTCCATGGTGTCCTTATCGATCAGGTCCTCCCCTGTAATCTGCGCCATGATCGACCCGAGCAGTTCTTTTCCAAGCGTCTCAATATCGATATTAAAGAGATATTCCTCTGCATTGTTTTGGTGGATCTTTTTCCCTGCTTCAATAAAATCATCCCATGTCTTGATCCCTTCAGGGTCAACTCCCGCCTCGTCAAAAAGTGCTGTGTTGGCCAGCCAGATCCCCCCATTGATCCCTGTGGGAAGCGCGATCATTTTACCATCCTGATAAGAAAAGTTATCAATGAATTCCTGGTTGAAACCCGACGTATCCAGAATATCCGAATAATCTTCCAGGTTTACAAAAACGTCCCCGATTGCCAGCAGATCTGATACGGTATTCGCATTATACTGGATAATATCAGCCGCGGTTCCTCCGGAAAGCTGTGTGGTCAGCTTCTCGAAATATCCGTCATAGCCGCCGTACTCCGCCTCAATCTTTACATTGGGATGCGCTTCTTCATACTGGCTGATCACTTCCAGCGTTGCCTGATGCCTCACATCATCTCCCCACCACATAAAGCGGAGGGTAATCTCTTCGTCCGAGCCTTCCTTTGTCCGGCCTTCCGCGTCCTTATCTCCACATCCCGCAAAAGCCGCCGCGGATGTCACCGCAAGGGCCGCTGCCATCAACATTGCCAAGTACCTTTTTTTCATAATCCGTAACCTCCTTTTTTTGATATTTTTAACTTACCACACCATATTATCTATCCCCAGATCGATTCCTTGACATTTATTCTGAAATTATGCTAACATTGTCAGCATAAGTATCAAATATTGACATTTCTACTCTTTTTATAACATACATCGGGAGACTGCTATGCTGAATCTGGTTATTGTAGAAGATGAATCCAATATCCGCGACTGCCTTGTCCATCTTTTCCCCTGGGATTCCCTGGGAATCCGCGTGGCGGAAAGTTTTTCAAACGGTCAGGATGCATTTCACTATTTATCCACAGAACACGCGGATATCCTTTTGACGGATATCCGGCTTCCAAATATTTCCGGCCTTGATCTCATCCGTATGCTCCGCGAAAATGAAAACCCCATAGAAATCGTGATCCTCACCGGCTATAAGCATTTTGACTACGCGCGGCAGGCGATCCGTTATCAGGTCCATGATTTTCTTTTAAAACCAATCAAATACGAAGAGCTTACCGCCGCAATGCTGCGCATCAAAGAATCGCTGGAAAAAGCGTCTGGTCATTCCGGTCTTCCCACAGATCAGGAGAAAGAGGATACCTACCATCAAAAAATTATTACGGCGGCAAAAAATTATGTCCAAAAAAATTTAAGCGATGCCACACTGGAGAGCACCGCAGTACATGTTCACCTAAGCCCCGGATATTTATCCCGGCTTTTTCATAAAATGACCCAGTCAACATTCTCAGACTATCTGACCTGTTTAAGAATGGAGCGCGCCGCGGAATTACTGGGCAATATTGAATTTAAGACTTATGAAGTTTCCCTGATGGTGGGATATGATAATCCTAAGAATTTTACCCGCGCGTTTAAGCAGTATTTTAACGTAACACCACGAGAGTACAGAAATAAAATGTTAGAGAAATAGAAGGGCTGGTGCCGCGAAATGAAACAGAAATACTTTATCCATAAATTTACCCGCTATTTTTTCATTTTTTCTCTGCCCGTCCTCATTATCGGACTTCTGCTGACGATTTATTCATTTTTTCAGATCCGGGAAAATTCAAACACGCAGGCACAGAGCACATTCCGAATCAGCAGCCGGCTGATGGAGGATATTCTCACCAAAGGTGATGACATTGCTGATATGATGAATACTAACAGCGATATTTCTATGTCCATGTATCGGATCTTAAACCAAAATTCCATGAATTATAAAGAAAATGTCACGAAGGATATTATGTTTTATATCCTTGAAAATCTCAAATCCAGCTCATCCTATATTGATTCCGTATATGTATATTTTCCCAATGACAATGACTATTTTTTCCAGACTGACAAAAAGGTCACCTCTATTAAGAATTCCCCTGACCAGGAATGGCTGGATGATTTCAAAGAACATCCACATGATGAAGATAAGTGGATCGTACTGCGCTCCTTTCAGAATTATTCTTTTGAAGAACCTCACAATGCTGTCAGCATTTACAGGCGAATCAAGTATTATGATGGTGTACTGGTTGTAAATCTGAACCAGACCGCTCTGTCAGAACTGTTGTCTTCTCTTGAAAATTATACAAATGAATCTATATTTGTAACAAATTCAGATGGGCAGATCCTCTTTTCCAATGAAAATGCCGGCATGCTGGATTTGCGGGAAGATCAGGGCATTCACCAGCAGATGTCCCTCTCTCTGTCAGACAAAGGACATTATCTTACTTCTGTGAAATATGCTCAGAAATCCTACGTGCTGACTGAATTTACTTATCCAGAATATGATCTGCATTTCTTATCCCTTGTCCCGTCACGGGATATTTACCGCCTGCTCCATAATATCCTGTACTGTGTGCTCGCGGGTGTGGGAATTGCCGCCGTACTCTGCCTTTTATTCAGCCTCTATCTGACAAATAAGAACTTTCACCAGATTGAACTGCTGCTTGACATCCTCTGGCGCGCGGAGAAAGGAACGTTTCCTCTTGATGACAGCGCGGAACTGGAAGATACGAAAAAACTGGATGAATACAATCTGATCTTAAACCGTGTCATTCTTACTTTTGTGCGCAATAATGCGCTGACCATGCAGGTCAATGAATGGCAGCTGAAAAAGACGATCAGTGAACTGAAAGCACTTCAGCTGCAGATTAATCCTCATTTTTTCTTCAACACTCTTCAGTCCATTGATATGGAGATCATAAAAAAAGAAGGATATCAGTCCCCCGCCAGCCGTCTGATCCACAGCTTATCTGATATCCTCCGCTATGCACTTGGTAATTCTGCGGCTCCGGTTTCTTTGAGAAAAGAAATCCAGTCCTGCAGAGAATATATGGAGATCCAGAAATTTTACAATCCCGGTCAGATCATGCTGCTGTGGGATTATGAGGAATCTCTATTAGACTATCCTGTGATCCGCCTGCTGTTTCAGCCTCTCCTTGAGAACAGCATTCATTATAGTATCCAGTCCCCGTCAGATACGCTTATCATACGGATCAAAATCTATGAAACCGAAGATTCACTTCGGTTCCACATTCTTGATAATGGAGCGGGTATTGAAAAAGACCGGCTCCTTAAAATCCGTGAGTCTCTTTCGTCCCCCGATGATCAGGACCGCCATATCGGGATCAAAAATACTCACAAACGGCTTGTCCTTACTTATCCCGGAAATGAGGGCCTCACAATCATCAGTCAGAAATCACAGGGGACGTGTATCAGCTTTTCCATTCCAAAACAGAAGAGGACGGTCAAAAGTTAATATATCCCTGCAGCCAGATTGTCCCCTTAAATCTCCGTCCGATTTCCGGTTCCCCCAGCACTTCATCTGCCGGGACACAGACATCGAACTGCATTTCGTTTACATTGAGTTTCATCTGATAGAGCGACGCGCCTGTGGCGGAATTTGTCCTGTGCCTGACTGCCAGTATCTCGCCCATAATCGAATACAGATCGCATTCTACTCCATATGGCATAAAATACGTATCCACAATGGAAAATACATCTTCACTGGCAAGCCTCCTGGATACCTGTGAATACATATCAATATCATCCAGTGTCAGCGTCTCGATGGCCGTCTGGTCTCCATTTCTCGCTGCATTGAGAAGCATTTTCCGATTATCCGATGCTTCCTGTTCACTCTTTAATTGGCGTTCATCCTTTACTACCGGGAGCAATATCGTCCCGGACAATGCCAGACCGGACAAAGTGACTGATGTTGTAATGTCCTCTGTAAATCCGGCCTGCCGTTCTCTCATATATTCAATACCGTTCTGAAGGGTAAATATCAAACTTATGCCGATCTTTGAGTCCTCGCACATACCAACATACTGCTCTTTCTCAATCTTGCGCTCCACCGCGATTTCGGCATAAGTACTGATCCCGCTTCCCTCAAAATAAGGAAAATAGTAATCCGGCTGAAACTGATCATTCTCATTCAGTTCACCACACAGGGATACACCGATACACTGTCCATATTCCCTGCGCAGCTCACAGAAATCTTCCCCCGGACGGTATGACACGATTGTCTGATGCGTAAATCCTGTCTCTATATCTTCCACCAGTTCTTTTAAGTCATTTCTATTCTTGATGTTGTCAAACCCGATTGCTTTCAAATATTGATGCATCTATTTTTCGTCTTTCTTGAACTA
Organism: uncultured Lachnospiraceae bacterium; assembly: GCA_959022495.1. Taxonomy (GTDB): domain Bacteria; phylum Bacillota; class Clostridia; order Lachnospirales; family Lachnospiraceae; genus Mediterraneibacter. Next base: position 48,033 of record CAUEYX010000001.1, on the reverse strand, counting down.
TGGCTTTCTTTTTATTTTTTATCTTTCTTTCATTTCTTTGGTACGATTTTATCATTTCCGCCCATATATGGTCTCAGTACCTCAGGTATTTTTACAGATCCGTCTGCCTGCAGGTTATTTTCCAGGAAGGCAATCAGCATTCTCGGAGGCGCCACAACTGTATTATTCAGCGTATGCGCGAAATAACTTCCATTCTCGCCCTTCACGCGGATGCCAAGCCTTCTTGCCTGTGCGTCTCCAAGATTAGAACAGCTCCCTACTTCGAAATATTTCTTCTGGCGCGGGGACCATGCTTCCACATCAACAGACTTTACTTTCAGGTCCGCAAGATCTCCTGAACAGCACTCCAGCGTTCTCACCGGGATATCCATCGAACGGAAAAGATCTACAGTATTTTTCCACAGCTTCTCATACCAGTCCATGCTCTCTTCCGGTTTACATACAACGATCATTTCCTGCTTTTCAAACTGGTGGATTCTATATACTCCCCGTTCCTCAATGCCATGGGCTCCTTTCTCCTTGCGGAAACATGGAGAATAGCTTGTCAGCGTCTGCGGCAGTTGATCTTCTGTGAGCTGTGTATTAATGAATTTTCCGATCATGGAGTGCTCGCTTGTTCCGATCAGATAGAGGTCTTCCCCCTCGATCTTATACATCATCGCATCCATCTCTGCAAAGCTCATGACCCCCGTCACTACATTGCTGCGGATCATAAACGGGGGAACACAATATGTGAATCCTCTGTTTATCATAAAATCTCTCGCATACGCGATGACTGCGGAATGAAGTCTTGCCACATCCCCCATAAGATAGTAGAATCCATTTCCCGCAACCTTTCTCGCACTGTCAAGGTCAATTCCGTTAAATGCTTCCATGATTTCTGTGTGATAAGGAATTTCGAAATCCGGGATAACAGGTTCACCAAATCTTTCAAGCTCTACATTCTCGCTGTCGTCTTTTCCAATCGGCACAGAAGGGTCAATGATATTCGGAATGGTCATCATGATCTTTTTGATCTTTTCTTCCACATCCTTCTCTTCCACGGATAATTCATCTATGCGTCCGGCGTTTTCTGCCACTTTTTTCTTCAGTGCTTCTGCTTCCTCCAGCTTCTTCTGGGCCATCATGGCTCCGATCTGCTTGGACGCTTTATTTTTCTCAGCGCGCAGGGCTTCTACTTCTTGTTTAATCTCGCGGTTCCTTTTATCCAGCTCGATCACTTCATCCACGAGCGGAAGTTTTTCATCCTGAAATTTGTTTTTAATATTCTCTTTTACGATCTCTGGATTGCTTCTCAAAAATTTAATGTCTAACACTGTCTTATCCTCTCATTTCTTTAATTTTCACTATTTTTCAGATCATATTCTTCCTGATAGAGTGTTTTTTCAAGGCACTGTCTTTCTTCCTCTGACAGTTCGATATAACTCTCACCTCTTACGATCTCTTTAATGTAAGTATAGCAGCCTTCCCTGCTGTGCATTGCGTTAAAAATCCATCCATTGTTATTTTCATCCAGCATTGTGAGCGCGAAACTTAAGTTTCCTCCCATCTCGTGAAACGCATCATATTTTACGATGCCTGCTTTCTGATAATGGCGTTCCATTTTTTTGCGCAGGTCTTCAATCTCTTTTTCATTTGTCTTAACCAGTTCCGATATTTCTTCCAGCTCTTCAAACTTTTTGAAGATCGTTTTTTCAATACTTTTCCCGTTTTTCCCCCTCATAAAGACTGAGTAACTTTTCTGCAGCCTTTTATACTTATCCCCCAGCAGAACAAGCAGAATGATCAGCACGATCTGCATGGCGAAAAGAACAATAAACACATAAAATGGATCAATTCCTAAACTACCCAATATACCATCCATTCTTTTATAATCTCCTTCTAATTATATATCTCCCCAGTTTTGATTCTCTTAATTACTGATTTCCTTTAATTGACATAATTAAATCATAAATTCTTTCCAGTTCATCTTCTGAATAATATTCTATCTCTATTTTTCCTTTTCCATTCGCTCTTGGATTGACGCTGACCTTTGTACCAATAATATTTTTCATCTGTTCTTCTAAATTATTGTACACAAACGTGTGTTCGATAACTTTTTTCTTAACTTCCTTTTTAGGATTTTTAAGAGCTTTTACCAGCTTTTCTGTCTCTCTTACGCTGAGTTTTTCATCGAATATTTTGTTTGCCAGCATATACTGCTGTTCTTCATCGTCAATCGCGAGCAAAGCACGTGCATGTCCGGTGCTAATCATATCGTCTACAATCATCTGCTGTACACGTTCACTTAATTTTAAGAGTCTCATTGAATTGGTGACAGCAGTCCGGCTTTTAGATACTCTTTCAGCGACCTCATCCTGCTTCAGGCTGAATTCTTCAAGAAGACGCTTATATGCCATTGCCTCTTCAATTGGATTAAGATTTTCACGCTGAATATTTTCGATAAGGGAGATTTCTACAATTTCCTGATCTGTATAATTCTTTACAATAATTGGAACTTCCTTAATGCCTGCCAGCTTAGCTGCTCTCCACCTTCTCTCTCCGGCTATTATCTCATAATAGTCCTTCTTCTTCTGTACAAGAAGAGGCTGAAGAATACCAAACTGCTTAATTGAATCAGCCAGCTCCATGAGAGCATCCTCATCAAAATCTTTTCTCGGCTGTTCCCTGTTAGGCTCAACCTCATTGATTTTTACCAGGATTTCTCCACTCTCACTGATATTCTCTAATTTTTTGCTTTTATTCTCTAATTTCTCTGTGCCCGCCGGTTTGACTTTTTTATCCGGTATCAGACTGTCCAGCCCTTTTCCAAGCCCATTTCTTTTCACTGCCATATCATTCTTCTCCTTTATGAATAACTTCTTCCGCTAAAAGCATATAACTTTCGGCGCCCGTTGATTTTGGATCATAAAGATTGATTGGCATTCCGTAGCTTGGTGCTTCAGCCAATCTGATATTTCTCGGAATTATCGTCTTATAAATATTTTGGTTTAAATTATCTTTCACATTTTCTACCACCTGAAGAGAAAGGTTTGTCCTTGCGTCATACATTGTAAATACAACCCCTTCAATCTCTAAGGCAGGATTTAATCTTTCCTGGACAAGTTCAATTGTATGTATCAACTGGCTTAATCCTTCTAGCGCGTAATACTCACATTGTATTGGAACAATCACTGAATCAGCAGTTGTCATTGCATTTATAGTAAGCATACTGAGTGCAGGCGGACAGTCAATTACAATAAAGTCATAATCATTTTTCACCTTATCAACTTCGCTTTTTAAAATGTATTCCTTATTGTCAACACCTATCAATTCAATTTCTGCTGCTGATAAATTAATATTGGAAGGAAGAACATCCAGGTTTTCCAATGCATTTCTGCAGATACATTCATTTATCACTGCATTTCCTATAATTAAATCATAAACAGTTTTTTCAGCTTCGTCCTTATCGACTCCGAGACCACTCGTCATATTTCCTTGAGGGTCCATATCCAGTGCAAGAACTTTCTTATTCATACTCGCAAGAGATGCGGAAAGATTAATGGCAGTTGTTGTCTTTCCTACGCCTCCTTTTTGATTGGCAATTGCAATGATTCTCCCCATTTTTGCCTCCTCACAAAACCTCTTTTTCAGATACTGTTTTATTATAGCACTTTTCCTTTTATTAATCTATACAATGTTTCACGTGAAACAATTTTTTATAGATTTATTTATAATGTTTCACGTGAAACATTCTGCACATTAAATTAAATACCAATCAAATTGTTTCACGTGAAACATTTCCCTATTTTATAATCCATTAATAAACACTTGACTGTTGCTAACTAATATTAAGATTTTTACCAATTATTGAATTGAACATACCTATGTAGTATAATTAATAATAAATATAAAAGGCGGTGATTTATAGTGGGTTGGAAGAAAAATTTAAGTTTTGCAGCAGTATTTTGGGGTACGGCAGTCGGTACGATGCATATAATAAATCGTATTTTTAATTATATATCAACAGCAGATGACAGACTCAACGGAGGAAGTTACAATTACTATGAGTGGAGATTTGGAAAAATAGCTTATAAGATGAAGGGAAATGGCTCTCCACTCCTTCTTATACATAATCTTGACGTATGTTCTTCGTCCCATGAATGGAAAAATATAGAATCTGAGCTTGCTAAAACATATACTGTTTACTCAATTGATCTTTTAGGATGTGGATGTTCTGATCATCCGATACTTACATACACTAATTTTCTGTATGTACAACTGATAACAGACTTTATTAAAGATGTTATCGGCAAAAAAACTGACGTAATCGTATCAGGAGATTCATCACCTTTTGTATTAATGGCATGCGGAAATGACAATACAATCATAAATAAAGTTGCTATGATCAATCCTCAGAACCTTGTATCACTTGCAAAAATACCTACAAAACGTACAAAAACAATAAAATGGCTTTTATCAGCACCTATTCTTGGTACCTTTATATATAATATGTGCGTAAATAAAAGAACGATTACTCAGAGCTTTTCCGCCTCTTATTATTACGATCACAATAAAGTTGACGAAAAAGATATTTTAACCTGCTTCGAAGCTTCCCATAGAGATAAAACACACTCAAAATATCTCTATGCCTGTAAAAAATCAAGATTTACAAATGCAAATTTACTATGTTGTCTCAGCAAGCTTAATAATAGTATATTTGTTATTGTCGGGAATGCGAATCCAGAAAATCTATTGTCAGCAAATCAGTATCAGAATCAGCTGCCATCAATTGAAATTGTGGAGATAAATGAGGCAAAACAACTGCCACATGTAGAAAAGCCGAAGGAATTTATAGAACAGATACAGATACTGTTTTCGGAAGAAGAGTGAAAGAAATCTGGATTTGACGGGGAGACACGCAGGGGCAGCGGCAAATCGGACGAAACCTTCGGAGCGGATTTTTGAAGCCGTATTCTGCGCGGGAATGTGGGCGGCTTCGGCTCCGCTCCACAGGACAGGAAAAACTACAAAATCAGAGGACATGCTAAATACAAAGTTTGGCAATGGGCAACTCCCTTCGGTCAGACAATCCCATTGCCAAACTTAACGCATATCCTCTGATTTTTACTTTTTCCAAGCCCTGTTCCGAAGTCACCTCAGCCACCCACATTCCCGCGCAGAAAGGCGTTCGAAAAGGCGCTCCGCTGTTTTCTCCTTTTGCGCAGACCGCAAAGAGTCTTCCCGACATATGCAGGATTTCAAAAGTAAGTGAGGAGGGAACGTAACTGAAAAAAAGAACGGTACTGGGACCGGAAGATAATGAAACTCGAGCTGCAACTGCTCAGCAGCCGGTACAGTTCCGGTTGGCTCCAATAACGCTCCACCTTCGTCTTCTTTTGAAATCCTGCTTTTGTCTGCGGGGAGGCGCTTCCTTTTGGATGATAGCAGAAAACAGCACCTATTTCGAGTATCTTTCGTGGAGAACGGGGCGTGGATTCGGTGACTTGGAGTAATCCGCTGGAAATTCTTAAAGGCAGGGAGTGCGGCGTTAATGGAACAGTGGATGCCTGAGGCAAAGCCGAATCTTCCACTGTTCCATTGTATTTAGCCGTACTTCCTGCCTTTTAGATTTTCCCTGATTGCGGAACTGGAGCCAAATCCACACCCCGTTCTCCACGAATACATCCTCAAATAATCCCGCTGTTTTCGGACCTATCCTCCAAAATCCTCTCCCCAACAAATCCAGATTTATAACGGTTCTTTCGCCGGTATTCCTGCTTTTCTTGGGTATTTTCCTGGTGTATTCTTTATTTTCTCAATCACCGCCAATGATCTCCCAATATCTGTACCCGGCAGCCTGAATTGATCTATTTTCTCAATCTTTCCGCCAAGCATATGAACTACATGTTCTGCCTGTCTGATCTCTTCTTCAGAATCGCCGCTTTTATATGATACAAACGATCCACCTTTTTTAACGAATGGCAGACAATACTCACTCAAAGTTGAAAGATTTGCAACTGCCCTTGAAACACACAAATCAAATTTCTCTCTGTATTCAGGTTTTTTTGCATAATCTTCCGCCCTTCCATGCAGTGTCTCTATCTCTTTCAATGTTAATTCTCCTATAACATCTTCAAGAAACTTTAGTCTCTTATTTAAAGAATCTAAAAGGAGAATCTTTATATGAGGAAAGACAATTTTTATTGGAATTCCGGGAAATCCGGCGCCGGTTCCAATATCAATAAGCGTTGAAATCTGCTCCATACCCTTTACCCTTACAATTGTAAGACTATCTGTAAAGTGCTTTAAATTCACTTCATCATAGTCGGTTATGCCCGTGAGGTTCATAACCTTATTCCTCTCCACCAGCATTTCATAGTAGTGCTCAAACTGCTCTTTCTGCTGATGTGTAAGAATAATTCCCAGTTCACTTAATTCTTTATCAAATTTATCCATATTATTAATTCCTAAACTGTATTTTATTTTGTGCAAGGGGCCTGACCCCTTCCGGAAGGGGTCAGGCCCCTTTCCAATAAATATTCTGACAATTATTTCAGATATACCAGCAGGACAGAGATATCCGCCGGCGAAACTCCTGATATTCTCGACGCCTGCCCGATAGATGCTGGACGGATCTGATTTAATTTCTGTTTTGCCTCTATCCGAAGACTCTGTATCTCATCATAGTTGATATATTCCGGTATTTTTTTATTTTCCAGTTTTTTAAACTGCTCTACCTGACGCATCTGGCGTTTGATATAGCCATCGTACTTTATATTAATATCTACCTGCTCTGTTACATCATATGGAAGTACAGGTCTATTTCCATCTATTTCACTAAGTTTTTCATACGACAGCTCCGGGCGGCGGATCAGTTCAGCCAGGGTTGTCCCTGAATTTAAAGGGGTACTTCCGTATTTTTCTAAAACCTTCTGCACTTTTTCGGATGTTCCTATATTGATATGCTCTACTCGTTTTCTCTCTGTCTCAATCATATGCTCTTTTTCCAGAAGTCGCTGATAGCGCTCCTCTCCGATCAAGCCAATTTCATATCCGATCCGGGTCAGCCTCAGATCTGCATTATCCTGTCTGAGCAGAAGCCTGTATTCAGCCCTGGAAGTCATCATACGGTACGGTTCCCTGCTTTCTTTTGTCACCAGATCATCAATGAGCACCCCGATATACCCTTGAGAGCGGTCAATTATGATTCCTTCTTTTCCCTGAAGCTTTCTTGCTGCATTGATTCCCGCGATTAATCCCTGCGCCGCGGCCTCCTCATATCCCGAGCTTCCGTTAAACTGTCCGCCGCTGAATAATCCTTCCACATTTTTAAATTCTAAAGTACTTTTTAACTGCCTTGCGTCAATACAGTCATATTCGATAGCATATGCGTTTCTCACGATTTTGGCATGCTCCAGGCCAGGTACACTGCGGTACATCTGATACTGCACGTCTTCAGGAAGAGAACTGGACATACCGCCCACATACATTTCATTTGTATGGATGCCCTCCGGCTCTATAAACACCTGATGTCTGTCCTTATCCGGAAATTTTACAACCTTATCTTCAATGGATGGGCAGTATCTCGGTCCCGTCCCCTCAATCGCGCCAGAGAAAAGCGGCGACCGGTCAAGATTATTCCTGATGATTCCGTGTGTCTTTTCATTCGTGTAAGTCAGCCAGCAGGACACCTGATCAATCTGCACGTCATCCGGATCTGTTGTAAAAGAGAAAGGAACGACTCTCTCATCGCCTTTCTGCTCTTCCATTTTGCTGAAATCAATGGAGTTTTTATCGATCCTGGCCGGCGTACCTGTCTTAAAACGGTACATCTTAATCCCAAGCGCTTTCAGGCTTTCTGTCAGGTGATTCGCGCTCTGCAGGCCGTTAGGGCCTGTATTTGTGCTTACATCACCGTAAATACACCTGGCCCTTAAATAGGTCCCTGTACACAGCACAACCGCCCTGCAGGGATAGATACAGCCTGAATATGTCTGGACACCTGTCACTTTCCCCTCTTCTGTCAGAATATCTGTCACTTCCATCTGGCGGATATCCAGATTCTCCTGCTCTTCCAGCACCTGTCTCATCGCTCTGCTGTAATCCGCCTTATCAGCCTGTGCGCGGAGGGAATGTACCGCAGGTCCCTTTGACTGATTCAGCATCTTGGACTGAATAAATGTCCGGTCAATCACCTTTCCCATCTCTCCCCCGAGAGCGTCCACTTCCCGCACAAGGTGACCTTTTGAACTGCCTCCGATATTCGGATTGCAGGGCATCAGAGCAATGCTGTCCACGCTGACCGTGAACATTACGGTCCGAAATCCCAGTCTTGCTGATGCAAGCGCTGCCTCGCACCCGGCATGTCCGGCTCCAACGACAGCAATATCATAACCGTCTTTATTTTCCCATACAGAATTTGCTGAATATTTCATTTATCAAATCTTCTCCTACTGAATCTCCTGTAATATTACCGAGTGCCTCATACGCATCCATCAGATCAATGGAATAAAAATCTTCCGGCATCCCTGCGTCAATACTTTCCACCACTTTTTCCATACTCTCTTCTGCATAAATTAATGCAGCTTTCTGTCTTGCATTCGCAATAGATACTTGTTCATTGAAAGCAATTTTTTCGTTTATAAATATATCTTTTAATGTTTTTTCTAACTTTTCTATTCCCTGTTCTTCTTTTGCAGATATAGAAATGACAGGAATCCTGCATTCCCGATTTTCTGATTCATGAATCATATTTGTGATTAATGTTTCGCTTACAACGGTATTTAAGTCTGATTTATTCAAAAGTACAATTGTATGCTTATCCCGGATAAGCGGCAGGATTTTTTCGTCATTCTCATCCAGTTCCCTGGAGGCGTCTGCAACATAGATAATCAGATCCGCATTGGCAGCATATTCTTTTGCTCTCTCCACACCAATTTTCTCTATCGCGTCATCTGTCTGACGGATGCCGGCTGTATCGATCACATTCAGAGTCAGATCACCCAGCCGGATCTGTTCTTCAAGAATATCCCTCGTTGTTCCTTCAATTTCTGTTACAATAGCTCTTTCCTGCCCTGCAAGCACATTTAAAAGAGAGGATTTTCCTGCATTGGGCTTTCCAAGAATCACGGTATTGATTCCTTCCTTGATCACCCTCCCATTATCCGCGGATCGAATCAGTTCTTTCAGCTCGCAGATAATCTCCTGAGAGGATTCTTTTAATGTCTCTGCATACCCGTCTATGTCAATATGTTCCGGGTCATCGAGAGCTGATTCAAGAAATGCCGTGTGGTATATTATTTTATTTCTTATATCGATAATTTTATTTTTAATACTTCCTTTAAGTTGATTAATGGAACTTTGAAGAGCATACTTATTTTCCGAATTAATTACATCAATGACAGCTTCAGCCTGAGACAGGTCCATCTTACCATTTAAAAATGCCCTCTTTGTAAATTCGCCAGGTTCAGCCGGACGCGCGCCGTTTTTAAGAACTATATCAAGCACTCTTTTTACAACAAATGTACCTCCATGGCAGTTAATCTCCACTGTATCTTCCCCAGTAAATGTATGGGGTGCTTTCATTACCATGACGAGGACTTCATCCACGATACTGTCATTATCAACAATATGCCCGTAATGGATTGTATGGCTCTCTGCATCTTGTATTTTCATGCTTCCTCTATAGAACTTATCAGCGATTAAAAACGCGTCTTCACCACTGATCCGGACGATCCCGATTCCAGAGTTTGTCATCCCCGTAGATATTGCAGCGATCGTTTCTTTTCTCATACTTATACATACTCCATTCATTTCATATGGAAGGATTCATGCACCTATTCCTTCTTAAACTACATTCGCTTTAAAAAAGGACGTTCGCTTCTTCACGAAAGTATCCGTGAAGCGTCAAACGTCCTTTCGCTTCCGAGTAAAATTATCTTTTCAGTGTAACTACTACTTTTCTGTAAGGATCTTCCCCTTCACTGTGAGTGGTAACATACGGGTCAGACTGAAGAGCTGAGTGAATGATTCTTCTCTCATAAGGATTCATCGGCTCAAGTACAACAGGTCTTCTGTTTCTTTTTACTTTGTGAGCAATATTCTTTGCAAGATGCTTCAATGTCTCTTCTCTTCTTGCGCGGTAGCCCTCTGTGTCAAGTTTCACCCTCACATATCCTGCCTGGTGCTTATTCGCCACGCGGTTTGCCAGATACTGAAGTGCATCCAGAGTCTGTCCTCTTTTCCCGATAAGGATTCCCATGTGTTCCCCTTTCATATCCACACACAGAGCGCCGTCTTCATCGATGGAAGAAGTAATCTCTACTTCCATATTCATTGCCTTTAATGTATCATTTACAAACTGCTCCACAGCCCGGACCGTCTGCTCTTCCACTTCAGCAAGTTCCTGCTCTTCCTTTTTTACAGGTTTAACAGAGGCTTCCTTTTTCTCGTCCTTTTTCTCTCTCGCAGGTTTCACTGCTTTTGTGCTTTTTGGCTTTGCATCTTCCTTCTTCGTTTCTTCTTTTATGGAAGTTTCCTTTGCCGGCTCCTCAAAAATTGATGCAATCTCTTCCTTTACAGCTTCCTTAATATCCTCTATTTCCGGCTCTTCTTTCTTCTCTTCTTTTCTCCACGCTTCAATGACCGCCTGCTTCATGCCAATCCCGAGGAATCCAGCACTTCCTTTTTCGATCACATTATATTCCAGTCTGTCGCTTGTGACCCCGAGCTGGATCAACGCTTCTGTAATTGCATCGTCCAGTGTTTTTGCCGATACTCTGATACTACCTTTCATCCCAATTCCTTCCTTTCTCATATGCAGTTCTTCTCTGTGACCTGCTATCGGACAGACAACTTACTTCTTCTTTTTTTCTTTTGTTTCCTCAGGTTTATTTTCCTGGACACTTTCTTCCGTCTTATGACCATTATTATATCTGGTCACCAGATTGGCTTTTGAAGTAAGACTTCCAGGTTTTGCGTTCATGGCAAATTCCTGTGCTCTTCTTATCTTCTCTTCTTTACTTGGATCAGAAGATGCTTTCTTTGAATTAGATATTCCAGCATTCCTCGTGCTCCTTGTTGCCATCCTGTTGATCTCCTCAGCAGAAGTGCCTTTCTTTTCACGTTTCTTCTGAGCTTTTTTCCGATTTTCTTCTATAAGGTCTTCCACACTCTTTTTCTTCAAGTATCGATTCACACCCAGCTGCTGAACGCTTCGTACCACCGCGCTGGCTACCCAGTAAAGACCAAGACCAGCCGGCAGAGTGAAACCGAACACAACGGAAATCAGCGGCATGGTGTATGTCATCGTCTTCATAGAGCTTGCCATCGGATTATCAGAATCCTGAAGCGCCGCTCCTGAAGCCCCCATCTGGGAAAGCTTCACACTGAGAAACTGAGTTACACCTGCCAGAACCGGTATAATAACCGCCAGGATTACCCCGATAACCGAAGCCGCGGCAAGAGCATCCTGCAGAAGTTCCCATGGATGGGAACCAATATTGATTCCGAGAAAGTTATTCATCCCTGCCAGATTAGATACTGTACTGTCAATTGAACCTTGTATATCAGGAATTTTGTCCGCAAGCGCATCCCAATTCGCTGACTGAAACTTATATAAAACTGAAGATAACTCACTTTTGCTTGTCAAATCAAATGCTGAAATATTGGGCACAGCTGATTTTGCAGCTGAGGTAATAATATCTTCATATCCGGATACTGCCTGAATCTTCTCTACCAGAGGAAGAAATACATTCCTTACTTTTGTAACATATTCCGGCACATACTGGACAACCGGGTAAAGGCCGAACAGGATGAGGATCTGCATCAGGGACGGCAGACACCCGCTGGACATCTTTACTCCGTATTTTTCATACACCAGATTCATTTCTTCCTGCTGTTTCTGCAGAGAAGCCTGATCTTTCTTATTTGCGTATTTTTTCTGAATTTTCTGAAGCTCAGGCGACATTACTGCCTGCATCTTAGAAAATTTCTGCTGTTTGATGGTAAGAGGCATCAGGAGCGTATATACGATAATCGTAAATATAATAATACTGATACCGATATTCTCGATTCCGATCATGCTCATCACATTATAAAGCCCGTTCATAACCTGACCGAGCACCCATGATATCTGCTTAATGACCGGCAGATCATAAATACCTCCGCCAACAGCTAAAAGCCCATAAATTTCCATTACTTGTCCTCCTTAGGGTACTGGATCATATCCGCCTTTTGAAAATGGATTGCAGCGCAGTATCCTCCAGACGGCCATGGCTCCTCCCTTGAGAGCGCCGTATTTTTCAATCGCTTCAAGCCCGTACTGTGAACAAGTGGGATAGTACTTACAAGTACTGTATCCTTTTAAACCGGATAAGTATTTTCTATAGAACCGGATCATCCATAATAGAATCCGTTTCATCCGCGCCACTTCCTTTTTCATGACTGCCGGGGCAGTCTCATTTATTATATATTTTATGAAGCTTTCCGAGGTGGATAAGCGCACTTTCAATCTCAAAATAATCTTTTTCTTTTGCGCCTGCCCTTGCTATCACTACTATATCTGTTCCACATCGGAAATGTTCTTCGGACAGTCTGTAACTCTCTCTTATCAACCGCGTCAGACGGTGTCTTACAATACTGTTTCCTACTTTTTTGCTGACTGAGATTCCCAGCCGGTTCTTCTCCAGGCCATTTTCCATCACATACATAACCAGATAGCTGTTTGCAAAGGATTTTCCCTTATTATAAACCTTCTGAAAATCTTTATTTTTCTTTAAAGATTCGGAAAATCTCATCCATTTCCTCTTTCTTTTCCTTCTTTTTATTTAAGAATAAATAGAAGAAAAGGCCACATATATGCGGCCTAAGCTGATAACTGTTTTCTTCCTTTTGCTCTTCTGGCAGCTAATACTTTTCTTCCGCCTGGTGTGCTCATTCTTGCTCTGAAACCATGAACTTTAGATCTTGATCTCTTTTTCGGCTGAAATGTCATCTTCATCCTAATACACCTCCCTTTAGCTGACATACTTTATAATAAAGTATTCACAATGATTAACAATTTTTCATGTCTCTTTTTCCAAAAAGACACTGCTCTTAATTATAGTGAAAAAGTGCTTATAAGTCAAGCAGAATCGCGGTTTTTGGCCAAATATTTATCATTATTTATCCACACTTTGAAGATAATTTAGAAAATAATGTGGATAACCTGTGTATAAGTACTAAATAACCGCAAAATAAAATGTTGATAAAAAATATTTTTCTTCCCCACCGTTTATAATCAGCGTGTTAAAACTGTTGATAAAGTTTTGCACATATTATTTTCGTTGATTCAGGCACCTTTTTGATGTAAAATGTAATAGAGAGATTTTGCCTTAATATCTCTCTATTCTATTGATTGGAGTTACTTTTGATGAACATAGTAGAACAAAACTGGGACCAGATATTAAATAAGATGAAGCTTGAATACTGCTCATCAAACATTTCTTATAACACATGGATCGCGCCTCTCACCGTATATGAGGTGAAAGATGATACTGTCTATATCCTTGTAAAACTGCGCGCCAGCCTGGAGCATATTGAAGAAAAATATCTTCTTCCTTTTAAAGTCTGCATTGCGGAAGTAACCGGAATCGAATACGAGATCGCATTTGTCACTGACAATCAGACAGTAATCCAGGAAAAAAAGGAAAATATTATCAAGAAAAGCCGGGCAAACGCGGTCTTTGAGAGAGCAAATTTAAATCCAAAATATACATTTGATACTTTTGTTGTCGGGAGCAATAACAGCTTTGCCCACGCCGCATCGCTGGCAGTCGCTGAATCTCCGGGAGAAGCTTACAATCCTCTGTTCATCTATGGAGGGGTTGGTCTTGGGAAGACGCATCTTATGCATTCCATCGCCCATTTCATCCTTGAGAATGACCCGTCCAAAAATGTGCTCTACGTTACAAGCGAGACTTTTACAAACGAGCTGATCGAGGCGTTGAAATCCGGTAAGACAGGCAGCGAACTGGCAATGACGAAATTCCGCGAGAAATACAGGAACAATGATGTACTTCTCATTGATGATATTCAGTTCATTATCGGAAAAGAAAGTACACAGGAAGAATTTTTCCACACATTTAATCATCTGCATGTATCCGGGAAACAGATTATCATCTCCAGTGATAAGCCTCCGAAGGACATTGAGACTCTTGAGGCACGCCTTCGGACCCGCTTTGAGTGGGGACTGATCGCGGACATCTCCTCCCCCGACTATGAGACCAGGATGGCCATATTAAGGAAGAAAGAAGAACTGGACGGCCTGGAACGCTATCATATCCCGGACGATGTCATGCAGTATATCGCCAATAATATCAAGTCCAATATCCGTGAGCTGGAGGGATCGCTTAACAAGCTGATCGCCCTTTCAAATCTTGAGAATAAACCGATTGATATACCTCTCGCAGCAGAAGCTCTGAAGGATATGATATCACCGGATGACAACCGGGCCGTCACCCCTGAACTGATCCTTGATATTGTATCGGAACACTTTAATATTCCAATCTCTGACCTGAAAGGGAAAAAGAGAAACGCTGAGATCGTTCTTCCTCGCCAGATCGTCATGTATCTGTGCCGCCATATGACTGACACGTCATTAAAAGCCATCGGGGCATTTCTCGGAGGAAAGGACCACGCTTCTGTCACACATGGAATTAAGAAGATCGAAGCTGAGATAAAGACAGATGAAGCTCTTCACAATACTGTGAATATTATTATGAAGAAGATAAATCCACTTTAATTGTTGATAACTATGTGGAAGACTTGTGAAATAGGCTGAGAATAACATAATCCAGCATTGCTGCAAATTTACTGCATATAAAGTTTTTCCCACATGACCTTCAATCCTTCCAGTGGATGCCAACACAGTTATTCAAAGGGACAAACCCTTATTTTAACGGGCTTTGAAGCAGTTATTAACTTATTCACAGCCCCTAAGAAGACGGATGCGGAATTGATTATATACCAAAATACATATTTGCGCCTCCGGCTGAATTTTTCACACACTATGAACTGCCGCTCAGTATGCCATTGTGACATAAGTAAAACGGCGATAGCAAAGAAAGGAGTTTTTATCACATGAAGATCATATGCACAAAATCAAATTTAGCAAAGGGAGTCAGCATTGTATCAAAAGCTGTTCCATCCAAAACAACAATGCCGATCCTAGAGTGTATTCTGATTGACGCATCTATGGATATTATCAAACTGACAGCCAATGATATGGAGCTTGGTATTGAGACTTCCATTGACGGAGAAATCATTGAGAGAGGAATCATTGCCCTGAATGCCAGGATATTCTCCGAGATCGTAAGAAAGCTTCCTGACAGTGAGATTGTGATTGAGACTCAGGGAGAGAGTCAGGCTCTCATCACATGCGAGAAGGCAAAGTTCAATATTGCCGCGCAGCCGGGAGATGATTTTTCTTATCTGCCTGCTGTCGAGAAGGATGATTTTATCACAGTATCCGAGTTTACCCTGAAGGAGGTAATCCGTCAGACCATCTTCTCGATTGCGGACAGTGATACGAATAAAATGATGACTGGGGAGCTTTTCGAGATTGATAATAACATTCTGAAGGTTGTTTCACTTGACGGACATAGAATTTCTATCCGCAAGATTGAGCTGAAGGATTCTTACTCACCGAAAAAGGTAATTGTTCCGGGGAAAACTCTTCAGGAGATCAGCAAGATTATCGGCGGAGAGGCTGAAGCGGATGTGGATATCTCATTTACAAAGAATCACATTGTCTTTGAGTTTGACCGCACAGTAGTTGTATCCCGCCTGATAGAGGGAGAATATTTCAGGATTGACCAGATGCTTTCCAGCGATTATGAGACAAAAGTAAAGATTAATAAAAGAGAACTGCTGGATTGTATTGACCGTGCAACTCTGCTCATTAAAGAAGGGGATAAAAAGCCGATTATCATTGATATCAGGGATGAATCCATGGAGTTTAAGATCAAATCGCAGATCGGGTCCATGGATGAAGAGATTATATGTGTGAAAGAAGGAAAAGATCTTCTGATCGGATTTAATCCGAAGTTCCTGATTGACGCGCTTCGCGTGATTGACGATGAGGAGGTTGATCTCTATTTCATGAATGCAAAAGCGCCGTGCTTTATCAAAAATGAGGAGCAGAGTTACATCTATCTGATTCTCCCTGTGAATTTTAACGCGGCAGTATAGAGTGCAGGAGGAAGATCTGTTTTCAGACAGATCTTTCGCTGTAAATGATAAAAGGAGAAAAATATGGAACAGTTTCATTTGAGAGCCGGAGAAGATTTCATCCGGCTCGGACAGGTTTTAAAAGCAGTCGGTTTTGTGGAGAGCGGAGCTGAGGCGAAAGAGATTATTCAGGACGGAATGGTCAGTGTAAACGGTGAGAAAGAGACGCGCAGAGGGAAAAAGCTGCGCAGCGGGGATAAGGTGTCCTATGGGGGAAATGAGCTTCAAATCGTTTGAAGTGTTGAAAAAAAGCCAAAAAAAGTGTAAAATAGGTTAGATGGGAAAGTTATGGTAATCAAATCTCTTAAGCTTAAAAATTACAGAAATTATGATCTTTTAGATTTGAAATTTGATCCGAACACAAACATCCTGTATGGAGATAACGCCCAGGGAAAGACCAATATTCTGGAGGCGCTTTACCTGTCCGGAACGACGAAGTCCCACCGAGGGACAAAGGACAGAGATATCATACAGTTTGGTTACGATGAATCCCATATAGAGACGACGATTGAAAAAAGAGGGATAAGTTTTCAGATTGATATGCATCTGAAAAAGAACAGCCCAAAAGGGATCGCAATCGATAAAGTCCCTATAAGGCGGGCAGGAGAACTGTTTGGCATCGTGCATTTTGTTTTCTTTTCTCCCGAAGATCTCAATATCATAAAAGAAGGACCGGCAGGGAGACGAAGGTTTATTGACCTGGAATTATCGCAGCTAGATAAAGTTTATTTCAATAATCTTTCAAATTATAATCGAATCATCAATCAGAGAAATTCCCTGCTCAAAGATATATATGAACAAAAAAATCTGATGGAAACTCTGGATATATGGGATATGCAGCTGGTTTCCTATGGGCAGAAAGTATTAGAAAGAAGAAAAGAATTTGTGCAACAAGTAAATAAAATAATTTCTAATACTCACCATAAATTAACTGGAGGGAAAGAGCAGATTACCCTTTCCTATGAATCTAGTGCAGGAAGCATGTCTCTTGAAGATGCTCTCTTTAAGCACAGAGACCGGGATATCAGAATGAAGAGTACCACGGTCGGGCCGCACAGGGACGATATATGTTTTACGACAGAAAATGGGATTGATGTCAGAAAATTCGGCTCACAGGGCCAGCAGAGGACAGCTGCGCTGTCATTAAAGCTGTCGGAGATTGAGCTGGTAAAAAGAGTGATAAATGATACTCCGATTCTTTTGCTGGATGATGTTTTGTCTGAATTGGACAAACACAGGCAAAACTATTTATTGGACAGTATTCATGATATACAGACGATAATCACATGTACCGGACTTGATGAATTTGTAAATCATAGATTTTCTATTAATAAAATATTCCATATCAAAAACGGGCATGCAGTAAACGCAAATTAGGAGGTTATTAAATGGGTGCATCAAGTACAGAATTTGACGCTGAATATGGGGCAGATCAGATCCAGATCCTGGAAGGTCTGGAAGCTGTGAGGAAGAGACCGGGAATGTATATCGGCAGTACTTCTACAAGGGGGCTTCATCATCTTGTATATGAGATTGTTGATAACTCTGTGGATGAAGCGCTTGCCGGATACTGTGATGAGATCCAGGTTAATATCAACAAGGATAATTCTGTCACAGTGAGTGATAACGGGCGCGGTATTCCGGTTGGGATCAACCATAAAGCAGGGCTTCCCGCGGTTGAAGTTGTGTTTACTGTGCTTCATGCCGGCGGAAAATTCGGCGGAGGGGGATATAAGGTATCCGGAGGCCTGCATGGAGTGGGTGCATCCGTTGTAAATGCGCTCTCAGAGTGGCTGGAAGTAGAGATCTGCCATGAAGGAAAAATCTACAAACAGCGTTATGAGAGAGGAAAAGTCATCTATAAGCTGAAAGTTGTCGGTGAATGTGAGCCGGAGCGCACAGGGACGAAGGTAACATTTTTCCCGGATGCCGAGATATTTGACGACACCATATTTGATTATGATACATTGAAGCAGCGCTTTCGAGAAATGGCGTTTTTGACGAAAGGGCTTCGGATCGTATTAAGAGACTGGAGAGGGGAGGAACTCCGTGAACATGTCTTCCACTATGAGGGAGGAATCAAGGAGTTCGTCACCTATCTGAATCGAAGCAAGACTCCACTTTATGATCAGATTATTTACTGCGAAGGAACAAAAGACGGCGTTGCAGTGGAAATTGCTATGCAGCATAATGATTCCTACAGTGATAATACTTATGGCTTTGTAAACAATATTACAACGCCTGAAGGCGGGACTCATGTGGAAGGATTCCGAATTGCATTAACAAAGACATTTAATGATTATGCAAGAAAGAATAAACTGCTCAAAGAAAATGAAAAACTTGCAGGAGAAGATATAAGAGAAGGTCTTACAGCCATTATCAGTGTTAAGATCGAAGATCCGCAGTTTGAAGGGCAGACGAAACAAAAGCTTGGAAATAGCGAAGCAAGGGGAGCTGTCAGCAGTGTTCTCAGCACGCAGCTTGAAATCTTCCTTGAGCAGAATCCCAATGTGGCAAAACTTACTGTTGAAAAATCCGTGATGGCGCAGAGGGCAAGGGAAGCGGCAAGAAAAGCAAGAGATTTGACAAGAAGGAAATCAGCCCTTGAAGGAACATCTCTTCCGGGAAAACTTGCGGACTGTTCGGACAAAGATCCGGCAAACTGTGAAATCTATATCGTTGAGGGGGATTCGGCAGGCGGTTCAGCTAAGACAGCAAGGGACCGTGCGACACAGGCGATCCTGCCGCTGAGAGGAAAAATTCTCAATGTGGAGAAAGCCAGACTGGACAAGATCTATGGGAACGCGGAGATCAAGGCAATGATTACGGCGTTCGGCACAGGAATCCACGAAGATTTTGACATTTCGAAGCTGAGATATCACAAAATCATCATTATGACAGATGCCGATGTGGATGGAGCCCACATCAGTACCTTATTATTGACGTTCCTGTACCGTTTTATGCCGGATTTGATCAAAGATGGGTATGTATATCTGGCCCAGCCTCCTCTGTATAAGCTGGAAAAGAATAAGAAAGTATGGTACGCATACAGTGACGAAGAATTGAATCAGATTCTGACGGAGGTCGGAAGGGACAGCAGCAATAAAATACAGAGATATAAGGGATTGGGAGAGATGGACGCGGAGCAGCTCTGGGATACGACCATGGACCCTGAGCACAGGGTTCTCCTCCGTGTGACGATGGACGAAGAGACCTCTTCAGAGCTTGACCTTACATTTACGACCCTGATGGGTGATAAAGTTGAACCGAGACGGGAATTTATCGAAGAAAATGCAAAATATGTAAAAAACCTGGATATCTAGTATGATGCCGGCGGCTGCCTGGCAGACAGCAGGAGGATGGAAGTAAAGGTGATCAGACCGGACATACAGGAGCCAGGACAAAGGAACAGGAAAAAGGAGACAGACGATGGAAGATAATATTTTTGATAAAGTTCACGAGGTCGACTTGAAGAAAACAATGGAGAATTCCTATATTGACTATGCCATGAGCGTAATCGCTTCGCGTGCTCTTCCAGATGTGCGCGACGGGTTAAAGCCTGTGCAGAGGCGAATCCTCTATTCTATGATCGAACTGAACAACGGACCGGATAAGCCGCACCGTAAATGCGCGCGTATTGTCGGTGATACAATGGGTAAGTATCATCCCCATGGTGACAGTTCGATTTATGGTGCTCTGGTTAATCTTGCCCAGGAGTGGTCTACAAGATATCCGCTCGTGGACGGTCATGGAAACTTTGGTTCCGTGGACGGTGACGGCGCTGCGGCCATGCGTTATACAGAGGCAAGGCTGAGTAAAATCTCCATGGAGATGACAGCGGATATTAATAAAGATACCGTTGATTTTGCTCCAAACTTTGATGAGACTGAGAAAGAGCCGACCGTACTGCCATCCAGATTCCCAAATCTTCTTGTAAACGGAACATCAGGCATTGCGGTAGGCATGGCAACGAATATTCCTCCCCATAATCTAAGAGAAGTAATCAGTGCCGTGGTCAAGATCATTGATGATCAGATTGAAGACAGCGGGGAGACTACGATCGAGGATATTCTTAAGATTATCAAAGGACCGGACTTCCCGACAGGAGCAGAGATCCTCGGCACAAGGGGAATTGAGGAAGCATACCGGACTGGGCGTGGAAAAATCAGGGTACGGGCTGTGACAAATATTGAACCCATGCAGAACGGTAAGAACAGGATCATTGTCACTGAGCTCCCATTTATGGTGAATAAAGCGAGATTAATAGAGAAAATCGCGGAGCTGGTGAAAGATAAGAAAGTGGATGGGATCACAGATTTAAGTGACCAGTCCAGCCGCGAGGGGATGCGTATCTGCATTGAGCTTCGGCGTGACGTGAATCCCAATGTGATTTTGAATCAGCTTTATAAACACACCCAGCTTCAGGATACATTCGGTGTGATTATGCTTGCTCTTGTGAATAACCAGCCAAAGGTCATGAACATACTGGACATGCTGAAGCATTATCTGAAGCATCAGGAAGATGTTGTCACAAGAAGGACAAAATATGATCTGAATAAAGCGGAAGAGCGCGCTCATATTTTAAAAGGTCTGCTGATTGCCCTGGATAATATTGATGAGGTGATCAGGATCATCCGCGGTTCAAAGACCGTACAGACCGCGAAGGCAGAATTGATGGAGCGGTTTGAATTGTCAGATGCGCAGGCTCAGGCAATCGTAGATATGCGCCTGAGGGCACTGACAGGTCTGGAAAGAGAGAAACTGGAAGCAGAATACGCGGAATTGATGAAAAAGATTGAAGAATATAAAGCGATTCTTGCAGACCGCAGGCTTCTGCTTAGTGTAATAAAGAAAGAAATCCTTGTGATTTCTGATAAATATGGGGATGAAAGAAGAACACACATCGGATATGATGAATTTGACATTTCCATGGAAGATCTGATACCAAGAGAAAATGTTGTTATCACAATGACAAATCTCGGATATATCAAACGGATGAGCATGGATACCTTCAAGAGCCAGAACAGGGGCGGAAAAGGCATCAAGGGCATGCAGACGCTGGAAGACGATTACATCCGTGAATTATTTGTAACAACAACGCACCATTATATTATGTTCTTCACGAACATGGGAAGAGTATACCGACTGAAAGGATACGAAATTCCAGAAGCTGGAAGGACAGCCAGGGGAACTGCGATTATTAATCTGCTCCAGCTCATGCCGGATGAGAAGATCACTGCAATGATCCCAATCTATGAGTATGAAGAAGGCAAATACTTATTCATGGCAACAGAGAAGGGGCTCGTGAAGAAAACTCCTATCCAGGAATATGCAAATGTAAGGAAAACAGGACTTGCGGCGATTGTGCTCAGAGAGGATGATAAGCTCATAGAAGTAAAAGTGACAGATGATCAGCAGGATATTCTCCTGGTGACAAAATATGGTCAGTGCATCCGGTTCCACGAGAAAGACGTACGCTCTACCGGAAGGGTATCCATGGGAGTACGCGGCATGAATCTTGGAGACAATGATGTGGTGATTGCCATGCAGATGAGCAGTCAGGGAAAAGACGTACTCATTGTATCTGAGAAGGGAATGGGCAAGCGCACCAGCATGGACGAGTTCACAAAGCAGAACCGCGGTGGTAAAGGTGTAAAGTGTTATAAGATCACAGAGAAGACTGGAAATGTCGTTGGGATGAAAGCAGTGGATGAGGACAGCGAGATCATGATCATCAATACAGAAGGAATCGTGATCAGAATGAAGTGCTCTGACATATCCCAGTATGGAAGAATAACTTCTGGAGTGAAACTTATTGATTTACCTGAACACAAAAAAGTGGCTAGTGTAGCAAAAGTGAGAAAAGCATCTGCTGAAATAGATGGACAGGAAATTGAAATTTCTGAAGAAATGGAAATGGATTCTAATAAATAATAAAATATATACTGTAAATATTTGAATTTACTAAACAACAATCATCTGCCATATAAATAAATAGCATATGGCAGGTGATTTTTTCAGCTTAAGAATAATTTATTTTTTACACGAATAAAATAAATCACAGGATTGAAAAGGGAGCGGTGGATTTGGGAAAGAAACTTGCATCGGCAGTGATCAATTTTTTTATACGTGCAGCAATTGGAATGGCGATGATTTTCTTCATCAACCAGTATGTAATTCCACCTGATTCTTCAATTAATGTAGGACTGAACGCGGTTTCCTTTTTGACATCGGGAACCCTTGGTATTCCTGGGGTCGGACTGCTTTATGGTATTATGTGCTATCAGATTTTGTGAGATTTTTACAAAATTCGGCGGATCATAATTTTGCTATAGACAAAAAGAGATCCGCCGTTTATAATGCGTCTTACACAGCAGAAAATCATCTGCCGGACCGCACGCTTTTGAGGGAAAGCGCGTGTCAAAAATACTGGATGAGGGAAAGTCCAGGGGTCATATTTCTTTATTCGTGCTGCAGGATTCCGCAGCAAAATTCAGATTATGTCAGAAGAGAAAAAAGAGAGTGTGTCGGGGAACTTTGTGATCTGCGATATACAGCAAGAGTATTCAGAACATCTTTTACAGATTCTTGCCGAACAGTTTGAGGGGGAATACCAGTTTCATCTTTTTCATGATTCCAAAAGAATAGAAGAACTTTTGGAAAAATCCCGTACAGAGATACTGCTTATCGGAGAAGAATGTGAGAAAGAGATATTCAGTCAGTATGATGTGGAAAAAAGATTTATTCTCACCGGAATTCCCGGAAGAAAAGAAGAGAGGGGAACCATCCCTTTGTTCCGTTATCAGTCCGCGCAGGAGATTGTCAGAACCATACGAAGGAATATAAACAGGAGCAGCAAAGTATCGAAAAAAGAGGAGCAGATGCTGACCGATAGGACTGGCTGCAGGCAGAGATATGAAGGAGAACATGTAGAAGAAAAACAAGGGGATTGGAAAATCCGGGACGAACCGGTGATCAGGGGGCTGGTTGGAATCTATTCACCGGTGCACCGGATTGGTAAGACGAAATTTGCCATTCGGCTTGGTCAGAAGATGGCCAGGCAGGTTCCGGTCCTTTACCTTAATATGGAAGGATATTCTGGAGGGGCATACTATTTCAAAGAAGAAACAGAAAAGAATCTTGGTGATCTTTTTTACTTTATAAAGCAGGATGGTGGGGACTGTGGGCTGAAGCTTACAGCCATGACTGCACAAAAAGGAGGGATGGATTATATTCTCCCAATGAAGAATGAGCAGGATGTGCGTTCAGTTAAAGCTGAGGAATGGATCAGCCTTTTGGATATGATTGTTAATAAATGTATTTATGAAGTAATTATTTTAGATCTTGGAGATGCGGTGAATGGACTCTATGATATTCTCAGAAAATGTGACCGTATTTATACGCCATATATCTGCGAAGGAGCAGCTGAGGCAAAGCTTGAGCAGTATGAAAATAATTTGAGGGCTGCAGGATATGAAGATATACTAAGAAATACTGTAAAAAGGCAGGTTGGAAAAGGAAACAGACAGGAAAGATGTGGGAGTGATCATGCAAAGGATAGAAATGCTGTATGAGCAGGTTATGCTTAGAATGGATATGACAAAGGAGACAGGGGAGGAGGAACTTCAGGAGATTATACGGTGTGTAATCGACGAAGAAGGCCGGAAAGAATTCTTGTCCCTGGGAGAGAAAATTAAGATAAGCAGAGAGCTTTTTAATGCCTTCCGCCGCCTGGATATTCTCCAGGACCTGATAGAGGATGATGAAATCACAGAAATTATGGTAAATGGGACAGAAAATATATTTTATGAAAAGAAAGGAAAACTCTATCAGACAGACAGGCATTTTCTATCAGAAGAGCGTTTGAATGACGTGATTCAGCAGATTGCCGGGGAAGCGAACCGGTATGTGAATGAGGCGTCCCCCATTGTGGATGCACGGCTGAAAGACGGGTCCAGAGTCAATGTTGTACTTCAGCCGGTGGCGGTCAATGGACCGGTCATGACAATTCGTAAATTCCCTTCAGACGCGGTCACAATGAGACAGCTGATCTATATGGAGAGTCTGACAAAAGAAGCGGCGGCATTTTTAGAAAAGCTGGTAAGATCCAAATACAATATCTTCGTCAGCGGGGGGACAGGCGCAGGGAAAACGACATTTTTAAACGCGATGTCCGATTTTATACCAAAAGATGAGCGTATTATTACCATTGAGGATAATGCAGAACTGCAGATACAGGGAGTGGCAAACTTGGTGAGGCTTGAGGCGCGCGGTCCCAATATGGAAGGAGAGGGAGCTGTGACAATCCGGGAGCTGATCCGTTCAGCTCTTCGAATGAGGCCGGACAGGATTATCGTGGGAGAAGTGCGGGGAGAAGAGACGGTAGATATGATATCTTCCGCCATGCTGAACGGTCACAGTGGTTCCATGTCAACCGGACATGCCAATAATCCTTCTGATATGCTGTACCGCCTTGAGACAATGATGATGATGGGGATTGATCTTCCACTTCAGGCGATTCAGAGGCAGATTGCGTCAGCACTTGATATTATAATCCACTTAAGCCGTCTCAGGGATAAGAGCCGAAGGGTGATGCAGATTGAAGAGATACTGGGATATAGTGATGGGAGGATACAGACAAAGACCCTCTATGAATTCAGAGAGGAGGGGATGGAAAATGAAAAAATTAAAGGATGCCTTGTGAAGGTCAGTGAACTTGAAAATCGAAACAAACTTATGGCGGCAGGATATCAGAAAACATGAATATGCCATTGGATTTACTAAGGCGGCAGGCATCGTCATTCTGATGCTCTATGTATTTTATGATTCCTTTCTGCCTGCGCCGCTGTTACTCCCTGTATGGGTACTGTACATAAAAGAATGGGCAGGAGATATATCAAAGAAAAAAGAACAAGAATTCAGGATGCAGTTCAGGGATAGTATTCAGGCCATGGCATCTGCCCTAAAGGCAGGATATTCTATAGAAAATGCGATTCGGGAAGTGGGGAAAGATATAGAACCTATGTACCCGGAAGAAACAAGAATTCGGAAGGAATATGAGACGATGGCGCACCAGCTGGATATGAATATGTCAGCAGAAGAGGTTCTTGCCGGTTTTGCCAGACGGACAGGTCAGGAGGACGCTGCGAATTTTGTTAACGTACTTTCCGCCGCGAAGAAGAGCGGAGGAGACAGTATCTCTATGATAAGGAATGCAGTTAAGATCATCAGTGACAAGATTGACACAGAGAAAGAGATCGAGACAATGCTGGCGTCAAAAAAGCTTGAGTTTGATATTATGTGCGCTGTCCCATTTGCCATTATTCTGTATATGAAGCTGACGTTCGGAGAATTTCTGAGTGTTTTATACGGAAATATCGCAGGGGCTGTCATAATGAGCGGCTGTCTATGTGTGTATCTGGCGGCTTACTGTCTTGGAAGAAGGATCATCTGTATTGAGGTATAACTGATGAAAAAGATAACGAAATACATAAGCAGATACTTAAAGGAAAAAAACGTTAATATCAAAGCAGGAGTTCTCGCGGCAGTATCCATAATATGTACGGCAGGTCTTTATATAGTGGATAATGCAGGAAACGTCATGACAAATACAAGAGGAGAAAGCGTAATCAAACGCGGCGGTACAGATCAGGATGCAGTTTATAATATGAAGGTCCGTATCGGTGAATCCGGGGAAGAAAGAAAAATCCAGATACCAGTCAGAGGAAGAGCGTATGCTCCTTCCGAAATCCAGCAGGTATTTACCGACGCAGGGGAAGAGCTGGAGCGGCTGATCCTTGGACAGAATGAAAATCTGGATGAAGTGAGGAAGGATCTGGAACTGATTAGTGAGATACCAAAGACAGGCATACGAGTATCCTGGGAACTGGATAACTATAAGGTTATGGATATCCAGGGAAATCTTCAAAAGGACGCCTTGAAAGATTCCGGCACACAGGTCAAACTTACGGCGGTATTAAGTTATGGGGAGGAGCAGGCAGTGTGTGAGTTTTATGCCAATGTATTTCCGCCGCTGCGAAATGCAGAAGAACGGTTATTAGAAGAGATCCGAGAAGAAGCAGCTCTCTCTGATGAAAAAACGAAAACAGAAGAGTTTCTTGTACTTCCTAAATATGTAGATGGAAAAGAGATACAGTGGGAGTATGAAACAAATACAAGGGCATTCGCTGTGCTGATCCTTGGGATGGGAGCCGCGTGCCTGATCATTGTTTCTTCTTCTCAGAAGAAGAAGGAAGAAGAGAAGAAGATCGTCCGGCAGATGAAGATGGATTATCCGCAGATTATCAATAAATTCAATCTCTATATCCGTGCCGGAATGACGATCAGAAAAGCATGGTTCTGTATTGTGAGTGACTATGAGAAGAAATACCAGGGGAAAGATGAGAAACACAAAAGAAGAGCATATGAGGAGATGACGGCTGCTATGTACCAGATCCGGGGAGGCCTTCCGGAAGGAGAAGCATACGAGAATTATGGGATCAGATGTGGTCTTCCTATTTATCGAAAATTTGGGTCAATGTTATCTCAGAATCTCAGAAAAGGATCAAAAGGATTGACAGATCTTCTTGGAAGGGAGGCGGAAGAAGCATTTGAAGAGCGTAAGAATCTGGCTAAAAAACTGGGAGAAGAAGCCAGTACAAAACTTGTCATTCCTTTATTCCTTATGTTGATGATTGTCTTTGCTATTGTGATTGTGCCGGCATTTTTTTCCATACAGATTTAAACTTCTGGGAAGAGGATGATAAAACAGCAGATCGGAGAATAGAAAAGGAGGATGATCTCCGTGAAAATAATGATAACAAATATTAAAAGAAATGGACAAATAATGTCATCACTAATTAAACAGAAGATCCGTGATTTTGTTATAAGTCACAAATATGTGTCTGGAATTACCGTAATTGAGCTTGTGCTGATCCTTGTCATTGTTATAGCACTTCTGCTTATCTTTAAAAGTCAGCTCATCAATCTGATTAATACGATCTTTGATAAGATTACATCCGAGAGTTCCGGCATTTAATTATGAGGAGAGCGGAGATCACGGTGTTCCTGAGTATGGTATTGATTCTGATTGTATCATTCATATTGGGAATTATTGGGACCGTAGTCATCCAGACTTCAAAAAATAGAAGCCGTCTTGAGACGGACAGCGCAATATTTTCTATATTTGGTGAATACCAGAAAGATCTATTAGAGGAATACCATATATTTGCAATAGAGGGAACTTATAAAACGGGGGAATTCAAAGAGGATAGGATTATCGGAAGAATGCATTATTATGGAGTGGGAGATACGGATCATGAAATAACGGAGATACAGTTTTTGACGGATAATCGTGGACAGGCATTCCGGGAACAGGTCACAGCATATATGGAATCCTGCTATGGCGTGGGATTAATACGTGATTTCACAGGACTTACGGATAAGTGGGAGCAGCAGTGTATTGAAGGAGAATCCATACAGAATGAGGAAGAAACCTTAACACAGAGATTCGAAGAGCTAAAGGAAGCGGCAGCCGCTGTTTCTGATACGCAGGAAGAAGGACAGGAAATAGCAGAGGAAGCTGAGACTGGAAACCCGTTCAGCTGTCTTGAACAGATAGAAAAATCAGGATTATTGTCAGTTGTAATGCCGGATGACATGACGTTGTCAGGAAAGACGGTTGATAAAAAGGAGCAGGTGTCAGAACGTCTCATCCATACCGGACGGGGAAGTTTTCCGGCACGTACAGGTTTGGATGGGATTGAAGAAAGACTTCTATTTAACGAGTACATATTACAGAGCTTTACGAACGCTTCTGATAATAAAGAACCGGATAATGAAAACCCCAGATCCCTTTCCTATGAAACTGAGTACATTCTGTCAGGAAAACCATCCGATAAAGAAAATCTGGAATCCGTTCTCCTTAAGATTTTCCTGATCCGAACTGCCCTCAATTATGCGTATCTTACGGGAGATATGGGAAAGCAGGCAGAAGCTGAGGCGCTGGCGGCAGCGATCTCAATTCTGCTTCTCATACCGGAAGGTATGGAAGTTGTAAAACAGCTGGTTCTATTCGCATGGGCTGCGGGCGAGAGTACGGTAGATCTGCGTACGCTTTTATCGGGAAATAAAGTACCGCTGATAAAAACAAAGGAAAACTGGCAGGTATCTCTTCCGGAATTGCTCACTCTGGGAGAAGGTTTTGCAAAGACCGGGGACGAAGATGCACAGGGAGGGATATCTTATAAAGATTATCTCAGAATATTCCTATTCATGGCAGATCAGCAGGATACGACAATGCGGTCTCTGGACAGAATTGAAGAGAATCTGAAATCTGAGTATGGAATGGGATATTTTAGAGCTGATCATTGCGTGTCAAAAATAAAATTAAAAAACACAGCGGTAATACTTGGAGATATTACCTATACATATCCTGTTTATTTTGGATACGAGTAATATCAGCTGATTCGAGTGTTATCTCCGGTGCAGATGCCCTTTCTTTCTTTACCGCCATCCCTCAGGCGGAACTTACCAATGTAAACTGTGTCTTTTAAGAAAGGAAAATCGGCTGCGATGACAATACAACCGAATATGGAAATAATAGCCCTAATGAAATCGGAAAGGGCATCTGCACCGGAGATAACAAAAGAAAATAGAGGTATCGTAAATATAGAAGAAAAAAAGAAAAATGCCAGTGTTACGATTGAAGCAGCTTTTGGAATTCCGTTGTTTCTTTTTGCAGTATTATGTCTGATCTGGCTGATTGAAATACAGAGTATACGGATCAGTATACTGAATGCGGCTCAAAATGCAGCGAAAAGTGCTGCCGAAGATACAGCCATTGTCCCAGTACTTAATATATGGAAGATGAAATCAGATATGATTTCTCTGATTGGGAAAGAACGGGTGGACAGAAGTATATTAAAGGGCGGCGGAGATGGAATCTCCTGCTTAGGCTCCTATGTCTCGCCTGATACGGGAGAGATGCATATTAAAGTTACATATAAAATACAGATTCCTCTTCCTATATTTATGAACCCTTCGGCTCAGCTAGAGGAATCTTTTAAAATAAGCGCGTGGACTGGATATAGGACGGGACAGGAAGGAGAGAATGGAGAAGATATCGTTTATGTGACAGATAATGGGAAAGTTTATCATGAAGATTATCAATGTTCCTATCTTCATCTTTCAATACGCGCAGTTTCATCTGATCAGCTTCCGGATCTGCGAAATGAAAGCGGAGGAAAATATTATGCATGTGAAAAGTGCGTATTTGGTCCGCTCATGGGAGGAATCTATATTACAGAGTCCGGAGACAGATATCATAATACCCTTGGCTGCAGCGGGCTGAAACGCACAATACACGCAGTAAAACGGTCAGAAATTACAGGAATGGGGGCATGCTCTAGATGTTCGCAATAAAAAGCATAGCAGATTTTATGATTGAAAACAGATGGATCATATGCCAGGGTGTATTTGCTGTCTATGTAGTGATTTTGGCTGTGATGGATATTAAGTGGAGAAAACTTCCTATAAATATACTTTTTAGCGGAGTACCGATTGCGGTATTGGGAGCTTTATTTGGGCAGCATTCATCTCTGTATCTGGTGACAGCGGGAGGATGCGTTGGTCTTTTCTTTCTTCTTATCAGCAGGGGAACGAGGGAAGCATTTGGATATGGAGACAGCATTTTGATTACAATCATGGGGATTTTTGTAGGATTTTGGAATATCCTGTATCTGCTGATGGGCGCGTTTACTATGGCCGCTGTCTTTTCAGCTGTCATGATGTTCAGGCACCGGTTCAATAGAAAATCTTCATTTCCATTTGTGCCGTTTTTGGCGGCGGCGTATATAGGAGGAATACTTATTGGCATGTAAGGGACAAAAAAGGAGTCAAAATAAAACAAAAGAGAGACTTGGGAAATATGTATGGGGGAGTTCTGTGATTGAGATGTCATATATCATGCCGCTATTTTTGGGGCTGTTCGTGATCATCCTGCACAGTGTCTTTTATTATCATGATAAAGCTGTCATAAATGGTGCGGCGGGAGAGACAGCCATACTTGGTGCACAGGCACAGAGAGGAAAAGAGGAACCATATGATCTGGAGGCCTTTTTCAAAAAACGGACAAAAGGCAGGTTGATCTATTTAAACGATGTGGATGTATCTGTTGAACAAAACAAAAATGAGGTTACAGTATCAGCATCAGCGAAGAGGTTATTCATGAAATTAAGTGTATCCCAAAAGGCGTTGATTGTTACGCCTGAAAAGAAGATCAGACAAATGAGGTGGATCGAGTGAGGTGGATAATGTGAATATCATATATGAAAATGAATGGGAACGCACGGCAGTCCATGTGGATGTGGAGAATTCTTATAAAGAAGATTATCAAATGAAGATGCTCATCCACAATCAGATTCCTTTTCTATTAAAGGTGGCAGGTAAAGGGCGCGATGGAAAGAGCAGATATACATTTTATCCAGGGAATTCTATCAGCATGGAAAAACTGTACGGAAGAAAGGAGATGAAAAAAGAAGATGTAGAACAATTTACAGAGCAGTTTATGGAAATGATTGATGAGGTGAGAGGGCATCTGCTTGATCCTGACAATGTCCTGCTTGTTCCGGAACTTGTGTTTGTAGAAAATGGTACATACAGATTTTGTTATCTGCCGGTCAGAGATCCAGATAAGGAGAGGAACCTCTGTACACTGTTTCATGAAATGACAGAGTATTTTGTGAGAAGGCTGGATTATCAGGACACAGACGGTGTTTTGCTCGTATACAGGCTGCATAAAGAGACATTAAGGGAAAGCTATGATCTTAAGAAAATTATGGAGGAATACAGAAAGGAAAAAGAATCCCAAAGAGAATCAGATAAAAGACAGGAGCGGCGTGGTCTTCCAGATGCGGCGGTATTTTATACCAATGAAGATGACACTGAAGAAGATGCAGAGAATCCTGCCGGAAAACGCACAGAGATACTCAGGGAACCGCGTTCCCGCTATGGCATTTTGGAAAAGACTGTGAGAAAGATAAAGAGTGGACGCTGGGGAAGATGGGAGGAACTGATAACGGAAATAGATGGACAGGAGGCAGAAGGACCTTTATAATAAAAAGATCATATAAAAGAAAAGAGGTTTTCGTGTGAGACAGAAGCCAGAAGCTGTTTGTACAACGGCAGTGATTGCGGCCAATATCGCAGTATTTTTGATCTTGTCTATTTTTGGAGATACAGAGGATGCAGTATTCATGCTCCGGCACGGAGCGATGTATGAACCTATGGTGACACAGGAACATGAGTTTTATCGTATATTCACCAGCATGTTTCTGCATTTCGGTATCAGTCATCTGCTCAATAATATGGTTCTGCTTGGGGCATTGGGATGGAATCTTGAGTTAGAGATCGGTAAAATTCGTTTTTTGGTTATTTATATGGTCAGTGGAATCGGAGGAAATGTCCTGTCGCTGTATCACGGTGTATCCACTCAGGAATATGCTGTGTCTGCAGGAGCATCAGGGGCAGTATTCGGGCTTATGGGAGCACTGCTCTACGTTGTAATTCTAAACCGGGGCAGACTGGGAAGAATTTCAGGCAGAGGAATGGCAGTTATGGTGCTGCTCAGTCTGTACTTTGGCTTCACAAGCGGCGGGGTGGATAACTGGGCACATATAGGAGGGCTGATCAGCGGCTTCCTTATGGCTGCTATCCTATGCCGCAGAAAGAAACCTTACATCCCATATATCAAACTGGGAGAGTGACCGTGAAGATAGTACCTGATTCAGGGGAAGACTCTGCTGAGATGTTTCCGCCATGGGCTTCTACGATCTGCTTTGACGATGAAAGACCGAGTCCTGTTCCATTTTCCTTATAGGTTACAAATGGATCAAAGATGGTGTCTATGATATCTTCGGAAATCCCACAGCCATTGTCCTGACAGCGGATGGTAATTGTATCGTTCTGCCGTTCTGCAGTCAGAGAAATACTTCCGTTTTCTGTCACTGCTTCCCGTGCATTGCACAGAAGATTAAGGAGAACTTCTTCCAGCTTGATCTTATCACCGGTAAAATCGCCCATGCCAGGTACGATCCGGGAAGTAAATTCGATGCCGGAATTATCTGAGTCGAGAGAGATCGCGAAAGAAACAGCTACATTCTTGATCAGTCGTTCGATCGAAAATACAGAGTGGTGGAGTGTTGAACTATTGTTAAAAGAAGAAAGTTCATTCAGCAGGCTGCACATAAACTGCACATCTTCCATCATCTGATCCCAGTTGTGGAATGCTTTAACCTCTGGATGCTGTGCCTCCATAATCTGGAGGGATGAGGACACAAGAGTCAGTGGATTGCGTATTTCATGGGCAATCATGGATACAGCTGTGTGATGATTTTCAAGCAGCTGTGAGATGATCTGCTTTGCATCCTTGTTTGTCTCCATAAGATGGTTCATTTTATTAATATCAATATTGGTGAACACAGAAGTCTCTCCTCTCTTTCAGCAGGAACCTGCCGGCAGGCTCTCTTTGTTACTATTTAGTCTAGCATGTCATCTCCGGTGGTTCAACAGAATCTATACGACACCTTTCGACACAGGAAGATCAGAGAAAAGGGCGCAGTCCTTCTTCAGATAAACTTCTTCTCTTTTTCCAGAAAATGGGATATACTACTATCAGAAATAATCTGTGGAAAAGAGGAAAACACAATGAAAGACAAAGAATGTATTTTTTGTAAAATTGCGGCAGGCGAAATTCCATCCGCCACACTTTATGAGGATGATGATTTCCGCGTGATACTTGATCTGGGACCGGCGTCAAAGGGACATGCCCTGATCATACCAAAAGAGCATTACAGAAATCTGTATGATATTGAGGAAGAAACAGCTGCAAAGGCAATTGTTCTGGCAAAGAGGATGATAACAAAGATGACGGACGTACTTGGATGCGATGGTTATAATATTGTACAGAATAATGAAGAGTGTGCAGGTCAGACAGTATTTCACTTTCATATGCATATGATTCCGAGATATAAAGGGGACAAAGTCGGGCTCGGCTGGCATATGGGGGAGCTTAATGACACAGATAAAAAAGAAATATTGGATAAAATGAAATAAACCGGAGAAATTATGTTGACAGGTAATCGTGAATTTAACGAGATTTATGAAAAGTATA
The DNA here is from genome assembly GCA_959022495.1 of uncultured Lachnospiraceae bacterium. Classification (GTDB taxonomy): domain Bacteria; phylum Bacillota; class Clostridia; order Lachnospirales; family Lachnospiraceae; genus Mediterraneibacter. Next base: position 14,612 of record CAUEYX010000001.1, on the reverse strand, counting down.
AGAATCTCGTCCTGAAAGTGGCATACATTTATTCAGGCAACAATTACGATGCGGCAGAAGACATAACTCAGGATACATTTCTAAAACTGTACACAGGATTTGAAGATTTCAAAAGAGAAAAGATCACTTCGTGGTTATATACAGTTGCGAAAAATTCGGCATTGAATTACAAAAACAAATATGGGCGCACAATATCAATGGATGACGAAGAGAACGGTCTGAAAAATACGCTGTTTACGGAAAGTATGGAAGATGACTGCATAGAACAGGAATATACAGCGGAAGTAAAAGCGCTTAATGATTCTATACTTTCAGGGCTGATGGAGAAAAATCCGAGATGGCACGACGCAGTTCTGTTTGCTTATTATATGGATATTCCTCAGGAAAGAGTCGCTGAAATGATGGATGTCAAGATCGGGGTTCTCCATAGTATCCTGCACAGAGCTAAAGTATGGATTCGAAAAACATATGGTGTGGAATATAAAGAGATGATTCAGAAAAAATGAACAGGCATCCGGTGGACACCTGTTCAGAAAAAGAAAAGCTCTCTATTTATCTGAGACAGCCTCCTCTATCAGGCTGATGATTCTATCGATTGAATTGTGCTGTCCAGAGTCTTTCATGGCATTGACGAAAGTCTCTCGGTTTTTATAAAGCTCATGGATTGCTGAGACTAGCGACTCTTTGGAGAGTTCTTCCTCTTCAAGTACCATGCTGAAGCCCTGGCGTTCAAATGAACGTGCGTTCAGGATCTGATCTCCACGGCTCGCTTTGGCAGACAGAGGGATAAGAAGATTTGGTTTTCTGAGAGCCAAAAGCTCGCAGATCGCATTAGCCCCGGCTCTTGAGATGACGATATCGGAGAGGGCAAAAATATCCCGCAGTTCACTCTTGATATATTCAAATTGACAGTATCCTTTAGTATCCTTCAGGGAGTCATCAGTCTTACCCTTTCCGCACAGATGGATGATTTGAAAATCCTTGAGCAGTTCGGGCAGGCTCTGACGCACAGCATTGTTGACCACAACGGATCCAAGACTTCCTCCAATCACAAGGATCACTGGTTTATCAGCAGTGAATCCGCACATATCCAATGCCGCAATCTTGTTTCCAGAAAGAAGCTCCTGACGGATGGGAGATCCTGTAAGCACAGCCTTACCTTCAGGAAGAGAGTCGAGAGTCTCAGGAAAATTGCAGCACACTTTTGAAGCGGAAGGAATGGCAATCTTGTTCGCAAGGCCAGGAGTCATATCTGATTCATGGATGATTACAGGAACCTTACACCTCTTTCCCGCAAGAACAACAGGGACGGAGACAAACCCACCTTTTGAAAAGATGACATCAGGTTTCAGGTCTTTGATCAGCTTGCGTGCTTCTCCAAAGCCTTTGACTACGCGGAATGGATCTGTGAAATTCTGTACGCTGAAATAGCGGCGCAGTTTTCCCGAGGAAATCCCATGATAAGGGATGCCAAAAGGTTCAATAAGATCCTTTTCAATGCCGTTATAAGAGCCAATATATTGGATGTCATATCCCAGTTCCTTAAGCTTGGGAATCAGGGCGATATTAGGAGTGACATGTCCGGCGGTGCCGCCTCCGGTCAAAATGATTCGTTTCATATAGTAACCTCCAGAAAATGTAGTAATGCACGGCTAAAGCTAATTTCATCTTAACCTTATTTGGTGAAATGTCAAGGAAAAATATAGGACAGAAAAAAGGTGCAGAGAATGAAAGAACTGAAAAAAATATCACTGAAAGAAGAAGTGGATAAAGAAGCCCGCCAGATAGAAAAAGAAGTCAGGGAGCGGGAAGACCTTGATGATATTACGGTGTCTGAAGATATGGAAACTTCTCTTTTCAATAAGATACAGGACTATGAATACGATAGACGGTCAAAGACCGTGTATCGCAGAAAGAAAAAGCGCTACGTTATACTGGCGCTGGCAGCCGTGCTTGTCCTTGCATTTGGAAGCGTGATCACAAGTGTGGGAAGCAAGTCGTACTGGAAGGTTCTGTGGGAAAGAATTGCTGGGGATGAAAATGCATCCATTATAAATGTTGAAAATATGGAAGCGCAAAAAAGTGAAGATATCGATGAGATACAGGTTTATAAAGAGATTGGAGAAAAGTTAGGAATATCGACAATTAAATTAGGTTATATTCCTGCAAATACGTATTTGAAGCTATATGAATTGGATCAGGAACAGAGAAAAGCAGTTTTATTATATGATTATAATGGGCAGACGATTCGATATATGATGTATATGAATGATGACGACTCTTCTCTTGGTCAAATAGAGACAGATAAATTAATTGATGAATATCAATTAGAGGTTGTAGAAAATATCAAAATAAATATTAAAGAATACAAAGTAGATAATTCAAACCTAAGTAGATACGTGGCTGATTTTGAGTACATGGATGCTCAATATCAAATTATGGGAATTCTAGATAAAGAAGAATTTGAGAAAATTATAAAAAATTTAGTTTTTTTCTAAAAACGCGTAAGTTTTTGTCATCTGAACTGTTTATTTAATATAGGAAATATTACTTGAAAAAAATAAAGGAATGAATAACAGATGAAGAAACGTATTTTATCATTTATAAGCAGTATAGTGGTTTTTTGTATGGTAATGACAGTATCTATTGTATCCGCGGAAGCTTCGGATGAAACATTAAAAATGGTAGACGGTTCTTACCTTACAACAGAAGATAGTTCTACAGGATATTCGAATAATATTACCTCAAGAGGAATTTATCTGATGACTGGGGACTGCACAATTTCTAAAGCAGGAACCGGAAGAGTTTATGCATATGCTTCCACGACAGCAAATCAAGAAGTAAACTATATAGCAACAATTGTTTATGTTGACCGTTATCTTGAAGATGTTGATGCATGGGGACAGGTAGACTGGTGGATGGAAAAGACGGAAAATAACATATTTTTATCAACTGCAAAAACTATTAGTGTTGATAGAGGATATTATTATAGAGTCCGGGCATACCATATTGCCGGAGATTCATACCCTTATGAGGAAACAGCTTCCTTCACAGATGGAATATATATCAAATAACCAGCATATAATTGAATAACACCCTCCTTTAAGTCTTGAGAGCAGCCGCCGGTGCAGCGCCACGGAAACTATTAATAAAAAAAATCATTTCAAAGATTTGAGAAACCTGTTCCGAGAAACACCACAAACCAACGGCGATACATATGGCGGCTGCTCTCAGGACTTAAAGGGGGTATATTTATATTTAAATCCATTATTCGGATAGAATTTTAATTAATGAATTTCATAATCATGTATGGGGCAATTCTCCTTCGTTTATTACTCCGAAAAGGCAGCCGGTTTACTTTCCGACTGCCTCTTTTAATGCCTGCGCGAGCTGATCAGGACATGAAGTGGCTTTGAACCCACACTTGATTCCTTCAATACGGGAGATCGCTTCATTTACGTCCATGCCTTCGATCAGGCGGGAGATTCCCTGCAGGTTTCCATTGCATCCTCCACGGAAGCATACATTGGTTACTTTATTATCTTTAATGTCAAAATGAATCTGCTGTGAACAGACGCCCTTCGGTTTATAATCCATATTTGTTTACCTCCTTGCCAGGGAACATTATAGCAAATCAGAATAAAAAATACAAATTGTCGTTATTGACAATCGACGTTATTAATATTCCCATATGAGAAATACATACTGCCAGTCGTGTTGTCCGTCATCACCAATATTTTTATCCGTCACGGTTCGCTCAGATATGAGGAAATATGACATTGTTGAGACTCAGTCAATGCGGGAATGTCAGCAGGAATCTTTCTGAAGACCAACTGCTCTGCCGGAAGGATTATCAAGTTAATCTGAGCTTTAGATCAGGCAATTAAGAAAAGAGACGATAGAGAAACAAGCTCTTCAGGGATAGAGCCTGCGTGTAGAAATATGTAGAACGGTTTTTGCGGACAATCGGAGAAGGATGGTCTATAATGTCCACAAACACAAGTCGAACTGTCGCAGGACGAGGGAAGCATTGTGAAGATCAAATAAACAGGAGGGTTTGCTATGTTAGAAGGATTGGCAGGAGATACCCGTGTTATCATTTATCTGATGGCAGGGATCGGAGTGCTGGGGATTCTGGCGAAGATCATTAACCAGCTGACGTTGTACAGGCTGGTGAGAGCGGCAGGAAACATGCCGAAAAGTACACACCGTCTGATAAAACTCGTGAGAGCAAAATATGAACATGCGTGCATGATCCATGATTCAGTGGAAAATATTGACGCATTCGTGGAGAAATACATATATGAATATAGGGGATTTTTGCTGCGCATCCACACATGGAGGCAGATTGAGGTCCTGACGGTGTGGTTTGCGGGAATACTGGCGGCGCTGGGTGCGTCGGCTCATTACCTTTCTTCCGGTCTCACGGAGACTGTTTATCAATATATTGCAGCAGGCATTGCGGAGATGGTGCTGCTGTCTGTTGTTATGAGGCTGACTGATGAGCCATATAAGGTAAATGCGGTTAAGATGTACATGGTGGATTACCTGGAAAATATCTGTGCCTTCCGACTGAAGAAACAGAGTCAGAGAGAACGGGAATCGATCGATGTGATTTCTGCGGAGAATGCGGGAAAAGGGGGATTTCAGCCTGTTCCGGAAAGCAGGGGACAGGAGGATGCCGGAAGGAAAAAAGCCAGAGCAGGCCGGTCAGTCCAGTCTGGTGTGCAGTCCGGCGCCCAGTCCAATATCCAGCCGGCAGTTCAGTCAGACATTCCGTCCGCCGGGCAGTCTGAGATGCAGCAGAATACCCAGAACGTGGGCAAGTCAGCCGGTCAAACCGGGATGGAACAGGGAGTGCGGGGGAATGCCCAGGCAGAGGCAGCGTTTGCTGCCCAGCAGTCTGCACAGTCCGCAGGGAGGAGCCGTGAGGAACGCCTGCCCATCAATATTGAGGGGGAACCGAGGTCAGCTGAGAGCGGGGAGGCTGCAAGGCAGGCACTGCGCAGTGCCGTCGCGGAAAACGGCGCTGACGGTGACAGAACAGCTCTGAGGGAGGAGGCGATCCGGCAGATATTGGAAGAATTTCTTGCCTGAAAGACAGCGGAACCGTCTCCTGGAGGCATGCGGGAGATGCTGTCTGAATGAAGTTTGAATCCCTTCATTGCACTTGAATAAGGAAATCAGATTTGGTAAAATATCCATAGAGTATCGGATACTGCCGGAGTGCCGGCGCCGGGCTTCGAATGATGACAGTGATATCAGGAGATATCGGAGAGGAAGGATTATGATGAGCAAAGTAACATTTGATTATTCAAAAGCATGTGGTTTTGTGCAGGAGCATGAGATGCAGTATATGAGCGAGCTTGCCGCTCAAGCAAAGGACAAGCTGCTCGCCAGGACCGGGGCAGGGAATGATTTCCTTGGATGGATTGACCTTCCGGTGGACTATGACAAAGAAGAATTCGCGCGCATCAAAAAAGCGGCTGAGAAAATCCGTCAGGATTCGGAAGTTCTGCTGGTGATTGGAATTGGCGGTTCTTACCTTGGGGCAAGGGCTGCAATTGAGTTCCTTGGACATTCTTTCGCCAATGTAGTGTCAAAGGATATCAGAAAAGCTCCCGAGATCTACTACGTGGGCAACAGTATCAGCAGCACATACATTAAAGACCTGATTGATGTGGTGGGGGACCGCGATTTCTCCATTAACATGATTTCTAAGTCCGGAACGACCACAGAGCCTGCCATTGCCTTCCGCGTATTTAAAGAGCTGTTGGAGAAGAAGTACGGCAAAGAGGAAGCGGCGAAGAGAATCTACGCAACCACGGATAAGGCGAGGGGTGCGCTGAAGAATCTGGCAACAGAAGAAGGATACGAGACATTCGTTGTACCGGATGACGTGGGTGGACGTTTCTCTGTGCTTACAGCAGTGGGTCTGCTCCCGATCGCTGTGAGCGGCGCTGACATCGATAAACTGATGGAGGGTGCGGCAGAAGGCAGAAAGGCTGCCTTGGAAAATGATTTTGCAGAGAATGACGCAATGCAGTATGCGGCGATCCGCAATATTCTTCTCCGCAAAGGCAAATCAGTGGAAGTGCTGGCAAACTATGAGCCCAGCCTCCACTATGTATCTGAGTGGTGGAAACAGCTTTACGGTGAGAGCGAGGGCAAGGACCAGAAAGGGATCTTCCCGGCATCCGTAGATCTGACCACAGACCTGCATTCCATGGGTCAATTCATCCAGGACGGAAATAGAATCCTGTTCGAGACTGTTCTCAATGTAGAAAAGTCCAGGGAAGAGATCGTGATCAATGAAGAGCCGGTAGATCTGGATGGACTGAATTATCTTGCAGGCAGAAATGTGGACTTTATTAATAAGAGCGCGATGAACGGAACGATTCTCGCGCATACAGACGGAAATGTTCCGAACCTGATGGTGAAGATTCCGGAGCAGAATGAATTCTATCTGGGTGAGCTGTTTTATTTCTTCGAGTTTGCGTGCGGTGTGAGCGGATATTTACTCGGCGTTAATCCGTTCAACCAGCCGGGAGTGGAAAGTTATAAGAGAAATATGTTCGCTCTGCTCGGAAAACCGGGATATGAAGAAGAGAGAGAGGCACTTCTTAAGAGACTGTAAGTTTTGGATATTTCCTATATAGAGATTTGAGACAGCACAGCGCTGGAAAAAGAGATGCGGTACGCCATAAAAGAGCCTGCAGCATCTCTTTTTATGCGTTTTTATGATGGTATGTGGCACTTTTCGATATGAAATCTGAGGGGATCTGAATAGAAGGAAGAGGAACAAGGAAGAAAGACAGAGAAGGAAAATACGGCAGGAAACAGCAGTCAAAAGATGAAATTTCTTGTTCCTCCCAGATAAATGGGGTATAATAATAAGCAGTCGAAGAAAGGCCGGATGCTTATTAGATTTCAGGCAGGGGACAATCAGGCAGCAGGTATTTATAGTGTAGGTGCAGGCCGGTCAGTAAGATAAAGGAGGAAGTGTTATTATGTTAAGAATCGGAATGTTGACAAGCGGCGGAGACTGCCAGGCATTGAATGCTGCTATGCGCGGTGTGGTAAAAGGCATCTGTTCCAAGCGCAGCGACGTGGAGATCTACGGATTCAAGGATGGATATAAAGGCCTGATCTATGCGGACTTCAGCATGCTCACCTCAAAAGATTTCTCTGGAATACTGACAAGAGGCGGCACAATCCTCGGTACATCCAGACAGCCGTTTAAGCTGATGCGTGTGCCGGATAAGGATGGGCTTGACAAGGTAGAGGCAATGAAGCATACATACCATAAGCTCAACCTCAACTGTCTTGTGATTCTCGGCGGAAACGGCACGCATAAGACAGCAAACCTGCTGAGAGAAGAAGGGCTCAATGTGATCACACTTCCCAAGACTATTGACAATGACCTCTGGGGCACGGAGATGACGTTTGGATTCCAGAGCGCAGTGGATATTGCGACGGATACCATAGACAGGATTCATACAACGGCAACGTCACACAGCCGTGTATTTATTATAGAAGTAATGGGCCACAAGGTTGGACATGTTACACTGCACGCGGGAATCGCGGGAGGAGCTGATATTATTCTGCTTCCGGAGATCCCCTATGATATTAAAGCGATTGCCAGGGTGATCGACGGACGTTCCAAGGCGGGGAAGGCATTTACGATCCTCGCGGTGGCAGAGGGAGCGATCTCGAAAGAAGACGCAAAATTAAAGAAGAAAGAATATAAGGATAAACTGGCAAAGAGGAAATATCCTTCTATTGCGTATGAGCTTGCTGAGCAGATCCAGAAGGAGACAGATAAAGAAGTACGCATTACAGTGCCCGGACATACACAGAGAGGCGGAGAACCGTGCGCGTATGACAGAGTAATCGCAACGAGAGTCGGGGCTAAGGCAGCAGAGCTGATTCTGGAAGGGAAGTTCGGCTATATGGTAGCGATCAAAGGCGGGGAGACGACAAAGGTTCCGCTGGAAGAAGTGGCAGGCAGGTTAAAGGCAGTTGACCCGAAATGCAGCCTTATTAAAGAGGCACGTATGGTCGGTATCAGCTTCGGTGATGAATAACAAGAACAAAGGATGACCGTCATGAATACATGACAGAGGAAAGCGCAGGGAAAGAACTCCCTGCGCAGTCGCTTTGTCTGGGGACAGCGGACGGAGAAATGTCAGCGAGCAAGAGTATCAGAGAGTAAGAGGTGTAACACATGTCATATACGGCACTTTACAGAAAATTCCGCCCTTCGGAATTCGGGGATGTCAAGGGGCAGGATCATATTATTACTACATTACAGAACCAGATCAAAGCGAACCGTATTGGGCATGCCTATCTTTTCTGCGGGACGCGGGGAACCGGTAAGACGACTGTGGCAAAGATATTTGCGAAGGCGGTTAACTGCGAACATCCGGTGGACGGGAGCCCCTGCGGGGAATGTGAGATGTGCAGGTCAATCGCGGCGGGCACATCCATGAATGTGATCGAGATTGACGCGGCGTCGAATAACGGTGTGGATAATATCCGGGAAATCAGGGACGAAGTTGCTTACCGTCCAACAGAAGGGCGGTACAAGGTCTATATTATTGACGAGGTGCATATGCTCTCCATAGGCGCGTTCAATGCGCTTCTTAAGACGCTGGAAGAGCCGCCGGAGTATGTGATCTTTATTCTGGCGACTACGGAGGTGCATAAGATTCCGATTACCATACTGTCACGCTGCCAGCATTATGATTTCCGCAGGATCAGTATCGAGACGATTACGGAGCGGATGAGGGAGCTTATGGATACGGAGCATGTGGATGTGGAGGACAAGGCGCTGAGGTATATCGCTAAGGCGGCCGATGGATCTATGCGTGACGCCCTGAGCCTCCTTGATCAGTGTATCGCGTTTTATCTTGGGCAGAAGCTTACTTACGATCATGTACTTGAGGTACTGGGAGCGGTTGATACAGATGTGTTCAGCCAGCTTCTGCGCAGAGTGATCGACAGAGACGTATCCGGTGTGCTGGACGTGGTAGAGGACCTGGTTATGCAGGGACGTGAGCTGAGCCAGCTTGCAGCGGATTTTACATGGTATCTTCGGAACTTGCTTCTGGTAAAAACTTCTGATAATATAGAGGATGTTCTGGATGTATCGACAGAGAACATGATGCAGCTCAAGGAAGAAGCGCAGATGGTGGAGCCGGATATGCTGTTCCGCTATATCCGTATTTTCTCCGAGCTGTCAGGTCAGTTAAAGTATGCCACCCAGAAGAGGGTTATGCTGGAGGTTGCGCTGATCAAGCTTTGCACGCCGGCAATGGAACCAGATCAGGATACGCTTCTTGAACGGATTCGTGCGGTTGAGGAAAAAGTGGAGAAAGGTCTGGAGTCCGCGGCGAATATGACGGAACGGGTTGTCTATGCGGGCGTCATGCCCGGCGGTGACGGCAGTGCTTACGGCGGAGAAGGATATCCCGGCGGACCATCCGGTCAGAAGCCGGAGCTTCCCAATGCAGTTCCAGAGGATGTACAGGAAGTTGTGAAGAATTTCAGATCCATTGCCAATGAGGCGTCTGGCATGATCAGGGGGTATCTGAAGAAGGCACGGCTGAGTCTGGGCGGAGATAACCGCCTGCTTATTGTACTGCCGGATACTCTGGCGGCCAGCGTGGTCGGGCGAGAGGACCATGTGCAGGAACTGGAAGGGCTGATTGAGCAGAGGATCGGCAGGAAAGTTGAAGTTGAAGTGCGGCATGTAGAAGAGGGCAGACATTTTGAAGATACATTCGTGGATATAGAACAGAAGATCAATATGGAGATAACAGTGGAGGATTAATATGGCAAAGAGAGGCGGATTCCCAGGTGGCGGAATGCCGGGGAACATGGCAAATCTGATGAAACAGGCGCAGAGAATGCAGCGCCAGATGGAAGAGCAGCAGAAAGAGCTGGAGACGAAGGAGTTTACAGCGGCTGCAGGCGGCGGTGCTGTCGAAGTAACCGTGTCCGGGAAAAGAGAGATTCTGAAGGTGAAGCTGGCGGAGGAAGTCGTTGATCCTGAGGATATTGAGATGCTTGAAGATCTGATCGTGGCGGCGACAAATGAGGCGCTGCGCCAGGTGGATGAAGAGACAGGCGCTGCAATGTCCAAGCTGACAGGTGGGCTTGGCGGTGGAATGCCGGGAATGTTCTGACAATTTTCGTGAAAGGGGTCAGGCCCCTTTCGGGAAAGTATTCAGAATATTTCAGGATTTTTTGGTCAAAGGGGGTCGCTTAGGTGAAGGGCTGACCCCTTTCAATATGTGTTTCATGACAGAGGTGTAATTAGATGGAGTATTACAGTAACCAGATCAGCCGGCTGATTGAGGAATTCTCACGGCTGCCGGGGATTGGGAGCAAATCAGCACAGCGCCTGGCGTTTCATATTATTAATATGCCGCTGGACCAGGTGGAAGGTCTTGCACAGGCGATTGTGGAAGCGCGCAGGAATGTAAGGTACTGCAAGGTGTGCTGCACCCTCACTGACCGGGAAATATGTCCGATATGCGGCAGCCCGGACCGGGATAAGAAGACGATCATGGTTGTGGAAACACCCCGGGATCTGGCTGCATATGAGAAAACCGGAAAATATAACGGTGTATACCATGTTCTTCACGGCGCGATATCACCGATGCTGGGGATCGGACCTGGTGATATCCGTCTGAAAGAGCTGATGGAACGCCTTCAGGGAGATGTGGATGAGGTAATTATTGCTACGAACTCCAGTTTGGAAGGTGAAACCACAGCGATGTATATCAGCAAGCTTATAAAGCCTGCTGGCATTAAAGTCAGCAGGATCGCGAGCGGTGTCCCTGTGGGAGGCGATTTGGAATATATTGATGAAGTAACCCTGCTGCGTGCCCTAGAGGGCAGGACAGAGCTCTAAGCGGATTGTATGCAAAGAAAAACAGTGTTATCAGCCTGAACACTGGAACAGGAGTTGACCTGTGTTTTGTTAATGGATATAATCAAGGCAGCAATGTGTGACTGATTCATGATCAGGAGGAACTTGAGATGAAATTTTTTATTGACACTGCAAATGTAGATGATATTAAAAAAGCAAATGATATGGGTGTGATATGTGGAGTGACGACAAACCCGTCGCTTATTGCTAAAGAAGGGCGCAGGTTTAAGGATGTCATCGAGGAGATTGCATCTATAGTAGACGGTCCGATCAGCGGTGAGGTAAAGGCGACCACCACGGACGCAGAAGGGATGATCCGGGAAGGGCGTGAGATTGCCAAGATTCATCCTAATATGGTAGTAAAAATCCCTATGACTGTGGAGGGGCTTAAAGCTGTTAAAGTACTTGCAGCTGAGGGAATTAAAACGAATGTTACGCTGATTTTTACCGCCAATCAGGCACTGCTCGCGGCGAGAGCCGGGGCAGCGTATGTCTCACCATTCCTCGGACGTCTTGATGATATTTCTGTAAGAGGCGTTGACCTTGTGTCAGAGATCGCGGAGATTTTTGCTGTGGCGGGGATTGAGACAGAAATTATTGCGGCCAGCGTGCGCAATCCTATGCATATTACCGATTGTGCGCTTGCCGGCGCGGATATTGCAACGGTGCCATATAAGGTAATTGAGCAGATGACACACCATCCTCTGACAGATGCGGGAATCAGGAAATTCCAGGAAGATTACAGGGCTGTGTTCGGAGAGTGAGCATAGATTTCGTGAACGGTGCCGTACACTTTCCAAAAGGGGTCAGGCCCCTTTTAGCTAAGCATTCAGAATATTCAGAAAAGGAGATACTATGGACAAATTAAAGCTTATGAAGATTACAAATGAGGTCCGTAAGGATATCGTGACTGCGGTTCACAGCGCGAAAGCCGGGCATCCGGGCGGCTCACTGTCCGCTGCGGAGATCCTTACTTACCTGTATTTTGAGGAGATGAATATAGATCCCAAAGATCCGGGTAAAGGGGACCGGGACCGGTTCGTACTGTCGAAAGGGCATACAGCTCCGGCTCTTTATTCCGTTCTTGCGGAGAGGGGATATTTCCCCAGGGAGGATCTTGTTACACTCCGCCATACAGGCTCTTATCTCCAGGGACACCCGGATATGAAACAGGTTCCGGGCGTGGATATGACTTCTGGGTCGCTCGGTCAGGGAATTTCCGCTGCTGTGGGCATGGCAATAGCGGCCAAATTATCAGGTGCGTCTTACAGAGTTTACACTATGCTTGGCGATGGTGAGATTCAGGAAGGACAGGTGTGGGAGGCTTCTATGCTGGCTGCACACCGCAAATTAGACAATTTAGTTGTAATTGTTGATAACAATAATCTTCAGATTGACGGGGCAGTAGACGAAGTGAACTCGCCGTATCCCATTGATAAGAAATTTGAGGCGTTTAATTTCCACGTAATTAATATAGATGGAAATGATTTTGATCAGATTGAATCCGCATTGAAAGAGGCTGAGAAGGTAAAAGGACAGCCTACAGCGATTATTGCGAAAACCCTTAAAGGGAAGGGTGTGTCCTATATGGAAAATGCGGCTGGATGGCACGGAAAAGCTCCAAACGACGAGGAATATAAGATTGCAATGGCAGAACTGGAAAAGGCAGGTGAAGCATTATGTCAGATGTAAAAAAGATAGCGACAAGGGACAGTTATGGAGATGAACTGGTAGAGCTCGGTGGAAAACACGAGGACATTGTTGTACTGGACGCGGACCTTGCGGAAGCGACACGGTCTGGAGCATTTCGGAAAGCTTATCCTGAAAGATTTATTGACTGTGGCATCGCCGAGGCAAATATGATGGGAGTTGCGGCCGGACTCGCGGCGGCTGGCAAGGTGCCGTTTGCAAGTTCATTCGCCATGTTCGCGGCTGGCAGAGCTTATGAACAGGTACGGAATTCGATAGGTTATCCGCACCTTAACGTAAAGATTGGTGCTTCCCATGCTGGAATTTCTGTCGGCGAAGACGGAGCGACACATCAGTGTAATGAAGATATCACGCTGATGCGTTCCATTCCGGGAATGGTGGTTATCAATCCGTCTGATTATATAGAAGGAAGAGCGGCAGTCCGCGCCGCATATGAATATGACGGACCAGTGTACATGAGATTTGGCCGGCTTGCGGTGCCGGTAATTAATGACAGACCGGATTATAAATTTGAGATCGGAAAAGGCGTCGTATTGAGAGAAGGAAAAGACGTGGCAATTATCGCTACGGGACTTCCAGTGAATAACTGCCTGGAGGCAGCTGAAATGCTTGCGGCAGATGGGATTGATGCAAAGGTTATTAATATCCATACCATTAAACCGCTGGATGTAGAGCTTGTGGCAGCGGCGGCTGAGGAGACTGGGAAAGTTGTTACAGTAGAGGAACATTCTGTGATTGGCGGTTTGGGAAGTGCAGTCTGCGATGCGCTTTGTGAGAACGTTCCTACGAAAGTAATGAAAATTGGTATTAACGATGTGTTCGGCGAGTCAGGACCAGCATTGGAATTGATTAAAAAATATGGGCTGGATGCTCAGAGCATTTATGAGAAAGTAAAAGCATTTGTGTAAATTTTATGAACGGGGTCAGGCCCTTTTGAGGAGAAAATTCTGACAGCTTTCCTCAAAGGGGCCTGACCCCGTTCATAATTTAAAAACTCAAAATAAAAAGTCCAACAAAAATTTCTGGAAAAACTTCAAAATTGATGATACCTTATATCTATATCTAATTCATTCTGAATTTTCATTTACCATGTAGAAAGGTCTTAAAAGATCCTATCCGGTTCGGAGCATAATTCAGACAAAAAATTTAATAACCAGGAGGAATGTGTATGCCGAGAAGCAAGAGAAAACAAAGTGGCACAAATGTCTATCATGTAGTATCCAGAGGGAATAATCAAACCCACATTTTACAGAAAAATGATGACAAAAAGTATTTTATGTCAATTATGCGGAGCAGGGCTGAGAAGTATGGCGTTGAGATCTATGCATACTGTATTATGTCTAATCATGTTCATATCCTGCTTAAAGCGGAATTTAAGATTCTTTCAATCTTTATGAAGGAGCTCAATTCGATCTATGCAATTTATTATAACTGTAAATACGGGCAGAGCGGGCACGTTTTTCAGGGAAGATTCTTTAGCGGTCCCGTCGAGACAGAAGGATATTTGTTCAGCTGTATTCGTTATATACATAATAATCCAATAAAAGCATACATGGTTTCATCAATTTTAGATTATCCTTTCAGCAGTGCCGGGGAATATTTCGCAGTGATGCGTGGAAAAAAGAAAACAAAAGGATATCTATCCGAGGAGGTGTTCCTAATTTTAGGGAAAAGATTCAGAAATCCAAAAGAATTTTTGGAGTTTCACGACTTTTTTGATAATCAGGAATTTATAGATATTAAAGAAGAAAAAGAAGAATATGATTTTTGTCGTGTGAAAAAACAGATGGAGATATATATACAAGAAAACCGTATAAGCAGCTTTAAATTGCTAAACAGCATCCCATATATGCGTGATCGGGCGGTGGCTTTCTGTAAAAAGGAAACAGGAATGCCGCAAGGAAGAATAGAGAATTTTCTGAAAATATTGTCCGAAGGGGCCTGACCCCTCCTGGGAGGGGTC